>NZ_CP017561.2:949500-1266000 GCF_001865575.2 Paraburkholderia sprentiae WSM5005
ATCAACCGCCGGCTGCGGCGCCTGAACCGCGAGCATCAGCTGCTCACCAATGAGCTGTCGTATATCGTCGAGGAGACGGTGGGCGGCTACAAGGTCGTCAAGGTGCACAACGGCGAGCAGTACGAGACGGACCGCTTCACCGCGATGAGCCGGCGCCTGCGCGGCTACGCGATGCGCATGACGGTGTCTGGCGGCCTCGCGCAGCCGTTGACGCAGTTCCTCGCGTCGATCGCGCTCGCGGTCGTGATCACGATCGCGGTGGTGCAGTCGTCGTCGGATCAGACGACGGTCGGCGGCTTCGTCGCGTTCGTCACGTCGATGCTGTTGATCATCTCGCCGCTCAAGCATCTGATGGACGTGAACCAGCCGTTGCAGCGCGGCATGACCGCGGCTGAACTGATCTTCGGCCTGATCGACGAGCCCGCCGAGCCCAAAGGCGGCGGCAAGCCGCTCGCGCGCGCGCGTGGCGAGGTCGAGTTCCGTGACGTGTCGTTCAACTACGGCACGAACTCCACGCACGAGCGTCATACGCTCGACCAGGTGTCGTTCAAGATCGCGCCGGGCGAGATGGTCGCGCTCGCGGGTCCGTCGGGCAGCGGCAAGACCACGCTCGTGAACCTGTTGCCGCGCTTCTTCGATCCGACCGGCGGTGCGGTTCTGATCGACGGCGTCGCGCTGCCCGAATACGACCTGCACGCGCTGCGCAGCCAGATCGCCATGGTGAGCCAGGACGTCGTGCTGTTCAACGACACGATCGCGCACAACGTCGCGTACGGTCAGGCGGTCGACGCGGAGAAGGTCAAGGCGGCGCTGCGCGCCGCGAACCTGTGGGACACCGTGCAAGCGATGCCGCAAAGCATCGAGACGCTCGTCGGCGACAACGGCATGATGCTGTCGGGCGGCCAGCGCCAGCGTCTCGCGATCGCGCGCGCGATCTACAAGAACGCACCGATCCTGATTCTCGACGAAGCGACGTCGGCGCTCGATTCCGAGTCCGAACGCCACGTGCAGGCGGCGCTCGAAACGCTGATGAAGGGCCGCACCACGCTCGTGATCGCGCACCGGCTGTCGACGATCGAGCGCGCCAACCGCATCCTCGTGATGGAGGCGGGGCGGATCGTCGAGCACGGCAGCCATCGCGAACTGCTCGAGCACGACGGCTTGTACGCGCATCTGCATCGAATCCAGTTCCAGCAAAGCGCAGTTTGATCCAGTCCGCCCTGCGCAAAATCGACTGCCCATGTCTCACGACCATCCGAGCAAGCCGCTCGTCTCCATTGCGCTCGCGACGTACAACGGCCGCACCTTTTTGCCCGAGCTGCTGGCTTCGCTCGAAGCGCAGAGTTGGCCCCATCTCGAAGTCGTGGTGTCCGACGACGCCTCCAGCGACGGCACCCGCGAACTGCTCGCCTCCTATGTCGGACGCGTGCCGGTGCGGCTCGTCGGCGACGGTACGCGCGCCGGCATCGTCGGCAATTTCGAGCGCGCGCTTGCCGGCTGCCGCGGCGACTACATCGCGCTGGCCGACCAGGACGACGTCTGGGCGCCCGAGAAAGTCACCGATCTGATGTGCGAGCTGCGGCGCATCGAAAGCGCGGGTGGTGGCGCCGCGAAGCCGGCGCTCGCGTTCTGCGACATCGAGCTCGTCGACTCGACGCTGTGCTGTCTGTCACGCTCGCTGTTCGATATCACCGCGAAGTCGCGCTGCGCGACGCGACTGCGCGATTTTCTGCTGAGCAACCACGTGCCCGGCTGCGCGATGCTCGTCAATCGCGCGACGCTCGAACGCGCGCTGCCATTCCCGCCCGGCATCGTGATGCACGATTGGTGGCTTGCGATGGTGGTCGCGTCGTTCGGCGAGATTCGCCACGTCGCAGCGCCGCATCTGAAGTATCGGCAGCATGACGGCAACGCGGTCGGCGCGAGCGCGACCAACGAGCGCGGCGCGGCGCGCGACGAATGTGGCGCCGCGGCGGCACACCGCCGCGGCGCAAGCCGGCAGCGGCAGATCGAAGCCATCGCCGAGCAGGTGCGGGTGTTCGCGCGACGCTTCGGCGCCGAGCTGCCCATCGACGCGCGTCACGACATGTATGCGTTTTCGCGCGGTGTCGCGAGCTGGCGCGGCGCGTTGGCGTTCGTGATGATCAGCCGCACCGGCGAGACCTTCGTGCGCTCGGTGAAGATGCTGCGGCGCTTGCGCGCGAGCGTGCTGAGCTTCGGCGTCGAGGTGCGACGGCCGAGTCTGGTGCGACGCTTGCGGCAGCGGCGCGGCGCCTAGCGCCGACTTTGGTGACCGATGTCGCGTCGCCAGGCACTGCCAGACCACAGCGTGGTCTTCAGGCCTTTTTGCCCCGCGCGACCCGCTTGATCCAGATGCCCGGCGCGTACACCACCGGGCAACTCGCATAAAGAAACATCCGCATCCGCAGCCCGAGCTTCACGCCGGCGCTGCGCGTCACCAGCCCGATGCGTTCGCCGAGGCTGTCCGCTTGGAACATCGCATGGATGAACTGCTCGCGCGCGAGCTTCGGCGCCATCGCCGCGCGCATGCGCTCGCCGACGCCGGCGATCTCAGCGTCGCGTTGCAGTTGCGCGAGCTCCGCGAGTCCGTAGCGATTGCTCTGCCGCATCCGTGCGATCAGTTCGTCGACCGACTGGTAGCGGCGCTTGCGCGATAGCCCGCCGCGCCGGTAGCGCACCAGCGGCTCGCGCAGACTGATTGCGCCGCCCGACAGGATCGCGCGCAGCACCATGATCTGATCCTCCGCCGCGGCGCCCGGCAGCATCGGCCCGAAACGCGTGATCAGGCGTCGCGACCACGTATGCGCGGCGCCGATCAACCAGGGACGCTCGACCAGCCAGTCGTCGAAGCTGCGGTAGCGGTCGAGCCCGGTCGGGCTCACGCGCTCGTGGACCTGACCCGCTTCGTCCATGTCGGCGAGATCGGTCGCGATCAGGTCGGGGCGGCGCCCATGCGCGAGCCAGCAGTCGACGACGCGTTCGCAGCGCTCGGGCGCCGACATGTCGTCGCCGGCCGCGATGAACAACAGCTCGCCGTGCGCGAGCTGCGCGAGTTGCGACAGGTGCGCGCTGATGCCCTGGTTGACGGTATTGCGCCGCGCGATCACGCGATGCGGCCCTGCGTAGCCGGCGAGCGCCGCTTCGATGGCGGCGTAGGTGGCGTCGCTGGACGCGTCGTCGGAGACGATGATTTCGAGCGGCTCGTAGGTTTGCGCGAGCGCGCTGCGCACGGCGTCGCCGATCTGCTCTGCCTGGTTGTAGGCGATCACCAGCATCGAGACGAGCGGGCGCGGGGTGTCGGCGGTTGCGGCGGGCAGCGGGCTATCGGTCATGAAGTCGGGGCCAAGGCGATTGGCCTAGATTCTAGCCGCTGGCGGCCGAGCCGCGCGACGCACGCGGCAAACCTGAACACCGCGATCTGAGCCCGGCGAAACCCATCCTTTACAATTGCCGCTGCCCGAAACTCCGCATCCACGGCCTCGTCCGCGCATGCGCCCCACCGAGATCGATCCTTGTCAGAGCCAACCCGCGACGCAGCCCTCGACCCGCACCGCCGTCCCCTCACCGACATCGCGTTGACCGCCCAGGCGCTGAAAAACAGCGGCGGCGCCGAGCGCTACACGCGCGACGTGATCGCCGGCCTGCATCGCCTGGGTCTGCGCCCGACGCTGTTCGCGCGCGAGATCGATCGCGCGCTGCCGGAGGCCGCGTGGATCGATGCGCAGCCGCTCAACGTGCGCTGGGCGCCGCGCAAGCTGCGCAACCTCGCGTTCGACTGGCGTCTGAAGCAGCGTTTGAAGCGGCATCGTCCGGCGTGCGTGTTCTCGATCAATCACTCGACGCACGCCGACGTCGCCTTGTGCGGCGGCACGCACCCGGGCTCGCTCGAAGCCGCGGGCCGCGCGCCGCGCCGCAGCGACGCATGGCAGATCGAGCTCGAGCGGCGCGTCTACACGCGGGCACGCTCGATCGTCGCGCATTCGCAATTGATGAGCCGCGAGTTGCAGCGTTTCTATCAGGTGCCGGCCGCGCGCATCGACGTGCTGTATCCGCCGGTCGACACCGAACGCTTCAGGCCGCTCGACGCCGCCGCACGCGCGGCAGTGCGTCGCCAGCTTGGCGTGCCCGACGATCGCGTGATGTTCGTGTTCTCGTCGACGAGTCACGAGCGCAAGGGCTATGCGCTGCTCGAAGCGTTTTTCTCGCGCACGACGCTGCCGGTGTGCCTCGTCGTCGCGGGCCGCCCGGTGCCGAAGACCAGCGACACGATTCGTTACGCGGGCTACAGCAAAGAGATCGAGAAGCTGTTCGCGGCCGCCGATTTCACGGTCGTCGCGTCGGCGTACGAGCCGTTCGGCCTCGTCGGCGTCGAGTCGGTGATGTGCGGCACGCCGCTCGTGATCGCCGAGAACGTCGGCTCGGCGGAGACCGTGACCGGCGCGGCGAAGATCGCGTTCTCGCGGCAGTCCGAGGGCAGTTTCGAGCGAGCGATCGAGCAGGCGGTCGAGCGCGTGGAGAGCGGCCTCGCACGGATCGCGGCGCCGCGCGACAGCCTGGTCTACGACCCGAGCGTCGACGCGCACGTCGCGGCGCTTTACGAGGTATTCACGCGAGGATGAGGGCGGCGCGCCGCGCTTGGCTTGCCGCTTGTCCTCGAATCGGAATCAATGGCGTGGAAACTGCGTCTCGCGCACGAGCACGGCCGACGTGGGCGTGGCCCGCGCTTCGCTTCGCAACTCGCGTTTGCGCGCATCGATCACCGCCAGCAGCGTCGCCACCAGCAAGGCGAGCAGC
Source organism: Paraburkholderia sprentiae WSM5005 (assembly GCF_001865575.2). Taxonomy (NCBI): domain Bacteria; kingdom Pseudomonadati; phylum Pseudomonadota; class Betaproteobacteria; order Burkholderiales; family Burkholderiaceae; genus Paraburkholderia; species Paraburkholderia sprentiae. The sequence goes on from NZ_CP017561.2 coordinate 954,316, forward strand.
ACAGTCACCATGATCGGCACCAGCACGTCGATCGTGAGTCCGAAGATCACCGTGCTGGCCGCGACCGCGAGACCCGCGTAGGACGCGGCGCGAATCGCTGGATCAGTCGCGTGCCGGTGCCGCCAGAAATACACCGCCATCCCGTAGTAGAACAGCAGCAGGCAGATCACGCCGACTGCGCCCATCTCGGCGAGCGTCGAGAAAAAGTCGCTATGCGCGCGCTCGTTGACGATTTCGGCCTTCACTTCGCCGCGCTTTGCCATCGCACCGAGTTCGTCGACCAGATGGCCCTTGCCGACGCCCCACACCGGATGCCGCTCGAAGATCATCCGCGATGCGTCCCACAGCTGCAGGCGCAGACCGGTGGCCGTGAAATCCTCGCCCTTGTGCATCATCGATACATCGTTCGGCACTTCGGCCAAGCGCTTTTGAACCCGTTCGGTCGACAGCAGCCCGGTCGCCCCGATCGCGATCGCGAGCGTCGCGATCAGCAGGCGCTTTTTATGGGTGAACCACTGGTACTGGACGCCGAGCAGCACGACGAACACCGGCACGGCGACCCAGCCGCCGCGTGAGCCCGACAGAAACGACGCATAGCCGCCCGACACCAGCGCGAGCACGCGCGGCACGAGCACCCGCCAGTCGCGCGGATTGTCCCAGCCGAGCGTGAACACCGACAGGAACGCGAGCAGCAGCGCCGTATCGCCGAACGGAATCGCGTTCGTGTACGAGTTGTTCAGGCGGTTCGCGTCGGTCCAGCCGCCGGGCGGCTGATCGATGATCGCCCACGCGCCGACCGCGAACGCGCCGGCCGCGCAGCCCCAGCCGATCATGCGCAGATTGCGCGACGGCAATTGCCGCAGCAGCAGGAACACCAGCGGTGCGAGCGCGAAGCGCGCCATCGAGTCGAACTCGCGTGGCAACCAGTAGCCGAGCGCCAGTTGCTGCACGCCGATCCCTACGACGAACGCGAACATGCCGATCGCGAACCAGCGGTAGGTGCGCAACGCGGAGAAATAGCCCGGCTTGCGCCGGTTGACGATGGCCGCGCCGAGCGCGAGCGCGACGAGCGCGAAAAAGCAGTAGCCGGTGCCGCCGCGCCAAATCAGATTGACCGCGGGCGCGAGAAACAGCAGAGCCGACGTGAGCCAGACCAGACTGGAAGCAAAAATCATAGGTCGAGGTTATCGATGAACACTACCGTTCCGGTGGTGAAATTGCAGGGGTGCCGGACCATTTGAATTTTTCAAGACGGTAGAGCGATCCGGATTATAACCACGCGCTTCCTTGCGAAATGCTTGCTGCCGCACGCGCTACGGTTGCGCTGGCCGCGGCATGCGGCGGGGCGGGCGGCGCCTGTCGTGCGAGCAGGCGGGGGCGGTACAATCGCGCGACACTCATGGCCGGCGCGCGGCGCATGCCGCGCTCGCGCCCAGCTCAACGGACCGACTCGATGTTCTCAATCATCATCCCGACCTGGAACAACCTGCCTTATCTGCGCCTCGTGATCAAAAGCCTGCGCCGTCATTCGGCGCATCCGCACCAGATCATCGTGCATGTGAACGACGGCTCGGACGGCACGCTCGCGTGGGTGCGCGACGAGGGCATCGAGCACACGGCGTCGCCCGGCAATATCGGCATCTGCCACGCGGTCAATCTCGCGGCGGCCCGCGCGACGCAGGACTACATCGTCTACATGAACGACGACATGTATTGCTGCCCCGGCTGGGACGAGGCACTCGTGAAGCGTCTCGCCCAGATGCCGGCGGACAACCTCTTCATGCTGTCCGGCACGATGATCGAGCCGGTCGATTCGGGCAATCCATGCGTAGTGGTGCGCGACTTCGGCCGTGACGCGCAGGTGTTTCGCACCGACGAGCTGGTCGCCGCCGCGCCGGGTCTCGTGCGCGCCGACTGGCGCGGGGCGACGTGGCCGCCGACGCTCGTGCATCGCGACTGGTGGTTCAAGGTGGGCGGCTATAGCAGCGAGCTGAGCCCCGGCATGAGCAGTGACAACGATTTCTCGATGAAGCTGTGGGACGCGGGCTGCCGCGTGTTCGTCGGCGTCGGCGACAGTCTCGTCTATCACTTCCAGCAGAAGAGCACCGGCAAGATCGTGAAGAACGACGGGCGCCGCCAGTTCCTCAACAAATGGGGGATGACGCAGGCGACCTTCGACCGCTACTACCTGCGACGCGGCACCGCCCTCGACGGCGCGCTCGCGCTCAGCGAGCCGGAGCGCACCGGCCGGCTGCGCCGTGCGCTGCTGAAGTCGCGCATCAAGCGCGCATTGGGCTAACGGGCGTTGAGCCGAAAGCGATTGCCTGACGCGCGGCGTGTGTCAAACGCCGCCTGTCACGAGCGGCAGCACGGTCAGATCCGGATGCGTGCCGTCGACGATGCTGCGCCCCACGTGCACCGCTTCGTATAGCGCATCGTCGAGGCTCGCGAAGCTCTCCTCGCCGTCCGCGTGAAACGGCACCGCATGGCCGGGAAGCTGGGGGTTGGCGCCCGGATGGCAGACGTAGCCGCGATACGTGTAGCGGCTGTTTTGCGTGGCCGCAGCGGCGGCATGCGCCGCGTCGGGCGGGTCCTTCACGACAGGTGACACGTGTATTTCGAAGCCTTCGTATTGCACCGTATGCCAGGCTGCGGTTTCGTCGGCCATGACCGCCTCCGTCTGGGTCTGTCCTGTTCAAAAGTCTAGGTGATTTACCGCCGGAACGCGCGGGCGCGCCGCTAAGGCAAAACCACTACGGTCCGAACCAAAGCTTCGGCGCGGGGAGTAGCTTCAGCAGCTTCAGCAGCGTCAGGTCGTCCCCGATCGATCGGCCAGGCGCATTCTGTTGCCATCCAGGATCGTGCTCGCCTGAACGCCCCGGCTGGTTCCCGTCGGATAAAATGCTGCGCTTTGCCCAACTCCGACTTCGCTCATGTGGTTCAAAAACCTTCAGCTGCACCGTCTGCCCGCTCCCTGGTCCGTTACCCCTGAACAGATGCAGAAGTGGCTCGCGCCGCACGCGTTCGCGCCCGGCCAGAGCGTCGAGATGCAGGCCCAAGGCTGGGCGCCGCCGCGCGAGAGCGACTCGCTCGTCTACGCGATGAACGCTCAGATGCTGCTGACGTTTCGCGCCGAGAAGAAGCTGCTGCCCGCGTCGGTCGTCACGCAGATCACGCGTGAGCGCGCGGCCGAGCTCGAGGATCAGCAGGGTTTCAAGCCGGGCCGCAAGCAGATGCGCGATCTGAAGGAGCAGGTCACCGACGAACTGCGGCCGCGCGCGTTCAGCATCCGCCGTGATACGCGCGTGTGGATCGATTGCAGGAACGGCTGGCTCGTGATCGACGCGGCGTCGCAGGCGGTTGCCGACGATGTGCGCGGTCTGCTCGTGAAGTCGATCGACTCGTTGCCGCTGATGACGGTGCGCGTCACGCAGTCGCCGGTTGCGGCGATGACCGGCTGGCTGCTCGACGGCGACGCGCCGGCCGGTTTCACGCTCGATCAGGACACCGAGCTGCGTTCGCCCGCCGAGGGCAATGCGACGGTGCGCTATGTCGGCCATACGTTGGACACCGACGATATGCGCCGCCACATCGAGGCGGGCAAGCAATGCATGCGGCTGGCGATGACGTGGAACGACCGCGTGTCGTTCGTGCTGACGCCGTCGTTGACGATCAAGCGCGTGGCGCCGCTCGACGTGCTCAAGGAAGCGAGCGACCCGAGCGCGCAGAACGACGACGAGCGCTTCGATTCCGACGTCGCGCTGATGACGGCCGAACTGGATCGCATGCTGCGCGATCTGATCGATGCGTTGGGCGGCGAGCAGGGCGAGCAAGGCTTCGCGTTGCCGCAGGCCGTGGCGGCTTGAGCGTCAGATTCTCGCGCTATCTAGCGCTTCGACGATGGTCCAGTAAGGCGTGATCGAGCGCAAACGGATCGGGTAGGTACGCTGCAGCAGTGCGAGCGTCCCGTCCGTATCGGTGAGCTGGTAGATGCCCGACACGCGCAGATCGGCGATGTCGTCGGCATAACGCAACACGCCGGCGTGGTAGCGCGCAAGTTCGTCGACGAGGTCCGCGATCCGCATGTCGTTCGCGTAGAGCAGGCCACGCGTCCACATCGCCTCGCGTGCGTCGAGCGCTTGCGGTGCCGCGACGCGGCTACGCGTGAACGTGCACCATTGGGCTGACGCCAGCATCAGCGCCGCGCCCGATGCCGGCGTCACCAACGCGTCGCCCCGAAATGCGGCCACGCGTGTGAAGCCCTCCCGTTGCCTGACGCTGAACTGCGCGCCGCGCGCTTCGACGACGCCTTCGGCCGTCTGCACGAGCAAAGGCGCATGAGTGATTCGGGCGTCCGGTGTGCCGCGGGCATCGCTCACGGGCCGCACCATGATTTCCCCTGCCAGCAGATGGACGCGCCGAGCGTTCGCTTCGAACGCGACGTTGATCGCGCTCGCGCTGGCCAGCGTGACCTGCGTGCCGTCCGCAAGCAGCACATCGTGCAGTTCGCCGGTCGCGGTGCGGAACTCGGCGGTCCACGTCCGCCATGGCAGGCGGCTCACGAGCCAGCCCGCAGGCGCGGCGATAGCGAGCCACGACAGCGTCTTCAGCGCGCGCCGACGTGCCTTGGACACACCCGCACCACCCGCGTCTTCGCATAGTGCGGGGCCCACGTCCGCGGGCACGGCGTCGGTTTTGCGCCGCCATTGCTGCGCGAGTGTTTGTTTAGATGTGCGGTAGTCCGGACGCATTTGATAAATGTGAAATAAATTGGATTTAAAAGGCCATATTGAACAATCAGGTAAGTCGAATAATGAATGCGGAAAATCCGCATCTGAGTTCACAGGGAATTTACGAAAAATAAGTGCGCCTAGCCATATCAGGGCGGGCAGTCGCATTGTCATCGATATGAGAAATTGCGCTGTGCGTGCGCCTTTTCTTTTTCATGAATGTTTAGCGTGCCATACGCGTAATTGCGCCGCAAGCGAACTCAGCTAATTTGTCACGAATTACAGTGTGCCGGATTGAGCTGACCGTCGTATGAAGGATGCATCGAGCCGCGGCGACCCATGAACCCCGGTAAAACTCGGTGCGCTGCCGCACCTTCGAAGCAGACGAAAAAACGACAGCCGTATCAAAGGCTTGCAGCTTTTTCCGGGAAGTTATGCACAGATTTGCCAACAAAAACTGTGGGTAACTTTGGGGGCCGAGGCGCCGTCAGTCCTCGAGCGCCCACGCGCGCTTGCGGCGCAGCAGCGCCGAGCCGATCGATATCGTCGCGCCGATGCCGCCCATCGTCAGCGATAGCGCGACGATCAGCGGGCCGGTTTGGGTGCGGGCGGAGAACACGCCGACGAGCAGGCCGGCGAGAGGCTGCGTCACGTTGTTCAGCAAAATCGCGACGCCGATCGTCTTGCCGTAGTCTTCGGGCGGGATGATCTGCAAACGCGCGCTGCGGATGTAGACGTTGAACATCTTGTCGAAGCCGACGATCAGCAGAAAGCCGAGCGCATAGCCCCACGGCGACGCGCTCGCGCCCGCGATCACGCCGCCCGCGCAGATCGTCACGAATGCGACCAGACCGAGCACGCGCGCGGGCCAGCCGGCGCGCGCCACCGTCAGCAGCACCAGCACCGTGGCGATCGCACCGGCCGTTTGCAGACCCGCATAGTAGCGGTTCGATTGCGCGTGCAAGCCCGTCACCATCGCCGCCGAAGTCGCGAGCGTGACACCGATTACGAGGTTTTCCGCGGCCGCGAGCATGATGACCTTTTTCAGGCCCGGCAGCGTCCACACATGATTGAGCGCGATGCGCAGCGGCGCGGTCCAGTGAGCGGCGGGTGCGAGCGCATGAGCGGGCGCATGGGCGGGCACGCGCGAACCGCTCAGTCGCTGCCAGACGAACAGCGCGGCATCGGCGCAGAGGAACAGCACGCCGGTCGCGGCGACCACCCATTCCCAACGCCACCAGCCGAGCAGCAGCGCGGCGAGCATCGGCCCGAGCACGAAGCCGAGCTGATCGGCCAGTTGCGAATACGCGAGGACCTTGTGGATCTGCTGCGTACTGAAGATCTGCGGCAGCATCACCTCGCGCGCGACGAGTCCTTGGCTCGTCAGCACGCCGCACACGGCCGACAGCGCGATCAGCCAGCCGATACCGCCGAACAGCGCATACGCGGCGATACCGCCGAAGCATGCCACCGCGCGCACCGCCTGGCTCAGCCGCATCAGACGCAGCGGCGGCAAGCGGTCGCATAGCGCGCCGAAGAACGGGAACACGAGGTAGCGCGGCAGCGTTTCGATGAAAAACGCGAGGCCCGACCATGAGACCTGGCGGGTCGTTTGAAACACGACGAGCGGCACCAGAAAGAGCAGGATCTGATCGGCGAGACGCGCGATGAACAGCGAGCAGAAGAAGGCCTGATGGTTGACGCGCACCGTGGTTGTCTCGCCGTGTTGGGGTCGAGGCCGATCCTATCAAAAGATCGCGCGGGCGACGCGGCGCACGCGCCGCGCGCCGTCCTACTCGCCGCGATACGCCTGTTCGAGCGGCGCGATATCGAGCTTGACCATCTTCATCATCTGCGCCATCACGCGGCTTGCCTTTTCGCGATCGGAGTCGCGCAGCATCTCCATCAGCACGTTGGGCACGATCTGCCACGACACACCGAAGCGGTCGCGCAGCCAGCCGCAGGCCCACGGCTGGCCACCGCCGTCGAGCAGCTTCGACCAGTAGCGGTCCACTTCTTCCTGCGAGTCGCAGTGCACGAGCAGCGAAATGGCCGGCGTGAACGTATATTGCGGGCCACCGTTCAGGGCCATGAACTCCTGACCTTCGATTTCGAACGTGACGGCGACGACCTTGCCCGCGGGTCCGGGCCCGGCATCCGTGTAGTGCAGCGTGGTGGCGATGCGCGAAGCCGAAAACACGGACGTGTAGAACGCCGCGGCTTCTTCCGCATTGCCGTCGAACCACAGGCACGGCGCGATTTTCTGCATGACGTTGCTCCTTCGCGATGGGTGACGGCGGGCGCCGGGCGTGCGTTCGCCCGCCGCGCGCCGGCTGCTCACTTCTTCTCTTCGGGCGAACAGTTCATCGCGGCCATCGCCTGCTGGATTTCCTCGGTGCTGAGGTCGCGCTTGTGCGTCGCGAGCGACCAGCTGTGGCCGAACGGGTCCTTGACCTGGCCGTAGCGGTCGCCCCAGAACATGTCGGTGACGGGCATCGTGACGGTCGCGCCCGCGTCGACCGCCTGTTTGAAACTCGCGTCGACGTCCGGTACGTAGTAATGAATCGTGACCGGCGTGCCTTTCAGCGTGATGGGGCCGAAGGTTTGATGCTCGGGCCATTCGTCGGTCAGCATCAGCATCGAGTCGCCGATTTTCAGGGTCGCGTGCATCACCTTGCCGTCGGGGCCCGGCAGACGGACCTGTTCGACGGCGTTGAAGGCTTTCGTGTAGAACGCGATTGCTTCGGCGGCGTTCTTGCAGATCAGGTACGGCGTGAGCGAGTGCATCCCGTCCGGGATCGGTTTGACAGCGGCGCTGGACATGACGGTGACTCCTTGAAGTAACGGTTCCTCAGTGGAAAGACCGGCTGCGTGAGCTGGGTCTTCAACGTTACGACGACTTTGCGGCCGTTGGATCGACACCCCGAAAAAAATATTTTCAGGTAGGGGCGAGGCGGCCCCGCCGGTTATCCCGCCGGATTGTCCTCGTCCGCGGGCGGCGCCGACGACGGCGCCGCGCTGCCCGGCGGCGCGCCGAGGATGCTGATCTGGAACGTGTGCGTCGCGGCGAGCGACTGCAGCGCCGCGTCCTCCGGGATGCGCTCGTCGAGCGGCAGGATCACCGAGCCGCCGATCACCGCGCGGCGGCTGTTGTCGGCCGGGCGCAAGCCCCACACGTCCTGATAGACGACGGGGACCGTGACGCCGTCGCGCGTCGTGTTGCCGAGGTACAGCATCACGTGCCCGCCGATGTAGATCAGCGTGCGCAGCGGCACCCCATGCCGCGCCAGATAGTCGAGCCGCTCGGCGGGCGTCGAGTCCGACAGATCGACCATGCGGCCGGCGCTCATCTGCGTCGACGAATGGCGCGGCAGCCACACGCCGAACGCGGCGAAGATGCTTTGCAGTTCCGACGAACAGTCGTTGTAGAGCCCGCTATTGCCCCAGCCGTACGGCCGGCCGATCAGCGCCTTCAATAGCATCGCGAGATGGCGCGGCGTCGCGGCGAGCGGCATCGGCGTGATTTGCGTGGCGTCGAGCGACGCGGTGCGGATCAGCGCGCGGCCGTCGACGTCGCGTGCGGGTACGAGCAGCTGCAGTGTGGCTGGGTTGGCGCTGGTCGCAGCCGATGATGCCGGGGCACCCGCCACCAGCGGCAGCATCGTCCCGGCCGGCGCGTCGAAGCGGAACACGCCACGGCTGTCGTTGACCGCCGCCGACGCGACGATCACCGCGCCCAGCGACTGTGCGGCCGCCGCGCGCCAATCATCGACGAAACGATCATCGGCGAGCGCAACGCCGTCGCTGCGCACCCAGCCCTGCACGTCGGGCGTCTGCACGTAATGCCACGCGCCGTCGCCGCTGCTGCCGAGCACATAGAGCGGCGTGCCTGGCCGCACCGCCGAAATCTGCAGGTTGTCGAACGGATAACCTTCGCCGGCCAGATGATGGTCGTAAAACGACGGATCGGTGGTCGGCAGCTCGCGCACCATCAGGTTGCCGGTCGCGATCGCGCGCCGCTCGCTCTGAAAGACCGGCGTTTCGGTGAACTGCGCGATGTTGATATTGCCCGCGATCGCGTCGATCCACGCCTTGTCGTGCGGCCGGAAGTTTTCGCCGTAACCGATGACGCTGCCGTGCTTGCCGGTGTTGTCGAACTTGTCGATGCGGCGCTGTTGCAGCGCGGCAATGTCCTCGCCCTGTTCACGAAACACGCGCGTCGTCACCCAGGCGGGATTCCACGGCGATGGCGCGTTCGCGCCCGTGCCGAAGTAGCGCGCGAACAGCGCGTCGAAATGCGCGCGCTGCTCGGCGGCGCTGAGGAACGGCCGATCGTAGTCCGGGCTGTCCGGATCGAGCCAGTGATCGACGTTCTGGTCGTAGTGGGCAAGCGGAAACAGCGTGACGTTGTCGACGAACGCGTGGGTGTCGCGCGGCGGCGTCGGCGTGCTGCACGCGACTAGTGCGGTGACGGCGGCGCACAGCACGACGGCGCGGCAGACATGGCGGGAAAGAACGGCGACGGGCATAAAAACGATTCGGCGTATGAGGTTCACGGGCACGATGATACGGTGTCGGCGATGCTACGGCGCATTCGATGTTTAGCGGCTGCGCGCGGCTTCCATTACACTCGCCTGATCCGTCCGCCCCGCGCGTCGCCACGCGCTTGAATCGACAGGGAGCCCGCCATGAAAACCAGCGCACGCAATCAGTTCAGCGGCGAAGTCACCGAAGTCAAGCACGGCGCCGTCAACGACGAAGTGACGCTGCGCACGCCGGACGGTCTCGAGATCGTCGCGATCATCACGCACGGCAGCGCGGAGTCACTTGGGCTCGCGGCCGGCAAGCAGGCGTTTGCGCTCGTGAAGGCCTCGTCGGTCATCGTGATGGTCGATGTCGCGACGCACCAGGTGTCGGCGCGCAACTGCATCGAAGGGACGGTCACGGCCGTGACGAAGGGCGCGGTCAATTCCGAGGTGACGATCCGCGCGGGCAGCGCGCAGATCGCGGCGATCATCACGAACGACAGCGTCGAGCGCCTTGGACTCGCGAACGGCAACACGGCGACGGCGGTTTTCAAGGCGTCGAGCGTGATTATCGGTGTCGATCAGTAAGGGGCCTTGGTATCGCGTATGGCGCGAACGATGATGCCGTTCCATCCAAAAACAATCCTGTGAGCGTCCATCCGGAAAACTGCAAAACAATTGTCGCTGTCTACGACGACGCTTGTAGCGGGCAATCCGGTTTCATTCACGCGAAGTTCGAACTGTTTATTCAGTTCCGAAAGCGTATCAATTTGTTTGACGGTAAAGCCCGTATTTGGCTTGCAGGTTTCGTTGTCGAAGCTCATGGATCGCGGCGTAATTTTCATAGTCATGCCGAGAATCCGTTTTGCTTCGGGCACACCGCCGGAAATATCGGCATAGTCAACTACATCGGTCACGACCCAATTGCCGACGAAATCGTTAATCGCCGCGTGTGGTGTTTCTGCCGCGGACACGCTTATCCAGGTGGTCAGCGCGAGAAGCACATACGAAAAAAGATTGCGACCGGTCATTGCATGGCATCGGAAAGATCTTAAAAACAAATCGAATGGAGAATGGAATATAGCAGAATAGACGCCGCAAAAAGACTAGTCGATTTAAGTTAGTGCGAATTGAATATTAAGATATTGCGACGCGCGCCGTGTATCGCAGCGCTCGACAGGCGCGCGCACGGCTAGCGCTTGCTTTACACTGCATCCGCTGGCACTTTTCATCCCGCACTGATCACGGACGCCGTCATGTTCGAAGTTTCCTCCACCTCGCATCTGCCCAAAGCCGCGCAATATCACGAACTGGTCGCGCAGGCGCGCGCGCTGCTCGCCGGCGAAACCGACTGGATCGCCAACGCGGCGAATTTTTCATCGTTCGTATTTCATTCGTTGAGCGATCTGAACTGGGCCGGCTTTTACTTTCACGACGGCCGCGAACTGGTGGTCGGCCCGTTCCAGGGCAAGCCCGCGTGCGTGCGCATTGCGCTCGGCAAGGGCGTCTGCGGTACGGCCGCGCAAACCCGTCAGACCCAGGTCGTGCGCGACGTGCACGAGTTTCCCGGCCATATCGCGTGCGATTCGGCGTCGCAATCGGAAATCGTCGTGCCGCTCGTCGCGCCCGACGGCACGCTGATCGGCGTGTGGGATGTCGATAGCCCGCTCGTCGCTCGCTTCGACGACGACGACGCCCGAGGCATGGAAGCGCTGTGCGCGGTGTTCGTCGAGGCAGCGTTGCCGCGCGTCGTATAACGTCGCCGATCCGCTGCGGCAAGCAACTCGCGTACCGCTCGGTGCAACGGCCGGACAGGAACGTATCGTGCTTAATCTGCGTCGGGACTCACAAACGATTCAAGCCGACGATGAACGACACGCTCTCCCGCTTATTTCATTTTCAGCCGTCGCTGCTCGTCACGCTGACGCACGACGTCGTGCATATCGTGATCGCCGTGCTGATCGTCGTGGTCGGCTGGTGGTTATCGAACCGCGTCGGCGCGATGCTCGCGAAGGCGCTCGCGCGCACGCATGCGGACCCGACTCTCGCGCCGATGCTCGCCGCGATGGGCACGTGGGCCGTGCGCGTGCTCGTCTTGATCGCGGCGCTCGGTGAAGTCGGCATCGCGACCGCGAGCGTCCTGGCCGTGCTCGGTGCGGCCGGCCTCGCGATCGGCCTCGCGCTGCAAGGCACCTTGCAGAACATCGCGGCCGGCATGATGCTGCTGTTGCTGCGGCCGTTTCGCGTCGGCGACGTGATCGAGGGCACTGGCGCGGCGGCGGGCATCGTGCGCGAGGTGGGGCTTTTCACGACGCGGATCGAACGCGGCGACGGCAACATCGTGTTCGTGCCCAACAGTCAGATCTGGAGCAATCCGGTGATCAATTTCAGCTGCGGCGGCACGCAGCGCATCGAGGTCGAGGTGGAACTCGCGCAGCGCAAGGACGTCGATGCGGCGATCGGGCAACTGCAAAAACTCGTGGCCGACGAGCCGCGCGTGCTGAGCGGCTCGACGCTGGCACCGGTGGTGTCGGTTGCCGACTATCCGGCGAATGGCGGCGCGACGTTGCGGATCGCTGCGTGGGTCAGGTCGCCGGATGCGTCGTTGGCGAGCGGCGATCTGCATCAGAGGGCGCAGGCTGTGTTGGAGCAGGCGGGGTGTGAGGTGGCGGTTTAGGGGTTCGTGCTCGGGCCATGACAGACGGCCTCGACGCGATTGCCAGCCGGGTCGGCCAGAAATGCCGCGTAATAGTCGCGGTGATAGTGAGGCCTCAAGCCGGGCTCTCCGTCGGATTTGCCTCCAGTCGAGAGTCCTGCTTTGAAGAATGCATCGACATGATCGCGCGACGGCGCTTTGAAGCACCAGTGGCGCCTGTTTTCTGTGATGTCGCCTGGATCGAGGTAGACGGCCAGATAGGTCGATGTTGTGTCGTCGGTCGTGCAACGCTCGCCATACCCTAAGGCAGTGGGGCGGTCGTAGACTTTGTTCGCGCCGAGAGCCGTCATGATGGCATCGTAGAAGCGGCGCGCTGCCTCGATGTCAGGTACACCGATCGATACGTGGTCAAGAAGCTGCATTGCACGTTCTCCTATTGAATTTGCACTGAGTTTATACGCGCGACTTGCTCCGTCGAGCGGCTGGAAAGGTAATAGACCGGCGGTACGGTCGCTGCCCGCGAGCATCCGCGCTACGGGCGCGAAAAACCGCAGTATTCCTGCGGGCGCTTTTTTTCCGTTTCGTCGAGAGCCGTGGCGATTTTGGGCGGTCGCCCATGTACGGACTGCCTGTCGCACGGTAATTATCTGACTGCTGTCAACCCCGGCAGCGACTTCAGATAGACCATCGACACACCCATGTCCCTGTCCGTATTTGAAATGCACTCCGTGGAGCTGTCCTGCCAGCGGCCACCGGGGGCCTGTTATGTCATCTGCGACGAATGGCACTATAAGGCGTGCCTCGGCAAGGCCGCAGACCTTCAGAGGGCCAAGGCGGAGACCCGGGAGTTTCTTGACATTGCCGAACTGAATCACAGGGCGTGGCAGGAGGACCGGAAACTGGTCAGGAATCTCATTGGCAGTCACTGGCTGTTTTTTCATCGCGTACGTGACCGCAACCCTGACACCGATGGCTGGTGGGTCATCGGTGCGCTTCTCGAAGAGGTGCGCCGGGGTGCCCTGCTTGCCATTAAAGGTCCGCGTAATGGCCTGTTTCCGTCACCGTACAGCAGCGCGCCGTTGAGGAATATCGCAGCGAGGGCCGGTAATCGCCCGGACGGCGAACCCATTCTGTCTGTGCAGTACGATCCGGCCACCTGGCAAACCCAACTGAACGCTGCCCGCGCAGCCAGGGCTGGCGATAGACGCGCATCAACGCGGCTCGGCGACGCGCAGCCGTTCGAGTATGTGCCTGATGCGTTGAGCGGCGATGTCGTTGAACTCGCCGCGAGCACGAACAACCCAAACTACGCGGCGAAGATGCTGGGGTATGACCGCAAGACGTTTGGGGCTATCTTGCACAGGTTCAAGCCAGGCAATGGCTTGGGGCCAGCCGATAACGTCATCTGGCATGACAACGGCGACGTGTACTTTAATGGTAACCACATCGGAAATTTTCATGACTGGGCAAACTGAGGCCGCTCCAATGGCAGATCACCAACTCGCGCACGCGACCTTTTACATATCCGGCGACTCATTGGAGCCAGCCTTTTGGACGGCGTATTTCGACATCGAGCCGGATACAGCGATTACCAAGGGACAGCCGTTCACCACACCGTCTGGGCGACCGAGCAGCGCGCCGGGCCGCGTTGGCCTTTGGGGCGTGCGCAGTGAGGGCGCAGTTCGTAGCGATTCACTTGAGCCGCATTTGCGTTACCTGATTGGGCGCCTGAATCTGCCGAGAGCGGAACTTGGCCAACAGCTCGCAGACAAGGGACTTCGGATGCGCTTCTTCTGTTACTGGTACAACGAGAGCGGCGACCGCGTGCCCGATGTGCCCGACGATATCCGCGTGATGATGGAAGCGATGGGCGGCACGGTCGAGATTGACGAGTACCGATAGCGCGGCGTGAGCCCGCCCAAACGCAAAAGCTGACCCTCGTAAGGTCGGTTTTCGTGCCCGTCTTTCCCGGCTGCCAGTTCGACGCCGGACTCGAAATCTGGCGTCGCGATCGCGATGCGCTGCGTCTGGCCGTTGGGCTGCGAAGCGAGCCAGTAGCCGCCCGCCTTGGCCCCGCCTGCGAGCGCCGACTTGCGGCCGTCATCGTCGATCATTTCGAGGCTGGTGAGCTGGCTGTTGCGCTCGATGCGGGCAATCAGCACGCGGCCCGCCAGTTTCTTGCCTGAAGCCTTGCGCGCAGCCGCTCAGCCTCCGCAACTTTGCTTGTCGCGCTCGATGTCGGGCGGAATCGCGGCGGGCGCCGCCTCGATGCGTTGCTGTTCATCCATGATTTCGCTCATTGCGTGCGCGCCTCCCGCGAGCGCAACTCGCGTTCATTTCCTGTCCCATCGCCGCCGAGCAGACGATGGGCTGTGTCACCTTGATTCCGTTTTCACGCATGGCTGAACTCCTGCGCGCTCGAGCTCGCGCTTGAGGGCTGCGAGAATGCAAGCAGCTTCCGCGCGGATCAACTCAGGGTCGACGCTGCGCGAGTCGAAGGCGCAGCGCGGCTGTATTGGGGAGTTGGCGCACAGTTCCAGAGGTGCCCACGGCTCGTAGGTAGTGGAATAGTCGGTGCCGCGCAGGGGTCACGCTGGCGTTCGCAACTGGCGGCCAGCGCATCAATAACCACGTCGGCCTTGGCGTCGATGTCTTCAGGCGAGACAAGCCGCGTGTCGACGGCGTGCGCAAAGCGATAGGGCCACGCGACCGACACCGCTACAACGGCCGCGCATTGACCCGGACGCGCGAATGATCCGGCACGATCCTCACATCAAAACAACGTCATACTATTCCATTTTGCGGGTGCCGATCGTTATCCAGTAAGGGTTTCGCGGCATTTTCCTGCGCGCGTGCTGTGGGTTATCAACCGGCAGCGCGACAGCCTCGAACTGCTTCTGAAGTTCGGTGCGACGTTCCCAGGTGCGATCACGCATGTGGTGCGCAACGGCTATTTCGGTACGCGGGAAAAATTCACCCTGTACCGGGATTCGCAATTGCGAAAGGCCGTCGAGGCGCAGGTCCGGTCGCTGGATTTTCCCGATCTCGCAGACCGCGTCGCGGATGAACTTCGCAGTCAGCGGCTGTCGATACGCAAGGCGGCAGAAACGATGCATATTGGCGAACGGGCCGAACTGCTGCGCTGGCGCGCGCTGTATAGCACGATGTTCGCCGCGGTGTGCCGGTGATGCCACGTTTCATGCAGCTGCATTGATAACGTGCAAACATCAATGCTTCGAAAAAATGCACTTATCGCGTGGCTCCATTTGCGTGAGTATCAGTACTCAAGATTCCAGCGAGATTGGAACGAAAGTAAAACGCATCGGAGACAAGCCTACGTACAACGCAAGGCGCACCTGGGGCGGCTAACGATCGCCCCTTGGGCCGGGTCGTCTCGAGCCTCAGCCGGTTCGAGCACCGGACAATTCAACACACATCAGCAACGCATTCCGAACGCCATCGGCGTCACGGCCGCTTGTCACGCCTGGCGCTTTCGCCAAACGACCAATCCGAACACCCGTTTCTTTCTATATCGCTATGCCCTTCAGGAGACAACTTCATGCAAATCACCGGTATGTTGCACGGCGCGCGCCTGCTGCAATTCGTCGGATTTCCGGCGAGTGAGATCCTCGGCCCGAGCGCGAGCGAAGAGGAAGTCAAGGCGCTGATCGACCGTCATCGCCAGATCTTCATCAAGCCCGTCTTCAAGGGGGGAGTCGGCAAGAAGGGCAAGGCAGGTTTGCTTGGCCGCGCGACCGACCTGAAGACCGCGCTCGCGGAAAAGGAGCGGCTCTACTTCGCCGAGCATACCGTCGGCCACATCAAGGCGAAGGCGAATGGCGTCACCTTCGAAGCCGGTGTGCCGGCCACGCACGAAGTCTACTTCTCGATTACGGATTCCACCCGCTTTCGTGCGCCGACCATGACGCTTTCGCATGTGGGCGGCATGGACATCGAGGAAGTCGACCCGAAGCAGGTGGCGATGGTGCCGTTCGATGCGCTGACCGGGCTGAAGGCGTTCGTCGTAGCGAATGCACTGAGCGAGATCGGCGCGCCGAAGGAGATCATTTCGCCGCTCGTGCAGCAGTTGCCGAAACTCTGGGAGCTCTTTCACGACTTCGGCATGACGACGCTGGAGTTGAATCCGATCCGCATGCGCGAGGACAGGCACGGTCGCCTTACGCCGGTTGCGTGCGACTTCAAGTGCGGCTTCGATCGCGACGATCCGCGCTGGGCGCGTCTTGGCCTGCCGCCTCATCTGTTCGCCGCCGATTACTCGGATTTTGAGCAGGAGATCAACCAGCTTCGCACCCATCAGGGCCAGAGCGACGTGTATGTCATCAACGAGAAGGGCACGATCCTGGCCCCGACCTTCGGCGGCGGCGCCAACTCGCTGGTCACCGAAATGCTGGGCGACGCCGCGATCATCTCGTCGGATTTCGGCGGCAATCCGCCTTACGCGAAGATGAAGGAAGTGGCGCGCATCTGTTTCAGGCACTGGCTCGGACAGGCGAACGTGCTCTTCATCATCGGCGGCAAGTCAAATAACACGGACATCTACGAGACGCTGCGCGCCATGGCCGACGCCCTGCGCGAGCACTTCAGCGAGCACGGACCGACACCGCTTTATGTCGTGCTGGGCCGTGGAGGTCCGAACCTCGTGCGGGGCATGTCGGCGCTGAGGGACACATGCGACTCGCTGGGCCTGCCTTACCGGCTGTTCGGCTTCGACTCTGACATCAGCGAAGTGATCCAGTACGCACGCCAGGCGGACGCCTGGATGCGCGCCGGTGGCCGCACCGAGATCGCAGCAAGGATTGGCGCGTCACCAAGGCAAACCGAAACGGCTCGTGCCTGAGGAGATCGACATGTACAAGCAAGGCAGCAATACGTTCAGGTATTTCGTTGGCGTCAGCTCACTCGCACAGATCGCCACGCGCGAGGATCGCGTGTGCGTGCTCAACATCCTGGGCGGTGAATCGTCGGACGTGACGCCCGTGAGTCACGCATTCTCGGGCGGTAACGTCGTATTCGGCACGGCGCCGGGCAAGGGCGGGCAAGTGCTCGCGACGCCGGCCGGCGATATCCCCGTGTACAACAACGTCCGTGAGGGGCTGCAGGCGGGACACCGGTTCAACTGCGGCGTCGTCTATCTGCCGCCGTCCGCGGCCCGCGACGGCGTCGCCGAACTGATTCGCGTGAATCCCGAGTTGCGGAAGATTTTCATCATCACCGAGAAGATCGCGGTCCACGACGCCCGCGAAATCCGCGCGATGGGCCAGCAGGCGGGCATCGACATCTTCGGCGCGAACGGCCTCGGCGTCGCCGATTCGTGGAATCGCGTGAGGATCGGCGGAGCGCTCGGCGGCGACAATCCTGACGATTCGTTGCGCAAGGGCTCGATCGCGATCTTCTCCAACTCCGGTGGCTTCAGCACGACGATTGCGCAATACCTGCGCATGGGTGGCTGGGGCACGTCGACAGTCATTTCCAGCGGCAAGGACGTCTATATCCACTATGCCGCGCCGGAATTCGCGTTCGCACTCGCCAACGATGCGCGCAGCAAGGCTGCGGTGCTTTACTGCGAGCCCGGTGGCTACTACGAGGCCGATGCGGTCTTCACGAAGCCAGTCGTCGCGTGCGTCGTGGGACGGTGGAAGAGCCGCCTCACGCGGGCAGTCGGCCACGCCGGCGCGATGGCCGGCGGCAACGACGATGCGCAAGCCAAGGAACGCTGGTTCATGCAGAAGTTCGGCGTCGAGCGCCTCTTCACGCCGGATGATCCATGCTGCTCGACGAAGGGTGCCGTGGTGACGAACATCGCGCACATCCCGGCCGCGCTGAGCGCCGTGATGCGCGCCAACGCGACGATGCCCGATTTCGACTCGGAGGGCAGTCTCGCGCTCAAGCCGTGGTTCGGCTCCGATCAGGGCCTCGCGTTGCCGGACGGCCTCGCGATTCCGGTCGTGGAAGCTGTTGCGCCGTATAACGAGCAGGTCCATCAGGTCAATCGACAGATCGGCGTGATCGCTCCGCGTCAGGCGCTCAAAGACGCATCGGGCGCATCGCAGATGGATGCGAAAACGCAAGTGAGCAGCCTGTACGGCGCCTCGATGCTCGACGCGGCGACGCATTCGCTCGAAGCGAACGTCAGCCTTGCCCTGCTTCACGAGTTCGGCGGAGAAAACGACGAGAAGCTCGTCGATGTGGCGATCGCTGCGTCCGTCAATCTGCACGGAACGCCGGAACTCGCGGCAGCGCAAGCCGCACGCGAGGCCGGCAATGCACCCAACGCCATCCTGGCCGCCGCGGCCTCCATCATCGGGCCGAACCGTCAGCGCGCGGCGCGGGATGCCGCGAAATGGATGATCGAACGCTTCTCGGCAGCCGGCCTGACGAGTGCGCTCGACGAGAACTTTGACATCGCCCGGATCGACGTAAACGGCTGCGAGCCGCTCTTTACCGACACGCGCGATCTGCGCGCCGAAGCGATGCTCGCGGGACTCGCCGAGCGTCGAGTCAGATCGGTCATCGTGCGCTGGCTCACGTCTCAGCCCGCTCACCCGACGGCAGACGCTGTTCTGGCCGCGATCTCCATGACGCTCGCGTGGGGACCGCTGATGCGCAAGCGCATCTCGCGCGTCACGGCCGAGAGCCTGCCCTGGTGGACCATGTTGTTCGGGACGCTGATCGGTGCATCGGCGGACGCCTCGCGACACCGTCCCGACGGCTTTTGCGGCTTTACCACGCAAGCGCTGCTGAACGAACGCAGCCTGACGGAAATCTGTTTTGCCGCGTTGCTCAACCTCGCGCCGGGACCCAACGATCTGTTCGCCTTCAAGACGCTCGTCGGTCTGCTGCTCACCAACGGTCCGGGCGCCATCTCGGCGCAGGGAGCAAAGGGCGCGGTATCCGCCGACGGCCCGGAAAGCCCCGAGCGCGTGCAACTCAACAAGGCGCTGGTCGGCTTTCTCACCCATACAGGCTACACGCACGGCGGCAATGGCTATGAAGGCATCGCCTTCCTGATCGAAGCGTTCAGGGACAGCGGGCTTGCCGATCCGTCCGACCCCGCGCACGGCGTGGACCTGCGCTCGCTCGCCGAGCGCTCGGCCGAGCGCTATGCGCAGTACAAGGCCCGACAGAAGCATGCCGGCAGCCTCGATATCGCGAAGCTGCCGGGCGTGAACCATCCCGTCTTCAAGGACAGGCCGGTCAACTACGATCCGCGCGAAGTGTTCATCGCGGAACTGTGCGGGAAGCGTGGGGAATATAACGTGTTCCATGCGTTCTATCGCGAACTGGTGCAGGCGTTGTTTGATGCCGGCGTCTCCCGCAACGTGTACTGCGTAAACGTCGATGCCGTGATCGCGGCGCTGCTGCTGAAGATGCTGTGGCAGCCGCTGCAACGTGGTGAATTGACTGAGACCGATCTGGAAACCGCCGCATTCACGATCTTCCTTTATCCCCGCATGCTCGGATGCGCGGCGGAAATCGACGATCACCTGAACCGGGGGCGCAACATGGACACCCGAACGCCCGCGTCCCAGTGCCGCTTCGTAGCTTGAGCGCTTCGCCGACACCGATAACCAGCGGACATCAATCGTTTCGAAAATAGCACTTATCGTTTCGTGCGGTCCGGGCGAATATTCGACAAACAACAAATCGCCCGAACACCGCAAGTTCAAAATTTTCTGGAGACACCTCGATGCATCCCTCCTCACCCCCGCTGGCCCCCGGGCAATCGAAGCCATTCGCCGTGCTACGCGTGACGGCAGGCAACTTCCTGGAGCAGTTCGACTTCTTCCTGTTCGGCTTCTATGCCACGCAGATTGCCGCGGTCTTTTTCCCGGCGGGGAGCGAGTTCGCTTCACTGATGATGACGTTCGCAGTGTTCGGCGCTGGCTTCCTGATGCGGCCGCTCGGCGCGATCATCCTCGGCGCGTATATCGACGATGTCGGTCGCCGCAAGGGCCTGATTGTCACGCTGTCGATCATGGCGAGCGGCACCATCCTGATCGCGTTCGTGCCCGGCTATGCGACGATCGGACTATTCGCCCCGGCCCTGGTTCTCCTTGGCCGTCTGCTGCAGGGCTTCTCCGCGGGTGCGGAACTGGGCGGCGTATCGGTTTACCTCGCCGAGATGGCGACGCCGGGCCGCAAGGGTTTCTTCACGAGCTGGCAGTCGGCGAGCCAGCAAGTGGCGATCGTCATCGCTGCCGCGCTCGGCTTCGCGCTGAATCATTGGCTCGACACGGCGACGATTGCTGCGTGGGGATGGCGCGTGCCGTTCTTCGTCGGCTGCATGATCGTGCCGTTCATCTTCATGTTGCGGCGCAATCTCGAGGAAACGCAGGAATTCAAACAGCGCCAGCACCGCCCGAGCATGAAAGAAGTCTTCACGACGCTCGTGCAGAACTGGAACGTCGTGATCGCGGGCGTGCTGCTCGTCGCCATGACCACCACGAGCTTCTATCTGATCACGGTGTATGCGCCGACTTTTGGCAAGACAGTCCTGCATCTCAGTACCGCCGATAGCCTGCTCGTCACCCTGTGCGTGGGGATCTCCAACTTCATCTGGCTGCCGATCGGCGGCGCGCTGTCGGACCGGATCGGACGCCGTCCACTCCTTCTCGGAATGACGATGCTGGCAATTGCGACGGCGTATCCTGCGCTATCGCTGCTGGCTCACGCGCCGAGCTTCGTCAACATGCTGCTTGTGCTGCTCTGGCTCTCGTTCATGTACGGGATGTACAACGGTGCGATGATCGTCGCGCTCACCGAAGTGATGCCGGTCGAAGTGCGTGTCGCTGGCTTCTCGCTGGCCTACAGCCTCGCGACGGCGGTCTTTGGCGGTTTCACACCCGTTATCTCGACCGCGCTCATTCACATGACGGGCGATAAAGCCGCGCCGGGCTACTGGATGAGCTTCGCGGCGGTCTGCGGGCTCGGTGCCACACTCGCACTGTATCGGCGCCGTCGCGTTCCGCTGCATGCGGCTTCCTGAAGCAGCGCTTCGCTGCTCGAACTTCAGCCTGACGTTCCTTCAACCATGAAATCCATCCTTCTGAAACTGTGCACTGCGGCGCTCCTCGGCAGCGCCGCCGCTGCGGCGAATGTGCAGGCCGCCGAACTACACGTGATGAGCTCTGGCGGCTTCACCGCCGCCTACAAGCTACTCGGCCCGAAGTTCGCGGCGTCCACGGGCAACACGCTCGATACCGCGCTCGGACCGTCGATGGGCAAGTCGCCGGAGGCCATTCCGAACCGGCTTCAGCGCGGCGAACCTGCCGACGTGGTGATCATGGTCGGCTATGCACTCGACGATCTCATCAAGCAGGGCAAGGTGATCCCCGATTCGCGCGTCGAGCTCGCGGATTCGCGCATCGGGATGGTCGTGCGCGATGGCGCGCCGAAGCCCGACATCGGGTCCGAGGCGGCGCTCAAGGAAACCTTGCTGCATGCCCGCTCGATCGCCTACTCGGATAGCGCGAGCGGCGTCTATATCGAGCGCGAGTTGTTCAAGCGGCTCGGCATCGAGGAACAGGCGAAGGCCAAGGCGAAGATGATCCCGAGGATCCCGGTGGCGTCGGTGGTCGCAACCGGCGACTACGATGTGGGATTTCAGCAGGTGAGCGAGTTGCTCCCGGTGAAGGGCGCGGCTTACGTCGGTAAGATTCCGGAGTCGGTGCAGTCCGTCACGCGCTTTGCAGGCGGCATCCCGGTCGGCGCGCAGCATCCGAAGGAGGCGAAAGCGCTGCTCGACTATCTCGCGTCGCCCGCCGTGCAGCCGGAGGTGACATCGACCGGGCTCGATTCCGTCGCCACGCATTGAGACGACGGCAACGATTCAGCCCGGCAGGTCGGCGGGCTGATCGAAGGCTTCTTCGGGCTGGTGCGCCAGGCTCAATGCATCCTTCAGACGCGTTCGGTCGCAGGCGCGCTCCCACATCGATACGAAGATCACCGCGCAGGCGTTGCTGATCACGCTCGTCAGGGCACGCGCCTCGGACATAAAGCGATCGATGCCGACCAGTAGCGCGACGCCTGCAACCGGCAGATCGGGAATGACGGCGAGCGTCGCGACGAGTGCAACCAGTCCGCTGCCCGACACGCCCGCCGCGCCCTTCGACGTGATCAGCATGACCACGAGCATCGTCGCGATCTGGCCGCCCGATAGGTGTACATCGCACGCTTGCGCGATGAACATCGAGGCGAGCGTCAGGTAGATCGCCGTGCCGTCGAGATTGAAGGAATAGCCGGCGGGCAGCACGAGACCCACGATGCCCTTGTCGCAGCCGAGCGCTTCGAGCTTGACGATGAGGCGCGGCAGCACGGGTTCGCTCGACGACGTCGCGAGCACGATAACGAGTTCCTCGCGAATGTAGCGCAGCAAACGCCAGAGGGAGAAGCGATGCAGGCGTGCGAGCGGACCGAGCACGCAGACCAGGAACAGCAGGCAGGCCGCATAGAACGACAACATCAGCATGCCGAGCGAGCCAATCGAATGGATGCCGAAACGGCCTACCGTGAACGCCATCGCGCCGAACGCCCCGACGGGGGCAAGCCGCATGATCAGCGCGAGGATGCGGAACAGCACGTGTGCGACGCTATCGATGAATTCCTGCACTCGCCGTCCGGCGCTTCCGCTGGCGTTCAATGCGAAGCCGAACAGAAGGGCAAGCAGCAGGACCGGCAGCACCTCGCCTTTCTCGAAGGCGCCGACGAGCGTCTCCGGAATCAGATGCAGTGCGAACTCGACGAGCCCGTGCGACTGCGTGCGCGTCGAATACTGCGCCAGCATGGCCGTGTCCAGATGATGCGCGTCGATGTGCAGTCCCGCACCCGGATGCAGCGTGAACGCGGTCGCGAGGCCCAGAACGAGCGCAACGATGGTGAGAACGTAGAACAACGCGAGCGCCTTCAGGATGGTCCGGCCGATCTTCGAGCCGCTCGCAAGCGACGTGATGCCGATGACGATCGTGCAGAAGACGATTGGCGCGATCATCATGCGAACCAGCGCGACGAACGCATCGCTGAGCGGCTTCAGCGACGCACCGACCTGTGGCCAGAAGTGGCCGACGGTCATGCCGAGCCCCATTCCAAGCAGGACCTGGACGTAAAGCAGCCGGAATGGCCTTGGCAGTGTCATTTCGGGCTCTTCTTCGCCGCGCGGGCCATGCCGCTGCGCTTCATGTCGAGAATCGTCTGATAGAACTGCTGCGCGGCCGGCGCGAGCGGACGCCCCCGGCGTCTGACAATACCCACTCGCCTCGTCACGACCGGATCGACGAGCGGCACGCTGGTCAAAATCGGGTGGTCGCGCATGGGCATTGCCATTGAAGGCACCGCTGCTGCACCGAGTCCCGCTTCGATCAGGCCGAGCATGGTGGTGACATGGCGAGTCTCGCAGACGCTCGGCACTGCCGGCGCCACGTTGGTCAACGCCTGATCGAGCAGCAGGCGGTTGCCAGAAGTCTTGTCCACGGATACATATTCGTGTTCATAAAGCTCGTTCCAGGTCACCTGCTTTTTCCTGGCAAGGGGATGATCGCGACGGCACGCGGCGACGAACCGTTCCTGCAGCAGGACCTTGAACTCGACCTCGGTTTCCTGGCTCCCCATGAAGCTGACGCCGAAATCGGCTTCACCGCTGATGACCGAGCCGAGCACTTCGTTGGCGCTCGAGTCCAGCAGCTTGACCCGGATACGCGGATAGCGGCTGTGATAGGCGGCAACGACGCTCGGCAGGAAATAGTAGGCGACCGACGGCACGCATGCGATGGTCACATGACCGAGGCGGCTGCTGGAGACGTCGCGGATGCCGAGCAATGCGACATCGAGATCGTCGAGAAGTTGTTCCGCGCTTGGGGCGAACACGCGACCTATGGTGGTGAGCGTCACGCTGCGAGTGGTCCGCTCGAAGAGCCGCACACCGAGCGCCGCTTCAAGCTTCTCGATGCGCCGGCTCAGCGCTGGCTGCGAAATATTGACCGCCTCCGCTGCTTTGCGGAAGCTACCCAATTCCACGACGGCTCGAAACGCCTGCAAATCGTTCAGGTCGAAGTTGACACCCACGGGCCATCCTCCGCGTTTTCGATGCGGCTATTTTGCATGATGCGGGTGAAAGCGCCCATCGAGGACAACTCTCGGTGATTAGCCCGCGAGGGGTTACCGAAGGCGGGATCGAGGGCCGACCCGATACGATAAGCGATAGTCAGGCACAGCGTTGCACCGACACGATGTTCGCCACTATCTTGCACGCGCCCTCGCAATAGCAGCCCGTCGAACTGCTGCCCGAGCATTTACGCAACCGGCCAACTTCGCTGAACCAGGTACCCGCCGAACCCATTCGTCGATGCCCTGGCCGTCCCAAACGGAGCTTCTCCGATCACAATCCCGGCTGATCACCGGTTACACAGCGTGGGGATTTTTACTTCGACACTCCCTCGACGAGCAGCCCGGACCGAAGGATGGCAAGAACAGCGGTCGTGACCTCGACTCGCAATACGCCTTGCGGGAGTTCGATTCCCGATGTGGAGAATAGACCAGTCGGCTATTTTTGCTGCAGTACACCCCTCAAAGCCAAGCCTGGCAGCGGTTTGCCGAGGATTTCAGATTTCGGGGGATGGGCAAAAATAGCCTTCCACTTCGCTCCCGACGGCCAAAGCCATAAGTAAAGCGGACCCATTACGGTCTTTTTTATTGCTTTACCCGCTCCTCGTTCTACCCGACAGTAACCTCAGCGCGCCGCCACGGCAGCTTGCAGCCGAAACGCGATTGATCAGTGCTGACGGCTACCTATGACAATGATGACCTGCATTGCAGAAAATCTGCGGGTCCGGGAGACGAGTCGATGATCCATATGGACAGAAGCTTAATCAACTACCGGCTTACGAAGTCAGGGGCCATTCACTTCGGCCAACACACGGCCGGCCCGGCCATGGGCACATCACCTTGCTGCTACCTCTATTAATGACGCGGGATTTATTGCGTCATTGCGATGCACGCCTGCAGGGACCTCTCGAACAGGTGATGCGCAACTGGGCATTAAGGAACACCGAAAACCATACCGCTCCGGCAAGTTTCACCATTCTCAATATCAAAGATATCGACTTCTTATTATCTAAATTATCGAAAAGACAAGACATCGAGCCGAAGACTTCAATTAATGAATGGATCCCGGCTAGCTTTTTATATTTAACCGACATTAATACTGGATTCGATATGTCTAACCAAATGATTTTGCCGCGCATCCTTCAGGTCGGCGCCAACGCCAGCGAGACAGTTTCCACGGTTCTGGCGACTCTCGGCTGCAGTCGCCCCTTGATCATCACCGACAAGATGATGGTGCAGCTGGGCTATGCCGGGCGCATTCAGGAAGGTCTCGCCGCCAATGGCAGGACAGCCGAAATTTTCGCTGATACGGTCCCCGAGCCCACGGTTGACTCGATTCGAGCTGGCGTGCAGAAGGCTCGCGCAGGAGACTACGACAGCATCATTGCACTGGGCGGCGGCAGTCCGATCGACAGCGCCAAGGCTATTGGCATTCTTGCCAAGCATGGTGGAGAAATGCGCGACTATAAATTTCCGCGCATTGTTACCGAGGTAGGGTTGCCCATTATCGCGGTGCCCACCACTGCGGGAACCGGCTCGGAAGTGACCCGTTTCACGATCATCACTGACGAGCAGAACGACGAAAAAATGCTTTGTGTGGGCATCGGCTTCATGCCCGTAGCAGCCTTGGTCGACTACAACCTGACCCTCAGCCTGCCGCCGCGCGTCACCGCCGATACGGGTATTGATGCGCTGACCCACGCGATCGAGGCCTACGTTAGCCAGAAAGCCAACCTGTACAGCGACAGTCAGGCCTTGGCGGCCATGCGCTTGATTGGCCCCAATCTGCGTAAAGCCTATCGATCCGGCCAGGATACAGCCGCCCGCGAAGCCCTGATGCTCGGTTCGACGCTCGCGGGTGTGGCGTTCTCCGCTGCATCCGTGGCGCTGGTACACGGCATGAGTCGACCGATCGGCGCTTTTTTCCACGTTCCCCATGGCCTGTCCAACGCCATGCTGCTGCCCAGTGTGACCGCGTTCTCGATCCCGGCGGCGGAAGAACGCTACGCTGAGTGCGCTCGTGCCATGGGCGTGGCCGACAGGCAGGACAGTACGCAGACCGCCAATGGCAGGTTGCTCGCTGAATTGCGGTCGATCAACGCTGACCTTCAGGTGCCGATGCCTGAACAATTTGGTATCGACCGCGAGCGCTTCTTCAGCTTAATGCCGACCATGGCACAGCAGGCTCTGGCCTCTGGCTCTCCTGGCAATAACCCACGCGTGCCCTCGGTCGCGGAAATGGTCGAGCTCTACCGCGGTCTCTGGTAAGCGAATTCCCCCTCAAAAAAACCGCATCGGATCTGTCGAAGTGACGGTCATTCAGACGCAACAACAACTCTGGCCATCGGAAGGCAAAACCCTATTCCCATCGCCCGTTTTTGTGGCACTTAGAACCTGTTCCAATCCCAGCAAGGAGTATGAAATGCAGCCCTTCAACGACGACGCAGACGTGGTTCACTTCATCAACGGTCGCCACGTGCCTGGCTCAGGCACTCGAAAGCAGCCGATATTCAACCCCGCGACCGGTTCTCCTGCACGCATGGTGCACCTCGGCGACGCGTCCGACGTAAGTGCCGCAGTAGCGTCGGGGAAACAGGCGTTCCAGGGATGGAGTAATACGCCACCCATCCGTCGCGCGCGCGTCATGCGCCGCTTTCTCGAACTGATGAACCAGTACAAGGACGAGCTGGCAGCGATCATGACCGCCGAGCACGGAAAAGTGTTCAGCGATGCGCAAGGCGAAGTGGCACGGGGCATCGATGTGATCGAGTTTGCCTGCGGCATTCCGCAATTGCTGAAGGGCGACCATACGGAACAGGTGTCGACCGACATCGACAACTGGACGACCCGGCAACCACTCGGCGTTGTCGCGGGAATCACGCCTTTCAACTTTCCGTGCATGGTTCCTTGCTGGATGTTTCCGATTGCGATTGCCGCAGGCAATGCGTTCATTCTGAAGCCCAGCGAGCGTGATCCGTCAGCGTCGCTCTACATGGCCCGCCTGCTGCAGGAAGCCGGGTTGCCTGACGGCGTGTTCAACGTCGTGCAAGGGGACAAGGTAGTCGTGGATGCGCTACTCGAGCATCCTGACGTAAAAGCCATCAGCTTCGTCGGTTCGACGCCGATTGCCAACTACATCTACGAGACGGGGGCAAAGCACGGAAAACGGATCCAGGCGCTTGGCGGAGCGAAGAATCACATGGTTGTGATGCCCGACGCTGACATTGATCAAGCCGTCGACGCTTTGGTCGGCGCAGGCTACGGCTCCGCGGGGGAACGGTGCATGGCGATCTCGGTCGCAGTCCTCGTAGGCGACGTTGCGGACAAGCTGATTCCGCGGCTCGCTGATCGAGCACGCTCCGTAATAGTAAAGAACGGCATGGAGGCCGACGCCGAGATGGGGCCAATCGTCACACGTCAGGCGCTGGAACGCATTGAAAACTACATCGCGATTGGTCTCGAAGAAGGCGCGTCGCTGGTTGTCGATGGACGTGGCCTCAAAGTTCCGGGGCACGAGGAAGGCTTTTTTACCGGTGCCACGTTGTTCGACCACGTCACGCCGGAGATGCGCATCTATCAAGAGGAAATCTTCGGACCGGTGCTGTCCTGCGTCCGTGCGAAGGACTTTACAGAGGCCGTCGACCTGGTCAACGCGCACGAATTCGGCAATGGCGTCGCCTGTTACACTCGCGACGGACACGTCGCGCGCGAGTTCGGCCGGAGAATCGAGGTTGGAATGGTTGGCATCAACGTACCGATCCCGGTACCGATGGCGTGGCACGGGTTTGGCGGCTGGAAGCGTAGCTTGTTCGGTGACACGCACGCGTATGGCGAGGAAGGCGTCCGGTTCTATACGCGTCAGAAGTCAATCATGCAACGCTGGCCGGAGAGTATCGAGCAAGGTGCCGAATTCGCGATGCCGACGGCGAGATAGCCTTTCCACTGCAAAATCCGCTACAGCTCCCGTGCTGCCACATCCCGGCACGGGAGAGCACACCACCGGTCCCGAAGTCGCAGGCCTTCAAATCCGAACGGAAGCGTCCGACATCATGCGCTGCGGCAAATGTCGACAACCGTTCGACCGCTCAGCTTTCCATCCATCATTTGCACGGCTGCCTCGGGCACGTCGTGCAACGCTATCAGGTGCGTGAGTTCGGCGAGCTTTGCTCGATCCAGATCTGCAGCGAGCCGATTCCACGCAATCTGACGATGAGCGATCGGACACATGACCGAGTCGATGCCCAACAGTTTGATACCGCGCAGAATGAACGGTGCAACGTTCGCCGGGAACTCCATGCCTTGCGCGAGACCACACGCCGTCACGACGCCGCCATATTTCGTCTGTGCGCATGCGTTGGCAAGCGTATGCGAGCCGACAGAATCGACAACCGCCGCCCAGCGTTCTTTCTGCAACGGCTTGCCGGCTGCCGACAGCGAGTTCCGATCGACCACATCGGCGGCGCCGATACGCTTCAGAAAATGCGCCTGCTCGGGCTTGCCCGTCGACGCCACGACCGTAAATCCCCAACTGCTCAATAGCGAGATTGCCACGCTGCCCACACCGCCGCTCGCGCCGGTCACGAGGACTTCACCGTCGGCCGGCTTGACACCCGCCTGTTTCAGCGCAAGGCAGGACAGCATCGCCGTGTAGCCGGCCGTCCCGATTGCCATGCTTTCGGCCGTTGATAGTCCCTGCGGTACCGCAATCAGCCAGTCGGCCTTCAGGCGGGCTTTCTCTGCGAGGCACCCCCAGTGTGTTTCGCCGAGGCCCCATCCGTTGACGAGGACAATATCGCCCGCTTTCCAGCGAGAATCTGTCGATGTCACCACCTCGCCGGCGCCATCGATACCCGCGATCATTGGCCAGGCGCGTACGACCGGACCGCGGTTCGTGACCGCTAGCGCGTCCTTGTAGTTAAGCGTCGAGTGCGCGATACGAATGAGCACTTCGCCGGCTGCGAGGGGATGCTCGTCGAGGGTTCGGTCATCGAGGCTGGTAACCCCGGCCGAAAAACCGTTGTCATTCTGCTGCAGATAAAGGGCTGAGAAAGCCATACTTGTCCTCTCTGACGGTAAACGCACGCGGTCAGGCATGGCGAAGTGATACATCCAGACAACATAAACCATTCGAGGATGTACCACTACGCCATGCCCGACGGGTTCCACGGGCATGAGGCGACAGGTGCCGCGGCAAGCAATGTCACGTCGCTATCTGCCGCGCCGCGCTTCTGGACCTCAGCCACTCCATCGTCACTAGAAGCAGGCTGGAAAATACAATCAGAATTGTCGCAAGGGCAGCAATCGTCGGAGTAATGTTTTCCCGCAGGCCGATGAACATCTGCAACGGCAGCGTACCTTGTGTCGGACCCGCGATGAACATCGTGATGACGACATCATCGAGCGACGTGGCAAATGCAAACAGGGCTCCAGAAATAACGCCCGGCGCAATGATGGGCAGGGTGACGGAGAAGAACGTCGTGACGGGCGACGCACCGAGGCTCAGGCTCGCGCGCACGTAATTCTGGTTGAACCCGGCAAGGGTGGCGTTGACAGTTACCACCACGAATGGAGCAGCGATAGCGGTATGACCCAGAATCAGACCAAGGTACGACCCGGCTAACCCCCACTTCGCAAAGAACAGATACATCCCGACGGCAGTGACGATCACCGGCACGATCATCGGCGAGATCAAAATGCCGATCAGCGCGCCCTTGCCTTTGAACGTCGCCTTGTTGAGGCCTAACGCGGCCAACGTCCCGAGGACAGTGGCCAGGATCGTGGCAAGCGGAGTTACGATGAAGCTGTTTTTTCCGGCACGAAGCCAGTCAATCGACGTAAACAGATTGTGGTACCACTTGAACGAGAACTTGTGTATCGGATAGACCAGGAATGTATTGTCCGTGAAAGAAAGCGGGATGATCACCAGTATCGGCAAGACCAGAAAAAGCAGGATCATGACATTGGTCGATCGCAAAACGTAGTGCCACGCGATCTCGGGAGCCGACGTATAAGGTGCAAAACGCGATATGGTCGTTTTCATGGTCCTAACCTACCTTCAGTTCATTGCCGACGATCTTTCGATAAACACCGAAGAGTATCAACGTCACGAGAAGCAAAACCGCTCCCAGTGCGCACGCCATCCCCCAGTTCAAGGCCACGTTCGTGAAATAGGCGATGTAGTAGCTCACCATCTGGTCGCCGGCTCCGCCCAGCAATGCCGGAGTAATGTAGTAGCCCAAAGCCGTGATGAATACCAGCAGTCCGCCGGCGCCGACTCCTGGCAGCGTTTGCGGAAAGTAGACCTTCCAGAACGCGCCGAACGGGTGACTACCCAGCGAGATCGCTGCCTTCGTATAGCTGGCTGGCACCGATTTCATGACGCTGTACAGCGGCAGAATCATGAACGGCAGGAGGATATGAGTCATCGAGATCAGCACCCCCGTCCGGTTGAACAGCAGTGTCAATGGAGACGATATCAGGTCCAGCGACAGCAACGCCTTGTTGACGAGGCCCGATCCTTGAAGGATGACAATCCAGGCGGAGATCCGCACGAGGATCGAAGTCCAGAAGGGAAGGAGCACCAGGATCATCAGCAGATTTGCCTTACCCGCCGGCAGACTGGAGATCCAGTATGCCAGGGGGTAGCCGAGGAGCAGCGCGGCGAGCGTTACCAGGCCGCTAATCACGAACGTTCGCTTGAATACCTCCCGATATGCCGAGGCGCCTGGATCGACCGGAACGATGTCACCGACAGAATTGCGACGGTAGTCCATCGTCGCGAGGAGATACTGGCTTGTGTATCGGGATGAATCTTTAGCGATTGCCTGCCAGTAACCGGGATCTTCCCAACGCCTGTCGATTTCGATCAGCTTTTGTCGAACCTCATGCGCAGGCAGCGCTGAATCATCGTCGCCGAACGGAAGTGCGCTCGAAGTCTTGTAAAACAACGAACGGAAACCCGCCTTCTGCCCGTTCAGTCGACCGGCAGCGGTACCTGAACTGTTGTTCCCGCCGTTGCGCTCGATATCGAGCATCAGCCCGCGAAAAGCGTCATCCGGAACCGCCGATTTCCGATCCCAGTTTCGCAGCGCCGCCGTCGTGTCTGGCAACGCGTCAACGACTTCCGGACTCTGAATCGACCGCGAAATCATGGATGCAACGGGCATCACGAATACCAAAAAAATGAAAATAGCAAGAGGAGCGATTAGCGCCAGCGCCGCCATCTGCTTGCGTAAATTCACGTTCCTAAGCGATCGCTTGAGCTCACGCAAATGCCAATCCTGCTGCTGAGTAGTTACCGCGCTCATGTCTCTCTCCTTCGCGTACCCATGCGTTCGAGCGATGGGTACACGATTCGCGTTATTTCGCTGCCCACGCGGTGAAGCGCTGTTCCAGCCCGTCGCCGTGGTCGGTCCAGAACTCTACGTCGTTGGGGATAGCGTCTTTGCCGTTCTTCGGCGAGTTAGGCAGGTTTGCAAGAGTGGTTGCATCAAGCAACTTTAAAGCGCCCTTGTTGGTTGGTCCGTACGGGATGTGCTGGGCGAACGTAGCTTGAGCCTGAGGTCCGAGCACGTAGGCAAGGTACTTCTCGGCTGCATCCTTATTTTTTGAGCCCTTCGGAATCACGAAAAAGTCCAGCTCATAGACGCTTTGGTCCCACGAGATCCCCAGGTTCTTGTTCCCTGCCCGCATTGCGGCGTCGATGCGGCCGTTATACGCGGTGGACATCGAAACGTCACCGGCGACCAGGAACTGCGGCGGCTGTGCGCCAGCCTCCCACCACTGAATGTGTGGCTTGAGTTCGTCCATCTTCTTGAACGCCCGATTGACGCCAGCCTCCGTGCCCAGCACGGTGTAGACGTCTTTCGCCGGAACGCCATCTGCCATCAGTGCGAACTCGAGGTTATAACGCGCCTCCTTCTTCATGCCACGCTTGCCAGGAAATTTCTTGACGTCCCAGAAATCCTTCCAGCCCTGTGGCGTGCCCTTCGTCAGCGTCGGGTTGTATGCCAGCACGGTCGACCACACGAATGTGCCGGCAGCGCAGGGAGTCACCGATCCAGGCACCAGATCACCCTTTTTCGCGATCTTCGACCAGTCGAGCTTCTCGAAGAGTCCGTCCTGACAGCCGCGTCCGATGTCTGCCGACTCGACTTCAACGACATCCCACGTGACATCTTTGGCGTCGACCATCGCTTTGACTTTGGCCATTTCGCCCGTGTACTCAATCGCATTCGTCGGAATGCCGCTCGCTTTCGAGAACGGTTCAACCCAGGCAGCTTTCTCGGCGTTCCCCACGGCGCCACCGTAATTGACCGTCGTAAGGCCGTCGGCCAATGCGAAAGCGGAACAACACATCATGGCAGCCACGCCGACCGTATTTCTAAAGAACCTCATTTCGTTCTCCTTGGCACAAGGTGATTTCGCTACGCGCGGTCAATTGAAAACTCGTAGATGATCTTCATGAAACGACAACGCGATTCGATTTCCCGGTTGGACATAGGCCGCCCCGTCCTGTCCGAGCGGAACCTTCACGAAACACTCTGTTTCTCCGGGGCAGCGGCAGCGTAGCCGGACGTGATCGCCGAAGTAGATCATCCCAAGCGTTTCGCTGTTGATGACATTGCGCTGCTGTTCGGATTGCCGTCCAATCGAGAGCCGCTCGGGACGGATCACCCCTGTGGCGTGGCTACCGACATTGAGTCCGGCAACATTCAGCGCACGTACGGTCGTACCGTCTGCAATGCACAACTCGCAATAGTTTCCATCCCGGCTTACGACGGTGCCTTCCACCCGGTTACTGTCACCAATGAAGTTGGCTACAAACAGATTCCTCGGCGATTCGTAGAGCGAGTCGACCCGGTCGAGCTGTTGGATCACCCCCTGATCAAAGACCGCGACTCGATCAGACATCGTGAGCGCCTCACCTTGATCGTGTGTGACGTACACAAAGGTCAGGCCAAGAGATTCGTGCAATGCCTTGAGCTCTATCTGCATGTGCACGCGCAGCTGTTTGTCCAGCGCGCCAAGCGGTTCGTCCATCAGCACAAGCTTTGGGTTGAACACCAACGCACGCGCAAGCGCCACTCGCTGTTGCTGACCGCCTGAGAGCTGAGCTGGCATTCGCTTACCCAGCTTTTCCATGTGGACCATCTCGAGCGCCCGCTTGACGCGCGCGGCCCGTTCGTCTGGCGGCATCTTGCGAACCTTGAGGGGATACTCGAGGTTCTGTCCGACGGTCAGGTGTGGAAAGAGTGCATAGTTCTGAAATACCATTCCAATGTCGCGTTTATGCGGCGGAATACGATTGAGCAACTGACCATCCAGCCAGATTTCTCCATCGGTTGGGTATTCAAACCCGGCGAGCATCATGAGACAGGTGGTCTTTCCCGAGCCAGACGGACCAAGCAAAGTGAGAAACTCCCCCTTCTGTATGTCGAGATTCAGGTCTTTGACGACGAGTGTTTCTCCGTCGTATGTCTTCCGAACATTGCGGAAGCTCACAAATGTGTTGCCCTGGTCTTGCATGATCGTTACCCTCAATGTCTTTCGGTGCGGAAGGCACCTGGCAGCGCAGGCGGTCGCGCTGTGTCTGCAGATCGGCTGCGGCGACAGGGAGGCGCACAGGGTACCTCCTTCCCCATGCCTCGCCATCGGCGTTTTCGCGCCATGTGCTGCGTAGCTCGATTGAGATTCTCGATAACGATTTCTGCGCCTCGCCGGGTGTTTTCGGTACCCGGGAGCTTGCGGTGTCGTACATGCATCTTTGTCTCCAATCTTATAAATAGTCGAACACCCCTTCGCTACAGCCTTTTTTCTTCTAGGGTGCTTGTTGCTATCGGCCGCGCCCACGCATCAGCGGAGCGGTCGCGATGTGTTCCGGCTTGCCCGCAACGGTGACGTTCAGCTGGGCAAGTACTCTTCGCACCAGCTTTCGCCGACCGCCCCTCGCGCAATCAACGTCGCAATCTGGGTATCGCTGTAGCCCATCTTGCGCAGAACCCCTCGGGTCGAGGCACCAAACTTTTCTGCTGGCGCCAGTGCGCGGATCGGAGCAACGTGGGGGCGAATCGCAAAAGGATCGAGTTGGATGACGCGTCGTCCACTCGGATGCTCGGCATACACACTGAATGAATAGCTGGCGTTATCGATACCCGGACGATTGTCAGCAGGGCGGCTGTAGCGTTGGCGCAAGTTGTCGATATTGTCCGGAATGGCTGCCGCCACATTGGCCGCTTGCAACCGCGTCTGCCAGGTTTCGGCGGAGGCCGTGGGGAACGCGGAGCTGAGAAACGCTGCGGGATCTGCCGCGTCGCGGATGCCCGTCAGTCCCTCTACGGCGTTTAGCTTGTCCAGTTCCTTTTCGCTGGCGTCCACATACAACCAGTCATCCGCGGCTCGAAAGAAGCGTGACAGGTTGCCAAAGCCCTGGGCGCTACGGCCGGAAGGCTCATCGAACGGGGCCCGCCGCGGGTAGTCGTAGCAGAAGGGAATCTGCACCAGGTTGCCGAGCGATGCCAGGGAGGTCCGGGCACGGCTGATCTGGCCGGTTCTGGCTTTGCGATATAACGCGGCGGCAATGCCGAGCGCTGCAGCGAACCCGCAATTCACGTCAATGGTTCCGACGTGAGCGTGTTCCTCTGGCGTTGCCATGCCGCCGCCGAAGCGCAGCATGATGCCGGTGCTGGCCTGGATCAAGTCGTCGTAACCGAGATAATCGGTCCGTGGGCCGCGACGCGGTCCCCCAAAGCAATCCAGTTGACAGAAGATCACGCCAAGGTTGACGGCCTGGAGACTGGCTTCGTCAAGACCCAAAGGTGCCAGTTGACGATCCGGTGCATTCATCACGATCACATCAACCGAACGGACCAATTGGTTAAACACCTCGCGTCCGTCAGGGCGGTTCAGGTCGACCAGGACGCTTTGCTTGCCGCGACCCGAAGACATGCCAAAGACCACTGTGTTCCAGGGATCATAGTTGGGTGTTACGGGGTCGAGCTTGATAACGTCGGCGCCGAACCGGCCGAGGTAGGAGGTCGAATGCGGACCCGCGATGACATTGGTCAGATCGAGGACACGCACACCATCAAGCCAGCCGCCAACACGCTGTTCGGTTGGGGGCGGCAGTGCCGTGGGCGCGCACTCATCGAGGATGGCCAGGGCTTCTTTGAGACTCACCGTGCGGCGTGCGTCGGGCGAGAGCATCAGTTCGGCACTGTCTTCCAGCCAGGCGATCGCGCCAGGCTGTTTCATGTTGCCGTACTGGTGGTCGTCGACATCGACCACCAGACCCGCGGCGTTGGCGTGCTCGTCGTGCAACCACTCCTGAGTCGAGCGGTGGGGTGCCCCGGGAAAACGGCCTTCGCCGAAGATGTTTTCCCACTCGGCTGCTGTCCTGGTCAGGAACACCTCCTTCATGCGTGCCGAAATGCGCCGGGCCCAATGGGCAGGCAACGGGTAGACACCGAGTGAGGCATCCCCCTCCCACTGAGAGATAGGAAGGTATGGGTCGCTCACTGTCGGCAGCCCGGCAGATAGCATTTCCTCGTACAAGCCCATCGCCTGAAGGCAACGCTTGGCGTGCGAGCGGTGTGACGGGCATACCGCATAGAACTTGCGACCGTCCGCGCACTCGTACGTGCGGTAAAAGGGGTCGAGATATTCTTGCAGTTCTTCGTAGCTGAGGTTCATCGGAAGATTTTCCGACCGCCGCCGCTCAATTTCCTTTTCGCGCAAGGTCTTGTAGCGTTCGGGATAACCGTCGATCTTGATCGAGTTGTAAGACAGCCCCTCCATCACCGCCGCGGCCAGAGGCACCTCGATCTGATCACCCACTCCCGTGCGCTCCCGCGCTTGCAGAGCGAGTGCCACCGCGGAGACAGCCAGCATGGTGCCGTAGGACGAGGCTAGCGGCAGCGGCGAAAAGCTCGGGTTTATCCCCATCAGTACGCGGTTCTGGCCCATATCGGTGAATACCCCGGAGGCCGACGCAATAATCGGCTCGAGCGCGCGCCAGTGACGACGCAACTGGTCGTTGCTGGCGAAGCCAGGGATGGACAGCGTGATGAGCTCGGGCCTTTGACGACGCAGCTCGGCGAAGTCCAGGCCCAACCGGGTCATGACGCCCGGCCGGAAGTTCTCGATCACGATATCGGCACGCGCGATGAATGCCATGGCCGCCTCGCGCCCCTGCGCGGACTTCAGGTCAAGCTGCAAGCAATACTTGTTGCGGTTCAGTACGGCATTGGCCGGGCTGTCCCAAAGCGGCCCAGCAGGGGGATCGATGTGAATGACGGTGGCGCCGAGATCCGCCAGGATCATCGCCACGGCCGGGCCGGCGATGTACTGGCCAAAGTCGATGACTTTCACGCCGCTAAAAGGCAGTTGATTATGCTTTCCCATGGCTCACCGACTCATCTCCAGGACCTGCAGATTTCCGAAACGCAGGTCATCATTGTGGTGGGTCGCCGCCCGTACCAATCAACCGCATTTCGAATGCGAGGCGAGTGGCCTTGGCGACGAACTGGGGATCACTGTCGGATACAACGGGGAGCCGGTAAAGCAATAAAAAAAACGAGGATGGGGCTATTTTATTTATGGCGGAGGCCGGCGGAGTTAACGCGCAGGAAAACGGCCAGTCGATCACTGGCAGCCCCGCGAAATGGACGGGCGATGTCAACCTGGTCGATCAGTTCCGCGCACGCCCCTCTTGGGCCTTCGCACTCAACCAGGCCACGAACGCCGCGGCATCAGGGTTGACGATGCTGTGCGGAGAATAGACCAGGTAGAAAGCTTCACTGGTCGTTAGCCGGGATTTGAAAGGCGCTATCAGTTGCCCAGTGTCCAGCATCGACTGGACCAGCGACGAGCGCGCCAAGGCCACCCCTTGACCAAGCTCGGCCATTCTCAAAGCAGAGATCAAGGTATCGAACTGCATTCCTTTCGAAGAGTCGACCTGTCCCGCGCCTGCTTTCTTCAACCAGTATCCCCAGCCCTCCTCGTAGCCCAGCACGTGGAGTAGTTCGTGGTGACGGAGATCCTTCGGAGTAGCCAGTGGCGCCTGTTCGGAGGGCAAGAATGGGGCGCAGACCGGCAGCAACGTATCCCAGGTCAGCCGCTCGGCCTTGAGTCCCGTCCATTCTCCATGTCCATAGCGGATTTCCATATCGGCTTCGACGTCGGTCACGCTCGAATCGCCCCCCCATATGTTGCTGGTGATACGCAGATTGACCTCGGGGTGGCGTTCACGAAAGTCGGGTAAGCGCATTGCCAGCCAATGGGTAAAGAACACCAGGCTGACCCGAACGGTAAGGACTCTGCCGTGACCTTGCCCGAAGATCTCTTCAGTTGCGGCCGCCAGTCGCTCTATGGCCTCGTGGACAACCGGCAAATAGGCTAGCCCGGCCTCAGTGAGTTCGAGTCCTCTTGGCAAGCGCTTAAAGAGGACTGCCCCCAACTGCGACTCGAGTCCCTTCACCTGTTGGCTTACCGCCGCCTGGGTCAGGCTCAACTCTGTCGCCGCATGGGTGAAGCTGAGATGCCGGGCAGACGATTCAAATGCGCGCAACCAGTTAAGCGGAGGTAATCGTTTTCTCATTCTGCAGGCCGTTTGACTCAAGCTGTCCGACTTCGTGGATTAGTTGCGTGTTGCGGCAACTCAAGATCCACTAGACCCGCGGACGCTGCGGCGTTCCCAGGCGTCGACGAGTGCATGCTCACTCCATCCAATCGGGCAATCGAACATATGTTAGCGCGGAATTTCGAACACTCTGAAATGACAAGCCTGGTGGGGCGGTTTCAAGAGCGAAGTGCAACACGGCCACGGGAGTGTTGCCCTTCCCAATGCAAGTATTCTCGCGACGTCAAGCGCAGTCGGGCCGACAACTGTACGTTGTTCGCGTTTGATTGTGGACACTCGCAGCTACCGACTACTTTGTCCGGCCGTTCGTTCAGGGCCGATGACGCGCCGAGCGACTGGCAGGAATGGATGGCCGCTGTAGTTGGCGCCAACCTTTAGTTGGAATGCCATCTGGCATAAGTGTTCTCAGCTTGTGCCGTTGAATGTACCAAAATCTGTTTGAATCAATTGCTGCCACCACGTGGCGTCACAGCGACGAGTAGCAGCTGACCTCGCTTTTACCGTCGGCGGTCTTCTGGGAATCAAGCTGGCGCTCTGGACGCGCCCCAGTCACCCAGATGCTCTCTCGTTATCCGATTATTCCAGCGCATTTCAAGCGTGCGGAGACGCTGCCGGGCAACAGATTGACCCGGACGGATCTTTTTATATGAAATTGAATTTAAAGATTTTGTTTGTATTCGCTCGAACTCATCGGACTTCGGTGGACCTACATGAGAACAATGTCGTACTGCTCCTGACTCAGATTCGACTCCACCTGCAAGGACACCGGCTTGCCGATGAAATCGATCAGCATCGCCAGATGCTGCGACTCTTCCTCGAGAAACAGATCGATCACCTGCTGAGAAGCGATCACGCGAAACTCGCGCGGATTGAACTGCCGCGACTCGCGCAGAATCTCGCGCAACACGTCGTAGCAAACCGTGCGCGCGGTCTTTACTTGCCCCTTGCCCTGGCAAATCGGGCACGGCTCGCACAGCACATGCGCGAGCGACTCGCGCGTACGCTTGCGCGTCATTTCCACGAGCCCGAGTTGCGAGAAGCCATTGACGGTCACACGCGTGCGATCGC
Organism: Paraburkholderia sprentiae WSM5005; assembly: GCF_001865575.2. Lineage (NCBI taxonomy): Bacteria > Pseudomonadati > Pseudomonadota > Betaproteobacteria > Burkholderiales > Burkholderiaceae > Paraburkholderia > Paraburkholderia sprentiae. The sequence goes on from NZ_CP017561.2 coordinate 993,052, forward strand.
GCGACAGCGCCTTCTTCAATTCTCCTAACACCTGGTCGCGATGCTCGACGTTTTCCATATCGATGAAATCGATGATGATCACGCCGCCCAGGTTGCGCAGCCGCAGTTGCCGCGCGATCGTGTGCGCGGCTTCGAGGTTGGTCTTGAAGATGGTGTCGTCGAAGTTGCGCGCGCCGACGTAACCGCCGGTGTTCACGTCAATCGTGGTCATCGCCTCGGTCTGGTCGATCACGAGGTAGCCGCCCGACTTCAGATCCACGCGGCGCGACAGCGCACGTTGAATCTCGGTCTCGATGTTGTACAGATCGAAGAGCGGCCGCTCGCCGGTGTAGTGATGCAGCTTCGACGAGACCGCCGGTGTAAATTCGGCCGCGAAATCGGCGAGCATCTGATGCGTCTCGCGCGAATCGACCTGGATGCGCGACGTTTCATCGTTGACGAAATCGCGTAGCACGCGCTGCGCGAGATTCAGATCCTGGTAGAGCAGGCTGGTGGGCGGCATGCGCTGCGCCTGCGACAGAATCGTCGTCCATGTCTTGCGCAGATACGCGACGTCCGCGGCGAGTTCTTCGCTCGTCGCATCCTCGGCGATCGTACGTACGATGTAGCCACCTTTCTCGTCGGTGGGCAGCACGGCGGTCAGACGCGCGCGCACGGCCTCACGCTCAGCTTCGCTTTCGATCTTCTGCGAGATGCCGATGTGGGGCTCCTGCGGCAGATACACCAGCGTGCGCCCGGCGATGCTCACTTGCGTGGACAGCCGCGCGCCCTTCGTGCCGATCGGGTCCTTGACGACCTGCACCATCAGCGTCTGGCCTTCGAACACGATTTTTTCGATCGGCTGGTGCGGCGTTTGATGTTGCGCTTCGCCGGCGATGCGCGGATGCCAGATGTCGGCGACATGAAGGAACGCGGCGCGTTCGAGGCCGATGTCGATGAACGCCGATTGCATGCCCGGCAGCACACGCACGACCTTGCCGAGATAGACATTGCCGACGCGCCCGCGCGATAGCGTTCGTTCGACATGAAGTTCCTGGACGGCGCCCTGTTGAACGAGCGCGACGCGCGTTTCCTGCGGCGTGACATTGATCAGGATTTCTTCATTCATGGTGTTGTTCTAGAAGTCGATGCGCGCTGCACGCAGGAGGGCAGCGGTTTCAAAAAGCGGCAAACCCATGATACCCGAATAGGACCCGTCTATACGCTCGATAAACTCCGCCGCGCGTCCCTGCACACCATACGCGCCTGCCTTGCCGAGCGGCTCGCCGCTCGCCGCGTAGCGACGCAGCGCGTCTGCGTGCACCGCAGCAAAACGCACCGTCGAGACTGATAGCGCGGCGGGCAGCAACGCGCCGTCCGCGTCGATCACGGCGAGCGCGGTCAGCACTTCGTGCGTGCGGCCCGCGAGGCGTGTGAGCATGGTGACCGCATCGTCGGCATCGATGGGCTTGCCAAGAATCGCGTCGTCGATCGTCACGGTCGTGTCCGCGACGAGGATCGGCCGCGCGGCGTGGCCGCCGTCGACGAGCCGCGCGCGCGCCGCATGCGCCTTCGCGATGCACACGCGCTGCACGTAGTCGCGTGCGTGTTCGCCAGGCAGTTCGGCTTCGAGCGCTTCGGCGTCTTCATCGGGACGCGGCAGCAGCAATTCGAAACGCACGCCGAGCTGTTGCAGCAGTTCCTGGCGGCGCGGACTTTGCGACGCGAGGTAGACGAACGGATGCAGCGAAGCGGAGGACATGGACATGAACGGGTCTTGACGGAGCGGGAAACGGATGGCGTGACGGGGAGGTGAACGCGGTGGGACGTGGACGCCTGGACAGAGCATCCACGACGCGCCATCAGCAATGAACGGTTGCAGGCGTCGCCGCGCCTCGCTCACCGCTCACGCGCGATGATAGGGATGATTCTGCGTGATGGTCCACGCGCGGTAAAGCTGTTCGGCCAGCAGCACGCGCACCATCGCATGTGGCAACGTAAGGCTCGACACGCGCAGCATCATATCGGCGCGTGCCTTCAGCTCGGGATCGAGCCCGTCCGCGCCGCCGATCAGAAAAGCCACGTCGCGGCCGTCCTGCTGCCAGCCCGGCAACGCGCCCGCGAGCTGCATCGTGGTCCAGTCCTTGCCGCGTTCGTCGAGCGCGACGATGCGGGCGTTCTTCGGCAACGCGGCTTCGATCTTCTGCCGCTCGGCGGCCATCACGCTTTCGGCCGAACGCCCTGACGAGCGCTGCTCCGGTTTGATCTCGCGCAGCTCGATGCGCAGCTCGGGCGGCATGCGCTTCGCATATTCGTCGAAGCCGGTCGCGATCCAGTCCGGCATCTTGTGGCCGACGGCGAGGATGTGCAGTTTCATCGCGAGGGCAGTAGCGGTGTGCCCGACACGGCGCGCTTACTTGCGGCGTGCCGTGGTCTTGCGCGCAGGCTTCGCGGCCGGCGTTTCGTCGTCTTCCTCGTCGTCGGGCTCGCTTGCGCGCGCGCCACCGAACGGGTCCGGCGTCGACAGCTTGATGCGCACCGGCTTGTCGCCCCAGATTTCCTCGAGGTTGTAGTACTGGCGCAGCGCCGGCTGCAGGATGTGCACGACCGCGTCGCCGCAATCGACCAGCACCCATTCGCCGATGTCCTCGCCCTCGGTGCTGATGATCTCGCCGCCGGCTTCCTTCACGCCTTCGCGCACGCTCGACGCGAGCGCCTTGGTTTGCCGGTTCGACGTCCCGCTCGCGACGACCACGCGATCGAACAGCGAGGTCAGGTGGCTGGTGTTGAACACTTTGATGTCTTGCGCCTTGACGTCTTCGAGAGCGTCGACGATCACGCGCTGCAGTTTGCGAATATCCATGGAGTTACCGGTGGTACAGATGATGTTGAAGAATATAGTCCCACACCGCGGCGGGGACGTGACTGGCGGCCTGATCCTGCACACTGTCCGCACCCGCGCGGGCGAGCCGCTGGTTGACCTGCTCGCGCAGATGCGCGCGAATGTCGGTGGCCGAGACGTTGAACGCGAGCGTCGTGTCGATCAGCAGATGGCCGCAGCGCGTGGCCTGCAGCACGTCGGCGCTGGCGCGGCGCGCGGCGATCTCGCGGACGACCTCGGGGGCGATCGAGGTCAGGTCGAAGCCGGGCCGGGTCGCCGCGCCGATATGCGCGAGCTCGAACAGGCGCCGCCAGTCGCGCCACGTGTCGAGATGCACCAGTTGATCCGCGCCGATCAACAGCGTGAGCGACGCGTCGTCGCCTTCGCGCTCGCGCCAGCGTTGCAGCGTGTCGACCGTGTAGGTTGCGCCTTCGTGCTCGATTTCGTCGGTCGCGACGCGCACCGTCACGCCGGGGATCGCGAGCGAACCGGCCGCCGCGCGCGTCATCGCGAGTCGATGCTCGGCGGGCGACACGTCGGTCTTCTGCCACGGCTGGCCGGCCGGCAGCAACACCAGCTCGGTCAGCCGCAGCACGTCGGCGAAACGCCGCGCGAGCGCGAGATGGCCGTCGTGGATCGGATCGAATGTGCCGCCCAGCAGACCGATCCGGCGAGGCAGGGCGACAGGGTGAGCGTTCGGCTTCAGGTGAGGATCCTTTGTCGTGACCATGCGCGAGCCAGGTGGCGCGTCAAACCCACTCGCGCGGCACGAGGAAATCGCTGTACAAACGGGCTTCCGGCGTGCCCGGTTCGGGCTGCCAGTCGTAGCGCCAATTCACCACGGGCGGCATCGACATCAGGATCGATTCGGTGCGCCCGCCGCTCTGTAGTCCAAACAGTGTGCCACGGTCGAAGACCAGATTGAACTCGACGTAGCGGCCGCGCCGGTACGCCTGAAACGCGCGCTCGGCTTCGCCGTACGGCGTATTGCGGCGCCGCTCGATGATCGGCAGGTACGCGTCGAGAAAGCCCTCGCCGACGCTTTTGAGCGTCGCGAACGACGCGTCGAAGCCCGGCGCCGAGAAATCGTCGATGAAAATCCCGCCGATGCCGCGCGGCTCGTTGCGGTGCTTCAGGAAGAAGTACTCGTCGCACCAGCGCTTGAAGCGCGGGTACAGGTCCGCGCCGTACGGCGCAAGCGCGTCGCGGCATACCCGATGGAAATGCCGCGCGTCCTCTTCGTAGCCGTAGTAGGGCGTCAGGTCCATGCCGCCGCCGAACCAGAACACCGGCTCTTCGCCTTCCCTGGTTGCGACGAGCAGGCGCACGTTCATGTGCACGGTCGGGCAGTGCGGATTATGCGGATGCAGCACGAGCGACACGCCCATCGCCTCGAATCCGCGCCCGGCCAGTTGCGGCCGCGCGGCGCTCGCCGAGCCCGGCAGCGCGTCGCCCGCGACGTCCGAGAAGCCGATGCCCGCGCGCTCGAAAAACTGCCCGCCTTCGAGAATCCGCGTGATGCCGCCGCCGCGCAGCTTCTCGCCGGGCTCGCGTTGCCATGCATCGGTCGCGAACGCGGTGCCGTCGAAGGCGCCGAGCGTGTTCGCGATATGCGATTGCAGGCCTTGCAGCCAGCTGCGCACGGCCGGTGCGTCGTAGCTCGAATTGCTCATGAATGCCGGTGCTGAGGGCGGCACGCTTGTCGTGCCGCGGGTTCGTCGATGCAGTGTAGCGCGCGCCGTTTGGCGTGGCCGCCGCCCGCGCGGCGGCCGACGCAAGCGCCGCTTACTTGCTGTCGTGCTTACGATTGAGCGCGCGATAGCCGATGTCGCGGCGATATTGCATGCCGTCGAACGCGATCTGATTGATCGTTTCATAGGCGGCCGCCTGCGCGGTGCGCACCGAATCCGCCAGACCCACGACGCACAGCACGCGCCCGCCGGAGGTGGTCAGCTTGCCGTCCGCCAGCGTGGTGCCGGCGTGGAACGTGACCGAATCCGCGGTTTCGGCGGGAATGCCGTTGATACGGTCGCCCTTCCTCGGCGTGTCCGGATAGTTGTACGCGGCGAGCACGACGCCGAGCGCCGTGCGGCGGTCCCATTCGAGCTCGACGGTGTCCAGCGTACCGGCAATCGCGTGTTCGACCACCTTCGAATAGTCGCCCTTCAGGCGCGCCATGATCGGCTGCGTTTCGGGGTCGCCCATGCGGCAGTTGAATTCGAGTGTCTTCGGGTTGCCTTGCGCGTCGATCATCAGGCCCGCGTACAGGAACCCGGTGTAGCGGATGCCTTCCTTCTCCATGCCGCGCACGGTCGGCAGGATGATTTCGCGCATCACGCGCGCATGTAGCTGCGGCGTGACGATCGGCGCGGGCGAGTAGGCGCCCATACCGCCGGTGTTCGGGCCTTGGTCGCCGTCGAGCAGACGCTTGTGATCCTGGCTCGACGCGAGCGCGAGCACGTGCTTGCCATCGACCATCACGATGAAGCTCGCTTCCTCGCCGGCGAGGAATTCCTCGATCACGACGCGCGCGCCGGCGTCGCCGAGCTTGTTGTCCGATAGCATCATGTCGACCGCGGCATGCGCTTCTTCGAGCGTCTGCGCGACCACCACGCCCTTGCCGGCGGCGAGGCCGTCGGCCTTGATCACGATCGGCGCGCCCTTGGCGTCCAGATACGCGTGCGCTGCCGCGACGTCGGCGAAGGTTTCGTATTCGGCGGTCGGGATGCCGTGGCGCTTCATGAACGCTTTGGCGAAATCTTTCGAGCTTTCGAGCTGGGCGGCCTCTTTGGTCGGCCCGAAGATCTTCAGACCGCGCGAGCGGAACAGGTTGACGATGCCTGCCGCGAGCGGCGCTTCCGGCCCGACCAGCGTGAACGCGATCTGCTCTTTCTCGACGAAATCGGCGAGCGCGGCCGGCTCGGTGATGTCGATGTTGCGCAGACGCTCATCCTGAGCGGTGCCGCCGTTGCCCGGCGCGACGTAGACGAGCTGGACCCGCGGCGATTGCGCGAGCTTCCATGCGAGCGCATGTTCGCGACCGCCGGAACCGACGACGAGTAACTTCATGTGAATCCCCGAGACTTAAAAACCATAAACGGCCGAGCGGTGCGCTCGGCCGTGCAATGAACCATCAACAGCAAGGGCGAACAGATGTGCGGCCGGCGTGCCATCACTCGTCGGCGATCGACGCGTTTGTATAGACTTCCTGCACGTCGTCCAGATTTTCCAGCGCGTCGAGCAGCTTCTGCATTTTCACGGCGTCGTCGCCGGTGAATTCGACTTCGGTCTGCGGCTTCATCGTCACTTCGGCCAATTCGGCCTTGAAGCCGGCTGCTTCGAGCGCAGCCTTCACCTTCGAAAAATCGTTCGGCGCGCACAGCACTTCGATACTGCCGTCCTCGTTCGTCACGACGTCGTCGGCGCCCGCTTCCAGCGCGGCTTCCATCAGCGCGTCTTCGGCGGTGCCGGGCGCGAACAGGAACTGGCCGATGTGATCGAACATGAACGACACCGAGCCGTCCGTGCCCATGTTGCCGCCGTTCTTCGAGAACGCATGACGCACTTCCGCGACCGTGCGCGTGCGGTTGTCGGTCATCGCGTCGACGATCACCGCCGCGCCGCCGATGCCGTAGCCCTCGTAGCGGATTTCCTCGTAGTTCGCGCCGTCCGCGCCGCCGACGCCGCGCTGGATCGCGCGGTTGATGTTGTCTTTCGGCATGTTGGCGTCGTACGCCTTGTCGACCGCGAGTCGCAGACGCGGGTTCGAGTCGATTTCGCCGCCGCCCAGACGGGCCGCAACCTGGATTTCCTTGATGAGCCGCGTCCAGACCTTGCCGCGCTTGGCATCGGCCGCTGCTTTCTTATGCTTGATATTGGCCCATTTCGAATGACCCGCCATACTTTTCTCCGTCGCGCGCGCCAGCGGGGCGCACGCATAGTGCAATTGTCGTTGCGATGTCGGGCGCCTCGCGTGTTGCGCCTCGATGTCAAACCGTCAGGTGAAAGGCTGCCGGCCGCTCGTTCTGGCCCGTCGGGTCGGCCACTGCTGCCGCCGATCACAGCCTGACCGTTCCCGTGCGCCATGCCGCGCGTGCCCGCCGGTAGGCGTGCGTGCCGGTTGCATGACCGGCCGGCCAAGCGGGGCCGCAGGGCGGCAGCGCGAGGGGGGCGGGGCGGCTTGCGCGGCTAGCCGCCGCATGACCTGATGCGAAGGCGCGTTGCGCCAGTCGAAATTGCGGACGGTGGTGCGAGTGATCGTGCGGGTCGAGCCGCTCGTCGAGCGGATTCGAATTTTATCACGCCGCGCGGGTGCGGCAGAGGGGCCGCGGCGCGTCAGTTCTTGGTACCGAACAGCCGATCGCCCGCGTCGCCGAGTCCCGGCACGATGTACGCATGCTCGTTCAGATGCGAATCGAGCGACGCGACGAACAGCTTGACGTCCGGGTGCGCGTCCTGGAACACCTGCACGCCCTCGGGCGCGGCGACCAGCGCGAGGAACATGATGTTCTCCGCGGCCACGTTGCGGCGCTTGAGCACATCGACGGCGTGCACAGCCGAGTAGCCGGTCGCGACCATCGGATCGCACAGGATGAACACGCGGTCTTCGAGGTCCGGCAGCCGCACCAGGTATTCGACCGGCCGATGGTCCTCGGCGCGATACACGCCGATGTGGCCGACGCGCGCCGACGGCACCAGCTCGAGCAGGCCGTCCGACATGCCGACGCCCGCGCGCAGCACCGGCACGATCGCGAGCTTCCTGCCGGCGATCACCGGCGCGTCGATTTCGACGAGCGGCGTGGTGATGCGCCGCGTGGTCATCGGCAGGTTGCGGGTAATTTCGTAGCCCATCAGCAGCGTGATTTCGCGCAGGAGTTCGCGGAACGTGCGCGTCGACGTGTCCCGGTCGCGCATGTGCGACAGCTTGTGCTGGATCAGCGGGTGATCGAGGATGAAAAGATTGGGGAAACGGCTGTCCTGGGTCATGGCGGGCTCGCGCGCGGCGGCAAGGTGGATCGGTTCGGCGCGTTTGTCCGTTCATTTCATCCGCACGCAGAAGCCGGGCGAAGGCAGGAGAAGCGCGCCACCGCGCAAGTTTATCGAAAGAGTGCCACCCGGCGATACCTGAGATTGCAGCGGCGCGGCACAGTCCGGCACCGATTCTTCTAGAATCTGAGAAAACTTCGCCACGAGGACACACACATGGACATGGGAATCGCAGGACGCACCGCGCTCGTTTGCGCGGCGAGCAAGGGTCTGGGACGCGGCTGCGCGGAGGCGCTCGCCGCCGAGGGCGTCAATCTGACGATCGTCGCGCGCACCGCCGAAACGCTCGAAGCGACCGCGGAGGCGATCCGTCAGCAGAGCGGCGTCGACGTGAAGACGGTCGCCTGCGACATCACCACGCCCGAAGGGCGCGCCGCCGCGCTCGCCGCGTGCCCGCAGCCGGACATCCTCGTCAACAACGCGGGCGGCCCGCCGCCGGGCGATTTCCGCAACTTCACGCACGAGGACTGGATCCGCGCGCTCGAAGCCAACATGCTGACGCCGATCGAGCTGATCCGTCAGACCATCGACACGATGAGCGCGCGCGGCTTCGGGCGCATCGTCAACATCACGAGCTCGGCGGTGAAGGCGCCGATCGACGTGCTCGGTCTGTCGAACGGCGCGCGCTCGGGGCTGACCGGTTTCGTCGCGGGGCTCGCGCGCAAGGTCGCACCGACCGGCGTGACGATCAATAACCTGCTGCCTGGCCTGTTCGACACCGACCGCATCGCGGTCACGTTCGAGGCGCAGGCGAAAACGCACAACATTTCCGTCGACGAAGCGCGCAAGCAGCGCATGAAGACGATCCCCGCCGGGCGCTTCGGCAATCGCGACGAATTCGGCCGCGCCTGCGCATTCCTGTGCAGCGTGCACGCGGGCTACATCACCGGGCAGAACTGGTTGATCGACGGCGGCGCTTATCCAGGCACGTACTGAGCGGGTACGTTCCGGGCCGCCGTGTAGGCGAAGCGCGCGCCGGAACGAACGACACACGTCACATCACAACAACATCACAACGGTTCGAGGAGTCTTACGTCATGACCACCCGCATTGCGCTGATCGCGCACGATCACAAGAAGGACGACATCGTCAAACTGGCCGGAGAATACGTCGACACGCTCGCGCGCTGCGAGATCGTCGCGACCGGCACGACCGGCGGCCGCATCAGCGATGCGCACGGCCTGACGGTCGAGCGCATGCTGTCGGGTCCGCACGGCGGCGACCTGCAGATCGGCGCGCAGCTCGCCGAAGGGCGCGTCGACATGGTGATCTTCCTGCGCGACCCGATGACGCCGCAGCCGCACGAGCCGGACATCAACGCGCTCGTGCGCGCGTGCGACGTACACAACATTCCGTGCGCGACGAACATCTCGACCGCGCGCATGGTGCTCGACGTGTTGACGCTGCGCATGTCCGGCGAGGCCTGAGGGCGCGCGTCACCGCACCCATATTCATCCAGATCAAGGAGACATGATGGCCAAGGCAATCCGATTCGATAAAACCGGCGGCCCGGAAGTAATGAAGTGGGTCGACGTCGAGGTGGGCGAGCCCGGCGCGGGCGAGATCCGCATCCGCCAGACGGCGGTCGGCCTGAACTATATCGACGTGTATTTCCGCACCGGTCTGTATCCGCTGCCGCTGCCGGGTGGGCTCGGTATGGAGGCGGCCGGTGAGGTCAGCGCGGTCGGTTCGGGCGTGAGCGGTCTGAAGGTCGGCGATCGCGTCGCGTATGTGGCCCGGCCGCCCGGCGCGTATGCGCAGGAGCGCGTGCTGCAGGCCGCACAGGTCGTCAAGCTGCCCGATGCGCTCAGCGACGAGCAGGCCGCCTCGGTGATGCTGCAAGGCTTGACCGCGCAGTATCTGCTGCGCCGCACGTATCGGGTCAAGGCCGGCGACACGATCGTCATCCAGGCCGCGGCGGGCGGCGTCGGTCTGCTCGTGTGCCAGTGGGCGAAGGCGCTCGGCGCGACGGTGATCGGCACGGTCGGTTCCGACGAGAAAGCCGAGATCGCGAAAGCGCACGGCTGCGATCACGCAATCGTCTACACGCGAGAAAACTTCACGAAGCGCGTACGCGAGATCACCAACGGCGCGGGCGTGCCGGTCGTCTACGATTCGATCGGCAAGGACACCTTCGAAAAGTCGCTCGACTGCCTCGCGCCGCTCGGCCTGTTCGTGAGCTTCGGCAACGCGTCGGGTCCGCTGCCGCCGATCGATTCGTCGGAGTTCGCGGGACGCGGCTCGCTGTTCTTTACGCGCCCGACGCTCTTCACCTATATGGCGAAACGCAGCGATTACGAGGCGATGTCGGCCGAGCTGTTCGACGTGCTGACCTCGGGCAAGGTCAAGACGAGCATCAATCAGCGCTATGCGCTGAAGGACGTCGGGCAGGCCCATGCCGATCTCGAGGGCCGCCGCACGACTGGGTCGACGATCCTGCTGCCGTAAAAAAATCAAAGCGCGGCCTCGGGCTGCAACATACGTCATCCGGCAAGGCCGTTTCATCGCGAGATGAAACGGCCTTGTCCGTTTACGCGATTTTTACGCGCACCCCGCCATCTTTTGATCAGCTCTTTAGGCGGATCGGCATACCGTTGCACCTATCCAAAATCCGTACATGGGGAACAACAATGGATCTGCTGTATGTCGGGGGGCTCGTCGTGTTCGCCGCGCTGACCTTTGGGCTGATCGGCGGCTGCGAAAAGCTGATGCAGTTCCGCCGCGGGCAGGGAGCGCGCTGATGACCTGGATGCTGTGGCTGGCCGGCGCGTGCACCGCGCTGCTGTTCGTTTATCTCGTGTATGCGCTGCTGCGCGCGGAGGACATTGAATGAACTCGAACAATGTCCTGCAGGCGAGTCTTTTTATCGTCGTGCTACTGGCCGCCGCGGTGCCGATGGCGAGCTATCTCGGCGCCGTGATGGACGGCAGCTCGCGCGTCGTGCGCTTGGGCGCGCCGCTCGAACGGCTGCTGTACCGCATCGCGGGCGTCGATCCATCCGCGGAAATGGGCTGGAAGCACTATGCGATCGCCACGGTCGCGTTCAATGTGCTCGGCGTGGCGTTCCTGTACGTGTTGCTTCGCGTGCAAGGGTGGCTGCCGGGCAATCCGCAGCAATTTGGCGCGATGTCGGTCGACAGCGCGTTCAACACCGCGGTCAGCTTCGTGACCAACACGAATTGGCAGGACTACACGCCCGAGCAGACCGTCGGCTATCTGACGCAGATGCTCGGCCTGACCGTGCAGAACTTCCTCTCGGCGGCAACGGGCATCGTCGTCGTGATCGCGCTGATTCGCGGCTTCGCGCGTCATACCGCGCAGACGATCGGCAACTTCTGGGTCGACATCACGCGCGTGACGATGTACGTCCTGCTGCCGATGGCGGCGATCATCGCCGCACTGCTGATGAGCCAGGGCGTGATCCAGAATTTCAAGGCATATCAGGAGGTGCCGACGCTGCAGACCACCACCTACGCTGCGCCGAAGCTCGACGCGCAAGGCAATCCGGTGAAGGACGCGAAGGGCGATCCGGTGACGCTCGACACGCCTGTAAAGACACAGACCATCGCGATGGGCCCGGTCGCGTCGCAAGAAGCGATCAAGATGCTCGGCACCAACGGCGGCGGCTTTTTCAACGGCAACTCCGCGCATCCGTACGAAAACCCGACGCCGTTCTCGAACTTCGTGCAGATCTTCTCGATCCTGATCATTCCGGCCGCGCTCACGCTGGTGTTCGGCCGCGTGATCGGCGACCGCCGGCAGGGCGTGGCCGTGCTCGCGGCGATGACGATCGCGTTCGGCGTCTGCGTGTTCGGCGAGATCAGCGCCGAGCAAAGCGGCAATCCCGCGTTCACGGCGCTCCACGTCGATCAGTCGGCGAACGCGCTGCAGGCCGGCGGCAATGCGGAGGGCAAGGAAACGCGCTTCGGCATCGCGCAGTCGGGCCTCTTCACGGTCGCGACGACGGCGGCTTCGTGCGGCGCGGTCGCCAATATGCACGATTCGTTGACGCCGCTCGGCGGCCTGTATCCGATGCTGCTGATTCAGCTCGGCGAAGTGATTTTCGGCGGCGTCGGCTCCGGCATGTACGGGATGTTGGTGTTCGCGCTGCTCGCGGTGTTCGTCGCGGGACTGATGATCGGGCGTACTCCTGAATATGTCGGCAAGAAGATCGAGGCCTACGAGATGAAGATGGTGTCGATCGTCGTGCTGCTCACGCCGCTGCTCGTGCTCGTGGGCACCTCGATCGCGGTGCTCAGCGACGCGGGCAAGGCTGGCATCGCGAACCCCGGCGCGCATGGCTTCTCCGAAATCCTGTATGCGTTCAGCTCGGCCGCGAACAACAACGGCAGCGCGTTCGCGGGTCTGTCGGTGAATACGCCGTTCTACAACTGGCTCACCGCGATCGCGATGTGGTTCGGGCGCTTCGGCACGATCGTGCCGGTGCTCGCGATCGCCGGCTCGCTCGCGGCGAAGAAGCGCATCGGCGTCACCGGCGGCACGCTGCCGACGCACGGACCGCTGTTCGTCGTGCTGCTGCTCGGCACGGTGCTGCTGGTCGGCGCGCTGACCTACGTGCCGGCGCTCGCGCTCGGCCCCGGCGTCGAGCATCTGATGATGATCGGCGTGCAGTGACCCGCGGCAGCGAGCCAACGACCGAACAGGCGCTTGCACGCGGCAAGCCTGCAAGCGCCCACGGACATTCGAGGATTCAATGACTGAACATAACGCTACCCGGTCCATGTTCGACGCGGCGCTGCTGCGCCCGGCGATCGTGGACTCCTTTAAAAAGCTCACGCCGCGCACGCAGTTTCGCAACCCGGTGATGTTCTGCGTGTACGTCGGCAGCATCCTGACGACCATTCTATGGATCGCCGCGCTCGGCGGTCAGGCCGAAGCGCCCGCGGGCTTCATTCTCGCGGTCACGCTGTGGCTGTGGTTCACGGTGCTGTTCGCGAACTTCGCGGAGGCGCTAGCCGAAGGCCGCTCGAAAGCGCAGGCCGCGTCGCTGCGCAGCGCGAAGAAAGACGTGATGGCCAAGAAGCTCAACGAGCCGCATCCGAAGTCGCCGATCCGCATCACCACAGCGACCGATCTGCGCCGTGGCGACGTCGTGCTGGTGGAGACCGGTGACGTGATTCCGGCCGACGGCGAAGTGGTCGACGGCGTCGCGTCGGTCGACGAATCCGCGATCACCGGCGAATCGGCGCCGGTGATCCGTGAGTCGGGTGGTGATTTTTCGTCGGTGACGGGCGGCACGCGGGTGCTGTCGGACTGGATCGTCGTGCGCGTCACGGCGAATCCGGGCGAGGCGTTCCTCGACCGCATGATCGCGATGGTCGAAGGCGCGAAGCGTCAGAAGACGCCGAACGAAATTGCGCTGACCATCCTGCTCGTCGCACTGACGATCGTGATGCTGCTTGCCACCGCGACGCTGCTGCCGTTCTCGATGTTCTCCGTCGAAGCGGCGAAGGCGGGCCACGTGGTGACGATCACCGCGCTCGCCGCGCTGCTGGTGTGCCTGATCCCGACGACGATCGGCGGCTTGTTGTCCGCGATCGGCGTGGCCGGCATGAGCCGCATGATGCAGGCGAACGTGATCGCGACCTCGGGCCGCGCGGTCGAAGCGGCCGGCGACGTCGACGTGCTGCTGCTCGACAAGACCGGCACGATCACGCTCGGCAACCGTCAGGCGTCGCAGTTTCTGCCCGCGCCCGGTCTGACCGAAGAGGCGCTTGCCGATGCCGCGCAGTTGTCGTCGCTGGCCGACGAAACGCCGGAAGGGCGCAGCATCGTCGTGCTCGCGAAGCAGCGCTTCAATATCCGTCAGCGCGATATGGCCTCGTTGCACGCGGTGTTTCTCGCGTTCACCGCGCAGACGCGCATGAGCGGTGTCGATCTGTTCGCGCAGGGAACGCCCTCAGGCGCGCCCGGCCGCGAAATCCGCAAGGGCGCGGCCGATGCGCTCAAGCACTACGTCGAAGCGCACGGCGGCCGTTTCCCGCAGGAAGTCAGCAATGCGGTCGCCGATGTCGCGCGACGCGGCAGCACACCGCTCGTGGTCGCCGAAAAGAGCGAGCAGGGCGCGCGCGTGCTCGGCGTGATCGAGTTGAAGGACGTCGTGAAGGGCGGCATCAAGGAGCGCTTCGCCGAGTTGCGCAAGATGGGCATCAAGACCGTGATGATCACGGGCGACAACCGGCTGACCGCCGCCGCGATCGCGGCCGAAGCGGGTGTCGACGACTTCCTTGCGGAAGCGACGCCCGAAGCCAAGCTCGCGACGATTCGCGCGCACCAGGCCGAGGGGCGTCTCGTCGCGATGACCGGCGACGGCACCAACGACGCGCCGGCGCTCGCGCAGGCCGACGTCGCGGTCGCGATGAACACCGGCACGCAGGCGGCAAAAGAGGCCGGCAACATGGTCGATCTCGATTCGAATCCGACCAAGCTGATCGAGATCGTCGAGATCGGCAAACAGATGCTGATGACGCGTGGCTCGCTGACCACGTTCTCGATCGCCAACGACCTCGCCAAGTACTTCGCGATCATCCCGGCCGCGTTCGCATCGACGTATCCGGCGTTGAATGCGCTGAACGTGATGCATCTGGCCACGCCGACCTCGGCAATCATGTCGGCGGTGATCTTCAACGCGCTGATCATCGTGCTGCTGATTCCGCTCGCGCTGAAGGGCGTGCGCTACCGCGCGCTAGGCGCCGCGATCCTGCTGCGCCGCAACCTGCTGATCTATGGCCTCGGCGGGATCATCGCGCCGTTCATCGGCATCAAGCTGATCGATATGGTGCTCGCCGGGTTCGGCTGGGTTTGAGCGCGAAGCGAGTCGCTACCAAGTAACCGGAAGTGATGAAAAGAGAAAGAGAACCATCATGAAAAATCTGTTCCGTCCGCTGATCGTGATCTTCGCGGTGCTGACCGCGATCACCGGACTCGCTTATCCCGCGGTGATGACCGCGTTCGGCCAGGCGGCGTTCCATGAGCAGGTGAACGGCAGCCTGATCGAGCAGAACGGCAAGGTGGTCGGCTCGCAGCTGATCGGCCAGCAGTTCGACGCGCCGCAGTACTTCTGGGGCCGGCTGTCGGCGACGAGCCCGATGCCGTACAACGCGCAAAGTTCGGGCGGTTCGAACCTCGGGCCGAACAACCCGGCGCTGCTCGACGAGATCAAAGGCCGGCTCGCCGCACTCAAGGCAGCGGGCACCGATATGTCGACGCCGGTGCCGGTCGATCTGGTCACGTCGTCGGGCAGCGGGCTCGATCCGGAGATCAGCCCGGCCGCGGCCGCGTACCAGCTCGAGCGGGTCGCGCGGGCCCGTCGCCTCACGCCGAACGACGTGCGGGCGCTCGTCGAGCGCTACACGACGGGGCGCCAGTTCGGCGTGCTCGGCGAGCCGCGCGTGAATGTGCTGAAGCTCAATCTCGCGCTCGATGAAATGAAGCGCGGTTGACACGACGACGCACGAGCCACGCACGAACCGCCGTTGCGGTTCATCGATAAGACAGCGGCGTGCGTGTGGCGCCGCGCCGTCATTTGCGGGCCGGCGCGGGCCGTGCCACCATGCAGGCACCGCCGCTCGCACGACTATCGCAATTACTGAGCATGAACCGCCCCGATCCTGATCAACTGCTCGACAAGCTGCAGCGCGACGAAGCAAAACGCCAGCGCGGCCGGCTGAAGGTTTTTTTCGGCGCGTCGGCCGGCGTCGGCAAGACCTATGCGATGCTGCAGGCCGCGCTGCGCCGCCAGCAAGAAGGTGTCGACGTGCTGGTCGGCATTGCCGAAACCCATGGACGCGGCGAAACCGCCGCGCTGCTCGCGGGGCTCGACGTGCTGCCGCTCGCGCAGTTCGAGTATCGCGGCCGCAAGCTCGGCGAGTTCGATCTCGACGCCGCGCTCGCGCGCAAGCCGCAACTGATCCTCGTCGACGAACTCGCGCATTCGAACGTGCAGGGCGCGCGCCATCTGAAGCGCTGGCAGGACGTCCACGAACTCCTCGACGCGGGCATCGACGTGTATACGACCGTCAACGTGCAGCACCTGGAGAGCCTGAATGAAGTGGTCGGCCAGATCACCGGCATCCGCGTGTGGGAGACCGTGCCCGATCGCGTGTTCGATCATGCCGACGAAGTCACGCTCGTCGATCTGCCGGCCGAGGAACTGCTCGACCGCATGCGCGACGGCAAGGTGTACATGGCGCAGCAGGCCGAGCACGCGGTGCGCAACTTCTTTCGCAAGGGCAACCTGATCGCGCTGCGCGAGCTGGCGCTGCGCCGCACCGCCGATCGCGTCGACGCGCAGATGCGTGAGTACCGCGCCGACCGTTCGATCCAGCGTATCTGGCAGGCGCGCGAGCGGCTGCTGGTGTGCGTCGGGCCAGGTGCGCAGGCGCCGGCGCTGGTGCGCTCGGCGGCGCGCCTCGCCGCGAGCCTGAAGGCCGACTGGCTCGCGGTCTATGTCGAAACGCCCGCGTTGCAGCGCCTGCCCGACGCGCGACGCGAGCGCACGTTGAATGCGCTGAAGCTCGCCGCCGAGCTCGGTGCCGAAACCGCGACGCTCGCCGCCGCCGATGCGCTCGACGCCCTGATCGGTTATGCGCAGGCGCGCAACGTATCGAAGCTGGTGGTGGGCGCATCATCGCGCACAGGCGTGAGCCGCTGGTTGCGGCGGCCGCTTGGCGAGCGTATCGCGCAGAAGAGCGGCGATCTCGATCTCACGCTGATTCGCGTGTCGTCGGAGCGCGACGGCGGCGCGCAGCGGCGTCTGTTGAACACGACCGCAAACGCGTGGCGCGAGGCGTTGAGCGCGGCGCGCGAGCGTCGTTCGCCGCCGCGCGCGTATGCGCTCGCGCTCGCGATCGGCGCGGCGATCACGCTGCTGTCGAGCCAGCTGATCGATCGCATCGACCAGACCAACCTCGTGATGCTGTATCTGCTCGGCGTGATCTTCACCGCAGTGAAGCTCGGGCGCGGGCCCGGTGTCGTGCTGTCGTTCGCGAGCGTCGCCGCGTTCGATTTCTTTTTCGTGCCGCCGCGCATGTCGCTGTCGGTCTCCGATACGCAGTACGTGCTGACATTCTTCGGCATGCTGCTGACCTCGCTCGTGATCAGCCATCTGACTTCGAGCCTGCGCCGCGAAGCAAGCGTCGCGCGCCGCCGCGAGCAGCGCACCGGCGCGATGTACGAGATGGCGCGCGAGCTTGCCGCGGCGCTTGCGACCGAGCAGATCGTCGGCATCGGCAGCCGGCACGTGAGCGAGGTGTTCGGCGCGCGCGTCGCGATTCTGCTGCCTGACAGCGCCGATCAGGTCCGACAGAAGATCGAGGACCCGGACGCGGCGATCACGCTCGAAGGCGATGCGCTCGATCTCGACGTCGGCCAGTGGGTCTACGATCAACAGAAGCCGGCCGGGCACGGCACCGACACGCTGCCGGGCGCCGCGGCGCTGTATCTGCCGCTGAAGGCGCCGATGCGTACGCGCGGCGTGCTGGCGGTCGCCGTGCGCGACGAGCGCGAGCTGACCGTGCCCGAACAGCGGCGCATGCTCGATGCGTTCGCCGCGCAGATCGCGCTCGCGCTCGAACGCGTGCACTACGTCGACATCGCGCGCGATGCGCTCGTCAATATGGAGTCGGAGCGGTTGCGCAATTCGCTGCTGTCGGCGATTTCGCACGATCTGCGCACGCCGCTGACGACGATCGTCGGCTTTTCGTCGATGCTCGCGCAAGGGCGGCAGCAGAGCTCGGCAGGCGAGGAGAAGCGCAGCGACGAACTCGTCGACGCAATCCACGAAGAAGCGCTGCGCATGACCGGCATCGTCACGAACCTGCTCGACATGGCGCGCTTGCAGGCCGGCAGCCTGCAACTGAACCGGCAATGGACGCTGCTCGAGGAGACCATCGGCGCCGCGCTGCGCGTGTGCAAACGCGTGCTCGCCGATCATCCGGTGCACGTCACGCTGCCCGCCGATCTGCCGCTGCTGCATCTCGACGCGGTGCTGATGGAGCGGCTGTTCTCGAACCTGTTCGAAAACGCGGCCAAATATACGGCGTCCGGCACGCCGCTCGCGATCGGCGCGCAGCAGATCGACGCGGACGGCGCGCCGTTCGTGCGCGTCACGATCGACGACAACGGCGCCGGCCTGCCCGCCGGCATGGAAGCACGCGTGTTCGAGAAATTCACGCGCGGCGAGAAGGAGTCGGCGAAACCGGGGATCGGCCTGGGGCTCGCGATCTGCCGCGCGATCGTCGAGGCGCACGGCGGTACAATCGGCGCGCTCAACCGGATCGCCGCCGATGGCCACGTCGAGGGTGCGCGCTTCTGGTTCACGCTGCCGGTCAAGCCGCCGCCCGACGCACCCGATCCGCTCGAAGACGAGGGCGCCGCCACCGACACCACCGTTGAGCTCAACCCGCTCACCCGACCCGCCCATGAGTGACCTGAGCATCACCGTCGTTCTGATCGAAGACGAAAAGCAGATTCGCCGCTTCGTGCGCGCGGCGCTCGAAGGCGAAGGCATCGCCGTATACGACGCCGAGACCGGCAAGCAGGGACTCGTCGAAGCGGCGACGCGCAAGCCCGACCTCGTGATCGTCGATCTCGGCTTGCCCGATACCGACGGCCTCGACGTGATTCGCGAATTGCGCGGCTGGAGCGAGCTGCCGGTGATCGTGCTGTCGGCGCGCACCCAGGAAAGCGAAAAGGTCGCCGCGCTCGACGCCGGCGCCGACGACTACCTGACCAAGCCGTTCGGCGTGTCCGAGTTGCTCGCGCGGATCCGCGCGCACCTGCGGCGGCGCAATCAGGGCGGCGCGAACGAATCGCCGCAGGTGCGCTTCGGCGCGGTCACCGTCGACCTCGCGCTGCGCCAGGTGACACGCGACGGCGCGGCGATCCATCTGACGCCGATCGAATACCGGCTGCTCGCGACGCTCGTGCGCCACGCCGGCCGGGTGCTCACGCACCGGCAGTTGCTGCGCGACGTGTGGGGGCCGTCCCATGTCGACAGTCATCACTATTTGCGCATTTACATGGCGCATCTGCGCGGCAAGCTCGAGCGCGATCCGGCGCAGCCCGAGCATATCGTCACGGAGACGGGCGTCGGGTATCGGCTGCTGGGCGCGGCGTGAGTCGGGCCACCATGCCGCTCCTTTATAATTTCGCGACGTAAGGACGACCTTGCGCTTGCATCAATCATCGGGGACGGCCCCACTTTTCATGGAGCTGTTTCGATGTCCTGGTTTCTTCTATTGATCGCTGGTTTGCTCGAAGTCGCGTGGGCCGCCGGTCTCAAAACTTCCGAAGGTTTCACCCGCTTGTGGCCGTCCGTCTTCACGGTCGTGACCGCGCTCGGCAGCTTCGTGCTGCTTGCGCTCGCCATGCGCCAGTTACCGCTCGGCACGGCCTATGCGGTGTGGACGGGGATCGGCGCGGTCGGCGCGTTCATCTTCGGGGCCGTGATGATGGGCGAGGCGTTGACGGTCGCGCGCGTCGCCAGCGCGTCGCTGATCGTGATCGGACTCGTCGGGCTGAAGCTGTCCTCGGGGCACTGACCCGGCGGCCGCGTCAGCTCTAGGCGCGGCGGCCATTGTCTGCGAGCCACAGCGAGGCTGCGCCGCTCTACGTTCTGCGAATTATCGTGGCTATAATGAGACGGGAAAGACCCTGAGATTGCCCTCGGCCCGGTTGGCGCGGCCGGCTGGCGAGCCTGACGGCTTCGGCGCGGAACACCCGCTTGTTCCTGCCGCGGCGCCCGGCACGCACAAAGCGCGTGGAGGCGGCCATGCTTGAATCACTTTCGCTTGCAGCGGGCCTTTCGTGGGGCAGCGGTTTGCGCCTCTATCTGACGGTCCTGCTGGCCGGCGCGTTCGAACGTCTTGGCCTGATCCACTTGCCGGACACGTTATCCGCGCTATCTTCACCGTGGGTCATCGGCGCGGCGGCCGTGCTGACGCTGGCCGAATTCTTCGCCGACAAGATCCCCGCGTTCGATTCACTGTGGGACGCGATCCACACCTTCATTCGGATTCCGGCAGGCGCTGTGCTGGCCGCCGGCGCGCTCGGCCACGCCGCCGATCCGGCGCTGCTGACCGTTGCGGCGCTCGCGGGCGGCACACTCGCCGGCACCGCGCATCTCGCGAAGGCGGGCACTCGCGCGCTGATCAACCTGTCGCCGGAGCCGGTGTCGAATCTCGTCACGTCGACTGCCGAGGACGGCCTCGTGTTCGGCGGCGTACTGCTTGCGCTGTTCGTGCCGCTCGTGTTTCTGGTCTTGATGGTAGGCTTCCTGCTGCTCGCGGCGTGGGCATTGCCGCGATTGTGGCGTGGCGTGCAGGGCGGTTTTCGCGGCATGGCCACGCACATGGTGTCGCGATTGGCGAGGAGCAGGCACGATTGAGCGAAGCACTACCAGGATCTAAGGCGGCTTCAACGACGCGTGCGGACACGCGGCCGGCGCGGCGGCTCGGCGGCATCGATCTGTGGCGCCAGGCCATGCAGATGACGGCGCGCGACTGGCGCGCGGGCGAGCTGACCATGTTGCTGCTCGCGCTCGTGCTGGCGGTCGCGGCGTTGTCGAGCGTCGGGTTTCTGGGCGACCGCCTGCATCAGGGGCTCGAGCGCGACGCGCGGCGCATGATCGCCGCCGACTTCGTCGTGCGCGCCGATCATCCGGTCGATCCGCAATTCGCCGCCGAGGCGCACGCCCTTGGCCTGCGCACCGCTACCACGGCAATCTTCCCGAGCATGATCAATTCGACCGGCGCGCAACCGGCGTCGCGACTCGCCGCGGTCAAGGCGGTGTCGCCGGGCTATCCGCTGCGCGGCGCGTTGCGCATCGCGCCGGCGCCGGGTGCGGCCGATCATCCGGCGACCTCGATTCCGGCGCCGGGCACCGTGTGGGTCGACCAGGCGTTGCTCGACGCGCTGAAGCTGAAGATCGGCGAAGCGGTGAAGGTCGGTAATCGCAATTTCACGGTCGGCGCGGTGATCACGCGCGAGCTCGACCGCGGCTTTTCGTTCGTCAACTTTTCACCGCGCCTGATGCTGAACGCCGCTGACGTTCCGTCGACCGGCCTCATCACCTACGGCAGCCGCGTCACGTACCGGCTGCTGGTCGCCGGTTCCGACAACGCGGTCGCGCGCTTCGCGCAGTTCGCGCATGACCGCGTCGACGGCGGCAAGATGCGCGGCGTTGCGCTCGAGTCGCTGCAAGACGGCCAGCCGCAGGTGCGTCAGACGCTCGATCGCGCGGGCCATTTCCTGACGCTCGTGTCGCTGCTGACCGCGCTGCTCGCGGCCGTCGCGATCGCGATGGCCGCGCATCGCTACATGCGCCGGCATCTCGACGGCTGCGCGGCGATGCGCTGTCTGGGCGTGAGCCAGGCCGCGCTGCGCGCGCTGTTTACGCTCGAATTCGTCGGGCTCGGCGTGATTGGCGGCCTGCTCGGCGTGGCGCTCGGTTACCTCGGCCATCTCGCGCTGCTGACGTGGCTCGGCGGCCTGATCGACGTGGTGCTGCCGCAGCCGACGCTGTGGCCCGCGCTCGAAGGCGTCGCGGTCGGCCTCGTGCTGCTGCTCGGTTTCGCACTGCCGCCGTTGTTGCCGCTCACGCGCGTGCCACCGGTGCGCGTGCTGCGCCGTGAGTGGGGCGAGGCGGGACGCACTGCGTGGGCCGCCTACGGGTTCGGCATCGTGCTGTTCGCGGGGCTGCTGATGCTCGCCGCCGGGGAATTGAAGCTTGGCGGCATCGTCGCGGGCGGTTTTGCGGGCGGGCTGCTGGTGTTCGCCTGCATCGCGCGGCTCGCGCTGTGGGGCGCTGCGCGCGCGGTGCGCAGCGAGCGCGTCAATGCGGGCATCGGCTGGCGCTATGCGCTGGCGTCGCTGGAGCGGCGCAGCAGCACGAGCGCGCTGCAGATCACCGCGCTCGGCATCGGCCTGATGTGCCTGCTGCTGATCGCGATGACGCGCAACGATCTGGTGCAGGGCTGGCGCAAATCGACGCCGCCCGATGCGCCCAATGAGTTCATCATCGACATCCAGCCCGATCAGCGCGGCGCGGTCACGCAGTATCTGGACACGCACGGGATCGCCGGCGCGGCGCTGTCGCCGATGGTGCGCGGGCGGCTCGTCGCGATCAACGGCAAACCGGTCGACCCGGATTCGTTCAAGGGCGAGGATGCGCGGCGTCTGGTGGACCGCGAGTTCAATCTGTCCTACACGACGCAGTTACCCGACGATAACCGGGTCGCCGCGGGCAGCTGGTTCGGCGAGACGACCAAGCCGCAGATCTCGATCGAGCAGGGTCTGGCGAAGCTGATTAACGTGAAGCCCGGCGACGTGCTGCGCTTCGACGTGACGGGCCTGACGGTCGAGGCGCCGGTGACGAGCGTGCGCAAGCTCGACTGGGGTTCGTTCAAGGTCAACTTCTTCGTGCTGATGCCGCCTGCCGCGTTGCAGGACTTCCCGGCGACGTTCATCACGAGCTTCCATTTACCGTCGGACCAACAGTCGACGATCGATGGGCTGATCGCCGCGTATCCGAATCTGACCGCGATCGATACCGGCCCGATCCTCGCGCAGGTGCAGCGCGTCTTGCAGCAGGTGATCGGCGCGGTGCAGTTCCTGTTCGCGTTCACGCTCGCGGCCGGCGTGCTGGTGCTGTACGCGGCGCTCGCCGGCACGCGCGACGAGCGTATGCGAGAATCCGCGCTGCTGCGCGCGTTGGGCGCATCGCATCGCCAGGTGCGTGCGGTGCAGGTGGCTGAATTCGTCGCGGTCGGCGCACTTGCGGGCCTGATGGCGGCGCTCGGCGCGCAGGTCGTCGGCTCGATGCTGGCTACCCACGTGTTCCAGTTTTATCTGGACTTCGACCCGTGGCTGCTGCCGGCGGGCGTTGCCGCAGGCATCGCGTGCGCGGGTGTCGGCGGGTGGCTGAGTCTGCGGCATGTGCTGGCGCGGCCCGCGCTGCAATCGCTGCGCGACGCGTGAGCTTTTTCGGGTGTTTGTTTGCTGTTGAGCAGGGTATGAGTGATTTGAACGACGAAGTGTCCTCGGACAAGCCGACGGCCTTCGAACTGATAGGCGGCGAGGCGCGCGTTCGCGAGCTGATCGACCGGTTTTACGACCTGATGGATCTCGAAGCGGATTTCGCCGGGATTCGCGCGCTGCATCCCGCGTCGCTCGAGGGTTCGCGCGACAAGCTGTTCTGGTTCCTGTGCGGCTGGCTCGGCGGCCCCGATCATTACATCAGCCGCTTTGGGCATCCACGTCTGCGCGCGCGGCATCTGCCGTTCGCGATCGCGTCGAGCGAGCGCGACCAGTGGTTGAGGTGCATGGCGTGGGCGATGGAGGATGTCGGCTTGCCCGAGCCGCTGCGCGAGCGCCTGCTCGGCTCGTTCTTCGACACCGCCGACTGGATGCGCAACCGCAATGGCTGACGCGCCGCGGCACGCCACACCGGCACCGTATTCGTTCGAAGCGGACTATGCGGCGCTCGCGCCGCGGGTGCGCGAGGTGCTCGACTGCTGGTTCGGCGCGCCGGGCACGGCCGAGCACGGCACCGAGCGCAAGCTCTGGTTCAAGCGCGACGACTCCGTCGATACGATGCTGCGCGAGCGTTTTGGTGACCTGATCGATGCGGCGAACGCGGGCGAGCTCGACGCATGGCAGGCGACACCGTTGGGCGCGTTGGCGCTCGTCATCGTGCTGGACCAGTTTTCGCGCAACTGCCATCGCCATACGCCGCGCGCCTTCGCGGCCGACAGCAAGGCGCTGCAAACCGCGCAACGGATGATCGCGAGCGGCGCCGATCGGCTGTTGCCGGACGTGCAGCATCGCGCGTTCGCGTATCTGCCGTTCGAGCACGATGAAACGCTCGCGAGCCAGCAGGAATCGCTGCGTCTGTTCGAACGGCTCGCGCAGGAGCCGGGCGGTGAGGGCTACTATCGGTACGCGCTGCGCCACGCGAAAGTCATCGAGCGGTTTGGCCGCTTTCCGCATCGCAACGTGCTGCTCGGGCGGGAATCGAGCGATGAGGAGATCGCGTTTCTACGCGAGCCCGGTTCGTCGTTCTGAATCGACGTGGACGCGTGCGCGAGACACTGAGCCGGCGCGACGCACTCCGCGGCGCTATTCGTCGCCGTGCAGCTCGCCCGCCACCGGCGTGCGCACGAATACGCGCAACAGCTCATCCGAATCGCCCGGCCGCGCGCCGGACCAGAACAGCCGCCATTCGCCGGGCGGCGGCCGCGCGTTGTCGCGGCGGCTTTCCTCGATCAGCCACGTGCAGGCGGTCGTACGCGGATCTTCGCTCGGCTGATGTTCGATGCCGGTGTAGTAGTAGAGCATCGGCGCCTCGGATTCGCCCAGTCCGGAGCTTGCCATGCAGTCGCCGTCGTTCCATTCGATATTCATCTTCGCGCCGAGGTCCCGGAACACCGAGCGGTAGCTTTTCGCGTAGTCGAGCCACGGCAGCAGCAACGTGCTGACCAGCCCCCAGGCGAGCATCGCGCCCGCGCACCAGCTGAGCGCGCCGCGCCATCTGCCCGCGTACTTGAACGACGGCAGCAGCCACAGCCAGCCGATCGTCAGCAGCAGCGCACCGACGATCAGTACGGGCGAAATCGGCAGCACCCAGTCGAGCGGCAGCCAGCGGCCGAGCAGATGCAGCGGCGCATGCGTGCTTGCCGGGCTCGTCATGGTCGACCAGACGATCCACACGAGCGCGGCCGCGCTGCCGAACAGCACTCGGCTCGTCATGTCCCAGCCGGCATGCAGGCGCGCCGGCAAGCGCTCGACGCCCTGCATCGCGACCAGCGCGAGTGGCGCGATGAACGGCAGGATGTACAACTCGCGGACCGTCGCCGAGCTTTGCAGCACCGCGAAGCCGATGCCAGCGAACAGCACCGGCAACGCGACGCGCGGATCGCGCCAGCGTCGCCATGCGCCGCCGGCGAGCGCAGCCAGCGCGAGCGGCACCACCGGAAAGCCGACGCTCAGCACGGTGCGCAGCACGAACAGGCGACTTTCGTTTTCTGAGCCCAGCTCGGCGACCGAAAAACCGAAGAAGCGCCCGACGTTGTTATCCCATAGCCACACTTTGAAGAGTGCCTCGGAGCGCAGGTAGAAGCAGACCGGCCAGATCAGCGTGAACGGCGCGCAGACGAGCGCGGCCAGAGCGAGCGTGCCCGCGAAGCTGCGGCTGCGGCATGCGGGATAGAGCAGCAGCGCCGCGCAGAGGGTCGCGCCGAACACGAGCGGTACGAACAGTCCCTTTGCCAGCAGCGACACGCCCACGCCCGCGCCGAGCATCGTCGCGCCGCTGATGATCGCGTGACGCCGCTCGCGGGCATCGAGCGGTTTGGTCTGGCTGGCGGCCAGCGCATGCATCGGCAAATACGACGCGGCGCGCGGATTGTCACGCAGATGCAGAAGTACCAGTTCGAACAGTCCGCAAAAGCCGAGCGCGGCGCCGGCCATCAGCGCGACGTCGGTCATCATGTCGTGCACGTGCTTGACGACCACCAGCGTGCCGCCGAACAGCGCGAGCGTACCGATCACGCGCAGGTCGAACCAGCTCGACGCATCGACCGCGCGACGCGCGACGCGCCCGGTGTAGTACATCGTCAGGCCCGCGAACAGCGCGCTCGCGAGCCGTGCCGCATCCGGCAGCGGCAGATAGCGGCCGAACATCCATGCTAGGCCGGCGGCGACCCAGTCGTAGAACGGCGGCTTTTCGACGAAGGGCTGCCCGGCATTGGTCGGCACGACGAGATCGCCGGTAGCGAGCATGTGCTGGACGATGCCGAACGTATAGGTTTCGTCCTGCTTCCACGGCTCGTGGCCAAGAATGCCTGGGATCAGCCACGCGCACAGGATCGCCAGCGCGACGAGCCACAGCAGCGGACGGAGCGCCGCGAGCGCATGCCAACGCTGCAGGCCGCGCGTAGCACGGTCGCCCGAAACGGCGGAGCCCGATGCCTGGGCGGTGTCGGTGCTGTGTATCGCGGGGGCGGAAGCTGCGGGATCCCCAACCGGCAGCTGGGTCTGCGCGTCGGTAAAGGCGTGCGCGGAGTGCGCGGTGCTGGCGGAAAGCGCGGCCTCGTGCGCGCCGCCTGCCGGAGCGGCCGAGGTCGACGCCGTCGCGCTGGCATTGTGCGCGCGCCAGCGCGCGGACTGCTTGTCTTGCATCGAAGTCTCAGGTCAGCGTACGCGGCGGCGTGGGCCTCGTACTGATGTTTTGCTTGCGTCGCCTGCGGATGCACACGATCCGGTCGATTGTAGCGCGGCATTATTACTGGACATTACAGACGCAGCGAGGCGCGCGTAATCGACGCGCGGCTGTCTCGGTTTCACGACAGACCGATTCCGACTAGCACGAAAGGAGGAGGAGAGCGCCGAAAATGCGTGGCCGTGGCCGACCGCGCCTTGCGTTTGACGCTGGCGGCCGCTCTCGCGCGGCCCTCGCTCAGCGGCCGCCGGTCACGTCGAACAGCGCGCCCGTCACGTACGACGCCGCGTCGCTCAGCAGCCACACGATGGCCTCGGCGACTTCGTCCGCGCGGCCGGGGCGGCCGAGCGGCGTGGTCGCGCCCAGTTGCGCGGCGCGCTCGGGCTTGCCGCCGCTCGCATGGATCTCGGTGTCGATCAGGCCTGGACGCACCGCGTTCACGCGCACGCCCTGCGGGCCCAGCTCTTTCGCGAGGCCGAGCGTCATCGTGTCGATGGCGCCTTTCGACCCCGCATAGTCGACGTATTCGTTGGGCGAACCGAGCCGCGCCGCCGCCGACGAAACATTGACGATCGCGCCGCCCGCGCCGCCGCGCTCGGTCGACATGCGACGCGCCGCTTCGCGCGCGCACAGATACGCGCCGAGCACGTTGACGTCGAACACGCGTTTCAGACGTGCGAAGTCCATGTCTGCGAGCTGGCTCGACGGCGCGACGATACCGGCGTTGTTGACGAGCGCATCGATGCGGCCGAAGGTTTGCTGGAGCGTGTCGAACATGCCGGTCACGTCGGCTTCGTTCGCGACGTCGCCGGCGATCGGCACCGCGCGGCCGCCCGCGTGTTCGACCTCGGCGACCGTCTGCTGCGCGGCGGCGAGCTCGCGCAGGTAGTTCACGCCGACGCACCAGCCGCGCTCACCAAGCAGACGCGCGGTGGCGCGGCCAATGCCGCGGCTGCCGCCGGTGATCAGAACAGCCTTGGTCATCGCAACCTCCTCGTTGGGTGATGCGTGCGTGGCGCGCTTCGCTCGGGTTTGGCGGAACGGGATTCAGACGGCGTCGCTTTGCACCGCCGCCCATTTGTCGCGCGCGGGCGGCGCGTAGTGTTGCAGCTTGCCGATCAGCGCGAGCGGATCGGCGTCGATCTGCAGCATGTCGAGATAAATCTTGCGCAAGAAGCCTTCGTCGACCGTGTGCTGAAGCAGGCGGATCAGCGGCTCGTAGAAGCCGCCGGTGTTCAGCAGTGCAACCGGCTTGCCGTGGTAGCCGAGCTGCGCCCAGGTGAAGACCTCGAACAGCTCCTCGAGCGTGCCCGCGCCGCCCGGCATCGCGACGAACGCATCGGACAGCTCGGCCATCATCTTCTTGCGATGATGCATGTCGGGCACCACGTGCAGTTCGGTCAAGCCGTTATGGCCCACTTCCTTGCTGACCAGCAGCTCGGGAATCACGCCGATCGCGCGGCCGCCTTCGGCCATCACGGTGTCGGCGATCACGCCCATCAGCCCGACCTTGCCGCCGCCGTAGACGAGCGCCAGATCCGCCTCGACCAGCGCACGGCCGAAGGCGCGCGCCGCCTGTGCATACAACGGTTTGGCTCCCATCGCGGAGCCGCAATATACACACACCGACTTCATGCTCAACTGTCCTTCGATTCGTTGCGAGGCGCGGCGCCCTCACGGGGCGGCAGGTAATCGTAGAACTCGCGTTTGGGCAGCTTGCCCGAGACGAGGTCGTCGAAGAGTTGCCGCGAGCGGCCGCGCAGGTAGGGCGCCATCAGCGAGACGATCTGCACGCTCACCTGGTGCAGCTCCTCGCGGATCGCTTCCTGCTCGTTGTATTTGCGCGGATTCATCACGAACTGATACGACAGCCAGTACGTGCCGATCACGCCGACGTTGGTCGCGATCACCTGCATTTCCTGCGGCGTCGCGACCATTTCGCCGTCGGCGACGAGCTGCTCGCAGAACTGGCTCGCGAAGCGCACCTTGTGGCTGATGATCTGCTTGAAGTGCGTCTCGAGCGTGCGGTTGCGCGCGAGCAGGTCGTTCAGGTCGCGGTACAGGAAGCGGTAGCGCCACGTGAAATCGACCATGTACTGCAGGTACGACCACATTTCGTCGATGGTCGCGCGATGGTCGTCCGGGAAACGCAGACGCTTCTCGATCTCCTGCTCGAACTGGCTGAAGATGCTGTTGATGATGTCGTCTTTGTTGCGGAAGTGGTAGTACAGGTTGCCTGGACTGATTTCCATTTCCTCGGCGATCGTCGTGGTCGTGACGTTCGGCTCGCCGATTTCGTTGAACAGCTTTAACGACAGTTCGAGAATCCGTTCGCGCGTGCGGCGGGGAGGTTTGCCTTCCATGTCGTCCGGCCCTGGTTATGCCGGGCTGGGCGCGTGGCGGCGTGCCGCTGCTGCGTGTTCCACCCGGATGCGGTTGGTATTTTGAGCGCTCCCGAACCCGCCGCCACGCGACGGGCTCCCCGAAAGGGCAGGGTGAGGTCCGACGGTGTTGCCTTGCGCCGGCGCTTTCCTGCGAGACCATCGAACGATTATAAACCGAGCGTTCTAATCCCCAACCGGCGGTGCGGATTTTCGTTCTGTGGGGCGTGGCCGGGCGTGCGCTTCGACCTGCATCGATCCATCAAAGCCACGCCCGAATCCAGCCGACGACCAGCGGCCCGACGATCACACCCCACGTCATCAGACACATGCCGAGTGCGACCATCACGGCCGCGCTGCCGAGATCTTTCGCGCGACGCGAGAGCTCGTGACGTTCGAGCGAGATCCGGTCGATCGCCGCTTCGACGCTCGAATTGAGCAGCTCGACGATCAGCACGAGCAGCACCGAGCCGAGCAGCAATACGCGCGACACGGGATCGACAGGCACCACGAGGCCGCACGGAATCAGGATCGCGGCCAGCGTGAGTTCCTGACGAAACGCACTTTCCTCACGAATCGCGACGCGAAAGCCGGCCAGCGAGTTTTTCATCGCGTGCCACGCGCGCGTGAGGCCGCGGTTGCCTTTGTAGGGGTTGAAGGGCAGCGGGGCGAGGGGGTCGTCGGGGCTGAGCGGTTCGTGAGCGGTGTCGAGGGTTGAGTCGCGGGTCGAGTCGTGCGCAGCGTTGCGTTGCGCGTCCTCCGCGGCGTTCGCGTCGCCGCTGATCGCGTTGTTGCCGCCGTTCACCCGGGGCGTGGCAGCCGTCTGCTCGCCCGCACCCGGCTCGCGTACATCGTCGAACGGTTCGATGCTGGTGGTGTCGCGGGCGGACTTGAAGGCGCGTAGCGCGCCGTTTGACGCGCCTTCGGCGCTGGATCGACTGCTTCGCATGTCTGGCTCCGCGCGCCCCGCATTACGCGGCGGCGCTCTCCTCGCGATACGTCGCGCCGCGCAGCGGCTTCAGATGCGCGGCGAATTGCGCGGACGCCGCCGCCCACGAGAAGCGCTCGGCCCACGCGCGCGCCTCCGATCGATCGATCTTCAATGCTTCGAGGCAGGCTTCGCGCAGATCCTCATGCATCGCGCCGGCGCCGCCGTCGCCGAGCACGTCGATCGGGCCGGTGACCGGATAGGCGGCCACCGGCGTGCCGCATGCGAGCGCTTCGAGCAGCACCAGCCCGAACGTATCGGTGCGGCTCGGAAACACGAAGACGTCGGCGGCCGCGTAGACTTTCGCGAGTTCGGCCTGCGACAGCACGCCCAGATAGTTGACCTGCGGATAGCGCGACTTCAGCTCGGCCAGTGCCGGACCCTCGCCCGCGACCCACTTCGAGCCGGGCAGGTCGAGCTGCAAAAATGCCTCGACGTTTTTTTCGACCGCCACGCGCCCGACGTACAGGAAGATCGGCCGCGCGGTGTTGAGTACCTTCGAGTCCATCGGGCGGAAGATCTCGAGATCGACGCCGCGCGTCCACAGCACGACGTTCGTGAAACCGAACTTCTCGAGGTC
Source organism: Paraburkholderia sprentiae WSM5005 (assembly GCF_001865575.2). NCBI lineage: Bacteria > Pseudomonadati > Pseudomonadota > Betaproteobacteria > Burkholderiales > Burkholderiaceae > Paraburkholderia > Paraburkholderia sprentiae. The sequence goes on from NZ_CP017561.2 coordinate 1,023,148, forward strand.
CTGCTTGACGACGGGCGTCGGCGCCATCACCGCGAGCGACGGCTTGTGGAACCAGTGCAGAAACTTGTAGGTTGCCGCGAGCGGGATACGAAAGCGCGCCTGCACGTATTCGGGAAAGCGCGTGTGATACGCGGTCGTGAACGGCAGCTTGTGCTCCAGCGCATATGCGCGCGCGCCCATGCCGAGCGGACCTTCGGTCGCAATGTGCAACGCGTCGGGCGCGAAACGATCGATGCGCTCGCGCAGCCGGCCGCGCGGCAGCAGCGACAGGCGTATCTCCGGATAAGTCGGGCAAGGGATGGTGCGGAATTCGAGCGGCGTCAGCAGGTCGACCTGATGGCCGAGCGCGGTGAGTTCGCGCCGGGTGTTCTTCAGCGTGCGCACGACGCCGTTGACCTGCGGCTCCCATGCGTCGGTGACGATCATGATCTTCATCGCGTTGTTCATCGCTGCGGCCCTGTGGAAGTGGAGAGTGGACGTGCTCAGGCAGTGGCGCGGGCTTTTTGCGTGCCCGCCTGGGGCGCGCGCAGCGCGGTCCAGAAGATCACCTTGAGCTCGCCTTCATAGGTCTCGACGAGCGCCGACAGACTCTCGACCCAATCGCCATCGTTGCAATAGAGCACGCCGTCGATCTCGCGCATCTCGGCCTTGTGGATGTGCCCGCAGACGACGCCGTCGCAGCCGCGGCGACGCGCTTCGTCGGTCATCACCCGTTCGAACGACGAGATGAAATTGACGGCGTTCTTGACCTGATGCTTCAGGTATTGCGACAGCGACCAGTACGGAAAGCCGAGCTTGCTGCGGATCCGGTTGAACCAGCGGTTCAGCACGAGAATCATCGTGTAGAGCGTGTCGCCGAGATAGGCGAGCCATTTCGCGTGCTGGATCACGCCGTCGAACAGATCGCCGTGCACGATCCACAGGCGCTTGCCGGCGAGCGTCGTGTGAAACGCTTCACCGCGCACGTGGATGTCGCCGAACGCGAGGTCGCAGAACTGGCGCGCGGCTTCGTCGTGGTTGCCGGGCACGTAGATGACCTGGGTGCCTTTGCGCGCCTTGCGCAGCACTTTCTGCACGACGTCGTTGTGCGCCTGGGGCCAGTACCAGCCCTTCTTCAACTGCCAGCCGTCGATGATGTCGCCGACGAGGTACAGGTACTCGGATTCGTTATGGCGCAGAAAGTCGAGCAGATAGCCTGCCTGGCAGCCGCTGGAGCCGAGGTGGATGTCGGAGAGCCAGATCGTGCGATAGCGATGCGGATCCTCGTGGCTGTCGTCGTGATGGTCGGCGTGGGCATCCAGTGACGGCGTCGCGGGCAGCGGCAGGCCGTGATGCGTAGAACCTGGGGCGGGCCGGAACGCGACTGGGTCGACGCTCGGGCCGGTTTGACGAAACAGGGAAGTCGCGGACGTATTGGGGTCCATGGCTCACGCGTCGAGTGGCGGTGCCCGTATTGGGCCGGGCGCGCGTGACTGCGGCGTGACAGTCATGAGAAGTTCTTATTACGGGGGGCTTGGCGGGGTCTGTTTTTTCGTTGTTCTGGCCTTGTTGGCCTTTCCTTGATTTGTTGTCGGTCTATTGGCGTTGCCCCTGTGCGGGGCGGCACCTACTTTCTTTGCTGCTGCAAAGAAAGTAGGCAAAGAAGACAGCTTTACACCGCCAGCTCTTAAGCGGGTCCCTTGGCTTGGAAGGGGTAGTGGTGCATCTGGAGTCGGTGCCCCCGCACATTTCACCCTGGTGACAAAGCCGTCATCCTTCCCACTCCGCACTGCGTGCGTCGTGGACGGGTCTGCCAGGGAAACCGACCGATGGTTTTGGAACGGGGTTTCGGCGCGCGCAGCGCCGCCGCAAGAATGACTGCCTTGTCACAAGCGCCGAACGTGCGGGAGCGCGGATTCCAGATGCACCACTGCCGGAGGCGGACCGAGGGACCCGCTTAAGAATTTGCGGTGTGAGCTGTCTTCTTTGCTTACTTTCTTTGCAGCAGCAAAGAAAGTGAGTGCCGCCCCGCACAGGGGCAACGCTAATAGACCGACAACAAATCAAGGAAAGGCCAACAACCCCACAGAACAGGACCAGGAGCGCCCCCCAGCCCGGGGAGACAACGCAACCGCAGACCCACGCGCGCTCAGCGCAAAACCGCCACTACCCGCGTCCCCGCAAGCCGATCATGTAAAAACCGCCGCTGCGGATCGAACCGTCCACTCGCCGCCCACACCACGAACCAGACACCCGCAACAACAAGCGTCTGCGGCACCCGCAGCCCAAGCATCGGATGCAACGCCAGCGGCGGCAAAAACCACAACCACGCGAACACATACCGCCCAATCGCCCGCCCAACTGAAACCGGCGCACCATCAGCGCCGACCACTCGTAACCGCCAGGTTTTCATCGGCAGCGTCTGGCCACCATGCGTCCAGAACCAGACGAAGTACACCCCGACCACGACGCCAATCCAGGCGGCGAGCAGATTGTGGTGCGCGAGCCCGTTACGCTGCTGCGTCAGCGTGCTGAACAGATAGCCGGCGAGGAACACGACGCCGAACAGAATGACCGCTTCGTAGAGTAGCGCCGCCAGCCGTCGCCGGACGGTGGGCGTCGTGCCGCCGGGTGCGGCGGCGGGCAGGGTCGGGGTGGCGAGCGGCTGGGACACGTAACGGGCTCAGGATCGGAATCAGGAGCCGTGGAAGATCGCCGGCGCTTCTGCCGGCGACACGGGCAGCGGCGTCGCCGGCACGAAGCTTCCGGCCGCAGGCATCGCGTTCGACGACGGCAGCGGGGCCGCGGCCGGTGCCGAGGCGGCCGCCGCGGGGCTCGCAGCCGCGGCGCCGCTGGCGCCCAAGCCGTGCTCGCGCGCGTTCACGAGGCGGTCGATGCCCTTGATCTCGTTGCGGGCCGACGGCGGCGCGCTGACGACGCTAGGGCGGCGCTTGCGCTCACTGGCGGCGAGCCGCTCCTTCGTTTCCTCGGGCAACTGTTGGTACGCTTTCCACGCGTTCTGGCGCGCTTCGCGCGGCAGTTCCTTCGAAAGCTGGTAGTTCTCGCGCGCGACGCGGCGCTGCTCGGGCGTCATGCGCACCCATTGGGTCATGCGCTCGTGCAGGCGCTTTTGCGCATCGGGCGACATCTTCGCGAATCTCGATACGATCTTGATCCATTTGCGCTTGCGTTCGTCGCTAAAGGAATCCCACTGAGAGGCGAAGGGCGCGAGCGCGGCATGGTCGGCCGCGCTCAGGCGCGACCACGCGAGCGGGCTATTGCTGCCCGGCAGGGCGGGTAATTCGACGGACAGTGCGGGGGCGGGCGCGGCGACGGTTACGCCGGGCGGCGGATTGCCCGCCGGCAACGGGCTCGGGTGAAAGCGCGGATACGTCGCGGCAAACGACACCAGGGCCGCGATCGTACATCCGAAAACAACGGCCAGGCCGCGCTTGTAACTCACCCGAGGAATCTCCCGCTCAGTGGGCGCGTGAAAGATACGCGTTGAAGCCGTGGTCGAGATAGGCATTGAGCGGCAGGTCGTCGCTTAGCATGGCCGCATCGATATCGGCGAGTTCGGCGGTGCGCTGGTGGTCTTCCCAGTACGCGATGCCGATCAGGCTCACGACCAGCGCCGCGAGCGGCCACGCGAGCGCGAAGCGGCGCAGCGGCCAGCGTCGGCGCGGCTCCAAGCCATCTTGCGGCAGTCCCACCATCCCGGGCGGCATGCCCGCGAGCACGGGTGCGAACACCGGCGCGCTGACGGCTTCGGGCTTCTTGCGAGCGAGCGCGGCCCGACGCGCGGCGGCAAGCCGGTCGACGGTGGCGGGCGGGAGGCTGGCGGTGTTCTCATCGAGCGCGCGGCGCAGTTGACGCGCAAACTCGAGTTCTGTGTTTTCGAGGGAGCTCATAGCGTAATTCCTTTCGCCTTGAGCGCTTGCGCCAGCGTGTGGGTGGCCCGCGAGCAGTGCGTTTTCACGCTGCCTTCGGAGCAGCCCATTGCGGCGGCAGTCTCGGCGACATCCATATCCTCCCAATAACGCATGAGAAACGCCTCCCGTTGACGTGCGGGTAATTTCTGGATCTCGTCGTCGATCAACTGCAGGACCTGCTCGCGTTCGAGCTTCTGTTCGTTGCTCTCCGCGCCGGCCGAACCACCCTCGGCCGCCAAGGTTTCCAGCGGATCGAATTCGTCGTCGTCGGTATTGCCGAGCGACGAGAACAGGCTAACCCATGTGTTGCGCACTTTGGCACGACGGAAGTGGTCGTGCGTCGCATTCTGCAGAATACGCTGAAACAGCAGCGGTAGCTCGGCAGCCGGACGGTCGCCGTATTTCTCGGCGAGCTTGATCATCGCGTCCTGCACGATGTCGAGGGACGCATCGTCGTCCCGCACGGCGTAGACCGTCTGCTTGAACGCGCGCCTTTCGACGCCCGCCAGAAAATCGGCGAGTTCCTTGTCTGATGCCATCCGTGTGGGGGTCGGCGCAGCAAGCGTGCGCGTAATCGGTCGAAAAAGTCGCAAAACTCGCGGATGCTAACAAACTTTTGCGCCGATTGGGGCGAAACCTGCTCGAGCTTGCATTTGCATGACGGTCGACATTCCACCGGATCGCGTCCCCCGGCGCGCAACCCCGAAAGGCAATATTTGCTTGACCGCGAGCGTGGCAGCCGCTATCGTCGCTGGTTCGCAACATAAGTGAGTTGTCTCAATTGAGGTGTGGCCCAAGAAGCCCGCCTGTCAACTGGACGCGCCGCTTGAACCCGAGTCACGAGCCCGGCAGAGAGCACCCGATCAATTTTTTGCCGAAAATTCGAAAGGTCAATCAATGAATATGCCCAGCGCGGAATTCTCCACGTCGGATACGACCCCTCATCACGAAGCAGACTCTATCGGCGCCACCGTGCTCATGAAGGCACTGGCCGACGAAGACGTCGAGTTCATCTGGGGCTATCCCGGCGGCTCGGTACTCTACATCTACGACGAGCTGTACAAGCAGGACAAGTTCCAGCACGTGCTCGTGCGCCACGAACAGGCCGCCGTACACGCTGCCGACGCCTACGCGCGCTCCACCGGCAAGGTCGGCGTGTGTCTCGTGACCTCCGGCCCCGGCGTCACCAATGCGGTGACCGGCATCGCCACCGCCTACATGGATTCGATCCCGCTGGTCGTGATCAGCGGCCAGGTGCCGACTGCCGCGATCGGTCAGGATGCATTCCAGGAATGCGACACGGTCGGGATCACGCGTCCCTGCGTAAAGCACAACTTTCTCGTGAAAGACGTGCGTGATCTCGCCGCGACCGTCAAGAAAGCTTTCTACATCGCCCGTACCGGCCGTCCCGGCCCAGTGCTGATCGACATTCCGAAGGACGTGTCCAAGACGCCCTGCCAGTACGAGCCGATCAAGAGCGTGTCGCTGCGCTCATACAACCCGGTCACGAAGGGCCACTCCGGTCAGATCCGCAAGGCGGTGTCACTGCTGCTGTCGGCGAAGCGCCCATATATCTACACCGGCGGCGGCATCGTGCTCGCGGACGCGTCGCGCGAGCTGAACCAGTTCGCCGATCTGCTCGGCTATCCGGTCACCAATACGCTGATGGGTCTGGGCGGCTACCGCTCGAGCGACAAGAAATTCCTCGGCATGCTCGGCATGCACGGCACGTACGAAGCCAATATGGCGATGCAGCACTGCGACGTGCTGATCGCGATCGGCGCGCGCTTCGACGACCGCGTGATCGGCGATCCGAACCACTTCGCGTCGCGGCCGCGCAAGATCATTCATATCGACATCGATCCCTCTTCCATTTCCAAGCGCGTCAAGGTCGACATCCCGATCGTCGGCGACGTCAAGGAAGTGCTGAAGGAACTCATCGAGCAGTTGCAGACGGCCGAACATGGCCCGGACAGCGCGGCGCTTGCCGACTGGTGGAAGGACATCGAAGGCTGGCGCGCGAAAGACTGTCTCAAGTTCGACCGCAAAAGCGACATCATCAAGCCGCAGTACGTGGTCGAAAAGGCGTGGGAGCTGACCGACGGCAACGCGTTCGTGTGCTCCGACGTCGGCCAGCACCAGATGTGGGCCGCGCAATTCTATAAGTTCAACAAGCCGCGCCGCTGGATCAACTCCGGTGGTCTCGGCACGATGGGCTTCGGCCTGCCGGCCGCGATGGGTGTGAAGATGGCCCACCCGGACGACGACGTGCTGTGCATCACGGGCGAAGGCTCCATCCAGATGTGCATCCAGGAGCTGTCGACCTGCAAGCAGTACGAGTTGCCGATCAAGATCATTTCGCTGAATAACCGCTATCTGGGCATGGTGCGCCAGTGGCAGCAGATCGAATACAGCAAGCGTTATTCGCATTCGTACATGGATGCGCTGCCGGACTTCGTGAAGCTCGCCGAAGCGTACGGTCACGTGGGCATGCGCATCGAGCGCACCGCCGATGTCGAACCGGCGCTCAAGGAAGCGCTGCGCCTGAAGGATCGCACGGTGTTTCTCGACTTCCAGACCGATCCGACCGAAAACGTCTGGCCGATGGTCCAGGCCGGCAAGGGCATCACCGAGATGCTCATGGGTTCGGAAGATCTTTAACGACGGGGCGTCTGGATAATTCCAGCGCCGGCTTCGCGATGCGCGCCTTCACAAAAGGCGAGGGCGGGCGAAGCGGCGCCGCTCCGCTCGCAGGCATCGACACAACATCTGGAAGAAGCGAAACATGAGACACATCATTTCCGTCCTGCTGGAAAACGAACCAGGCGCGCTGTCGCGCGTGGTCGGACTGTTCTCGGCACGCGGCTACAACATTGAAACCTTGACGGTGGCTCCGACCGAAGACCGTTCGCTGTCGCGCATGACCATCGTCTCCGTTGGCTCGGACGACGTGATCGAACAGATCACGAAGCATCTGAACCGCCTGATCGAGGTGGTGAAAGTGGTCGACCTTACCGAGGGCGCCCATATCGAACGCGAGCTGATGCTGATCAAGGTGAGGGCGGTCGGCAAGGAACGTGAGGAGATGAAGCGGATGGCGGACATTTTCCGCGGCCGCATCATCGACGTCACCGAAAAGACCTACACGATCGAATTGACGGGGGCAAGCGACAAGCTCGACGCCTTCATCGACGGGCTCGACTCCACGGCGATCCTAGAGACGGTCCGCACGGGCAGCTCGGGCATCGGTCGCGGCGAGCGCATTCTGAAGGTCTGACGCCGCGTTTCGCAAGGCCGGGCAACGCGGCATCCCCCGGCTCGCAGCACCTATTTCGCCGTACCTGAATTTCTCTGAATCATCGAATCTAGCCAAGGAACCGACATGAAAGTTTTCTACGACAAGGACGCCGATCTCTCCCTCATCAAGGGCAAGCAGGTCACCATCATCGGCTATGGCTCGCAAGGCCATGCGCACGCGCTGAACCTCAAGGAAAGCGGCGTGAACATCACGGTCGGTCTGCGCAAGGGCGGCGCATCGTGGAGCAAGGCTGAAAACGCCGGCCTGCAAGTAAAGGAAGTCGCGGAAGCGGTCAAGGGCGCGGACGTCGTCATGATGCTGCTGCCCGACGAGCAGATCGCCGACGTGTACGCGAAGGAAGTCCACGCGAACATCAAGCAGGGCGCAGCGCTCGCGTTCGCGCACGGCTTCAACGTTCACTACGGCCAGGTGATCCCGCGTGCCGACCTCGACGTCATCATGATCGCGCCGAAAGCACCGGGCCATACGGTTCGCGGCACCTACTCGCAAGGTGGCGGCGTGCCGCACCTGATCGCGGTTGCGCAGGACAAGTCTGGCGCGGCGCGCGACATCGCGCTGTCGTACGCAGCGGCAAACGGCGGCGGCCGTGCCGGCATCATCGAAACGAACTTCCGCGAAGAAACCGAAACCGACCTGTTCGGCGAGCAGGCCGTGCTGTGCGGCGGTACCGTCGACCTGATCAAGGCAGGCTTCGAAACGCTGGTCGAAGCGGGCTACGCGCCGGAAATGGCGTACTTCGAGTGCCTGCACGAACTCAAGCTGATCGTCGACCTGATTTACGAAGGCGGCATCGCAAACATGAATTACTCGATCTCGAACAACGCCGAGTACGGCGAGTACGTGACGGGTCCGCGCATCGTCACCGCTGAAACGAAGAAGGCGATGAAGGCCGTGCTGACCGACATCCAGACCGGCGAGTACGCGAAGAGCTTCATCATCGAGAACAAGGCTGGCGCACCGACGCTGCAATCGCGTCGCCGCCTGACGGCCGAGCACCAGATCGAGCAGGTCGGCTCGAAGCTGCGCGCGATGATGCCGTGGATCGCGAAGAACAAGCTCGTCGACCAGTCGAAGAACTAAGCGTCTCGATATAACAGGTCCGGCGCGGTGCTTCGGCGCGGTGGCCGGAACAGTCAAAAAGCCGTCCAAGGGTGCTGAACCCTGGGCGGCTTTTGCTATCCTACGGTTTTACAAAAACACAGAAGCCATCCATGAATTACCCTCATCCGATCATCGCGCGAGAAGGCTGGCCGTTCATCGCCATCGCGGCCGTCGTTGCATTACTGGTTCACGCCTTCGCGGGGTTCGGCATTGCGTGGCTCTTCTGGCTGATTCTGATCTTCGTCGTGCAGTTCTTCCGCGACCCGGCGCGTCCGATTCCGACCCAGGCCAACGCGGTGTTATGTCCCGCCGACGGTCGTATCGTCGCGGTGGAAACCGCGCATGACCCTTATGCGAATCGCGAGGCGCTGAAAATCAGCGTGTTCATGAACGTGTTCAACGTGCACTCGCAGCGCTCGCCGGTCGACGGCGCAATCTCGAAGGTCGAATACTTTCCAGGCGCGTATCTGAACGCGGCGGTCGATAAGGCTTCGCTCGAAAACGAGCGCAACGCGATCGTGATCGAAATGGCCGGCGGCCAGACGGTCACGTCGGTGCAGATCGCCGGGCTGATCGCGCGGCGCATTCTTTGCTACGTCCGTGCAGGCGAGCCACTGACCCGCGGCCAGCGTTACGGATTCATCCGCTTCGGTTCGCGCGTCGACGTGTACCTGCCGGTGGGCAGCCGTCCACGCGTGTCGATCGGCGAGAAGGTGTCGGCGTCGTCCACGATCCTCGCCGAGCTGTAAAGCGGCATACAGGAGGTTGTCCGAATGGCCGCATTCAAACCGCGTCGACCTCGCAGCAGCGGACCGCTGCCGCGTCCGTTTCGCCGCAACAAGCCGGTGGTCGCTGAATCGCCCGCCGCCGACAGCCGGCGCGCGCAGCGTCAGCAGTTCCTCAGGAAACGCGGCATCTATTTGCTGCCGAACGCGTTCACCACGGCCGCGCTGTTTTGCGGCTTCTTCGCCGTCGTGCAGGCGATGAACGTGCGCTTCGAGATCGCGGCGATCGCGATCTTCGTCGCGATGGTGCTCGATGGCATGGACGGCCGCGTCGCGCGCATGACGCATACGCAAAGCGCGTTCGGCGAGCAGTTCGATAGCCTGTCGGACATGGTGTCGTTCGGTGTCGCGCCCGCGCTCGTGATGTATGAGTGGGTCTTGAAAGACCTCGGGCGATGGGGCTGGCTCGCCGCGTTCGTGTATTGCTCGGGCGCGGCGCTGCGGCTTGCGCGCTTCAACACGAATATCGGCGTGGTCGATAAGCGGTTCTTCCAGGGCATGCCGAGCCCGGCCGCGGCGGCGCTGATCGCGGGTTTCGTGTGGCTTGCCACCGACAACCGCGTGCCGCTGAAGCTCGTCTGGCTGCCGTGGGTTGCCTTCGTGCTGACCATCTATGCGGGCGTGACGATGGTGTCCAACGCGCCGTTCTATAGCGGTAAGGCGCTCGACGTGCGGCATCGCGTGCCGTTCGGCGTGATCCTGCTGGTGGTGGTTGCGTTCGTGCTCGTGTCGTCCGATCCGCCGTTGATGCTGTTTGGTCTGTTCGTGCTGTACGGTCTGTCCGGCTATGTGTTCTGGGCGTATCAGGCAGTGCGCGGCAGGGCCAACCCGGCGCGTTCGATTTCGCACGACCGTTGACGATCTGAATCACGCTGCATCGCGGCGACGTACCAAAACGGCAGCCCGCGGGCTGCCGTTTTTCGTTGGTACGCGCGCTAACGAGTTCGCTTCTGACTGCGCCGCAGGCCGCACCGGCGCGCATTGTGCGGTGGCTGGAATGCCGTTATAGTTGTCGGATCAGTGCGTTGGCGTGGCCGATTTTGCCGGGCCGGCGAGACCGCTCGCTGCGCCGCGCCATCACGCCTCGTTTAAGCCCTTTATGCTTTTTGCGCTCCGTCCGCCCCGGCCGCGATCATCGTGATCGCCCTACCTCGCCAGCGGCGGCGACCATCGTCCTATTCCAAAACCAAGTCCCACATCCGAACGACTCCCGAGGAGGCCCCACATGTCCGACAAACTGATCATTTTCGACACCACGCTGCGTGACGGCGAGCAATCGCCCGGCGCGTCGATGACGAAGGAAGAGAAGATCCGCATCGCCAAGCAACTCGAGCGGATGAAAGTCGACGTGATCGAAGCGGGCTTCGCGGCCAGTTCCAACGGCGACTTCGACGCGATCCATACGATCGCGGGTCTCGTGAAGGACAGCACGATCTGCTCGCTCGCGCGTGCAAACGACAAGGACATTCAGCGGGCCGCCGACGCATTGAAGCCCGCCGAACATTTCCGCATCCACACGTTCATCGCGACGTCGCCGCTGCACATGGAAAAGAAGCTGCGCATGACTGCCGATCAGGTGTTCGAGCAGGCGAAGCTCGCGGTGCGTTTCGCGCGCAAATTTACCGACGACGTCGAATTCTCGCCGGAAGACGGCAGCCGCTCCGATATGGACTTCCTGTGCCGTGTGCTCGAAGCGGTGATCGCCGAAGGCGCGACCACGATCAACATCGCGGATACGGTCGGCTACGGCGTGCCCGAGCTCTATGGCCAACTCGTGAAGACGCTGCGCGAGCGCATTCCGAACTCGCACAAGGCGGTGTTCTCCGTGCATTGCCACAATGACCTCGGCATGGCGGTCGCGAATTCGCTCGCTGGTGTGCAGCTTGGCGGCGCGCGCCAGGTCGAATGCACAATCAACGGTCTCGGCGAGCGCGCGGGCAATACGTCGCTCGAAGAAATCGTCATGGCGGTGAAGACTCGCAAGGATTACTTCGGACTCGACGTCGGCCTCGACACGACGCAGATCGTGCCGGCTTCGAAGCTCGTGTCGCAAATTACGGGCTTCGTCGTGCAGCCGAACAAGGCCGTGGTCGGCGCGAACGCATTCGCGCACGCGTCGGGCATCCATCAGGACGGCGTGCTGAAGGCGCGCGATACTTACGAAATCATGCGCGCGGAAGACGTGGGTTGGTCCGCGAACAAGATCGTGCTCGGCAAGCTGTCGGGCCGCAACGCGTTCAAGCAGCGTCTGCAGGAGCTCGGCATCGCGCTGGATAGCGAAGCCGATCTGAACACCGCGTTCGCTCGCTTCAAGGAACTCGCCGATCGTAAGTCGGAGATTTTCGACGAAGACATCATCGCGATCGTCAACGAGGAATCGGCGGAAGCGCACGAGAAGGAGCACTATAAGTTCCTGTCGATGTCGCAGCATTCGGAAACCGGCGAGCAGCCGCACGCAAAGGTCGTGTTTTCGATAGAGGGTAAAGAGATCACCGGCGAAGCGCGCGGCAACGGGCCGGTCGACGCCACGCTCAACGCCATCGAAACGGAAGTGGGCAGCGGCTCCGAGTTGCTGCTCTACTCGGTCAATGCGATCACGACCGGCACGCAGGCGCAGGGTGAAGTCACCGTGCGGCTGTCGAAAAGCGGACGCATCGTCAACGGTGTGGGCACCGATCCGGATATCGTCGCGGCATCCGCGAAGGCCTATTTTTCGGCGCTCAACAAGCTGTATTCCAATGCGGACAAGTTGAATCCGCAGCGCTCGGAGTAACGGGAGCATGGCGCGCCGGTAGCGCGCAATCTCGAGTGAGGGTCGAAGGAGTAGCCCCGCGGCACCAGGCACGCGGGGCTTTTTTTTGCCGTCATCGCGCAGGCGCGGTGACGCGAAATTCCGGAATTACTCCGCCGCCGCGCGCCGTACCGACCAGCCGCGCGTTGCGCGCGCCTGCGCACGGACCTGATATCTGACGTCGACGCTGATCCGGCGGCGCGGCGCATCGGTGACGAACGCGTCCAGCAGCTCGCGCACGTCATGATCGACGAAATCGGCGCGCGTCGCGTCGACGATGACGGTGGCACCATCCGGAATCTGCTGCAAATAGTGCTTGAGCGGAACCTTGCCGAGAAACGACACGTCTTTGCGAAACGACAGCAGGTAGTGATCGCCATGCTGCGCGAGCACGATCGGGCCGCGCAGGTTCGCGTACAGCGCGAACAGCATGCTGCACAGTATGCCGAGCACGATACCGATCAGCAGATCGGTGACGAGCACACCAACGAGTGTGACGATAAACGGTGCGAACGGCGCGAACCCCTGCCGCGCGAGCCCGGCGAACAAGGACGGCTTGGCGAGTTTGAACCCGGTGAAGATCAGGATCGCAGCAAGGCAGGCGAGCGGGATCAGGTTGATCACGCTCGTGAGCGCAAACACGCTCACGAGCAGCAAGACGCCGTGAACGATTGCCGAGAGCCGGCTTTTTGCTCCGGCATGCACGTTCGCGGAGCTGCGCACGATCACCGAAGTGATCGGCAGCCCGCCGATCGCTCCGGCGATCAGATTGCCCACGCCCTGCGCCTTGAGTTCACGATCGGGCGGTGCACGGCGGCGTTCCGGATCGATTTGCTCGACTGCTTCGAGGCTCAGTAGCGTTTCGAGGCTTGCGACGATTGCGATCGTGATCGCAACACGCCATATGTCGGGATTGATCAGTTGGGCGAACTGGGGTCCGAAGTCTGCCGACTCGAGCGCGGCCAGCAGTGCCGCGAACGATTCGAGCGACGGCAACGCGACCCGTCCTTCGGCGGCCGGTGCCAGTGACGGCGCAACGAGATTCAGCGCGAGCGTCGCGCCGATGCCGAGCAGCACCACCGCGAGTGGCGCAGGCATGATGCGCACGACAGCGAAGCGGCGCAGCGCGCGCGTTTCCCAGCCGGCGAGGATCGCCAGCGACATCAGCGTGATGAGAACGGCAGTCACGGAGATCGCGCCGAGCGGTGTTGCGAGCGCCGCCGCCGACTTCACGGCGGCACCGCTGCCGGACAGGCCCAGCGCGGCGGGAAACTGCTTGAAGATCAACAGCACGCCGATGGCCGCGAGCATCCCCTTGATCACTGGCGACGGCACGTAGGCGGCGAACCGGCCGGCCTTTAGCATGCCGAAGCCGAACTGGATCACGCCCGACAGTAGTACGGCCAGCAGGAAAGCGGAAAACCCGCCAAGCCGCGCGATGCCGTCGACGACGATCACGACGAGGCCCGCGGCCGGGCCGCTCACGCTCAGACGCGAGCCGCTCAGGGCGGCAACCACGAGCCCGCCGATGATGCCGGACACCAGCCCCGCAAACGGGTCGACACCCGATGCGTGGGCAATGCCGAGGCAAAGCGGCAGGGCCACCAGAAAAACGGCCGTGCCGGCGAGCACGTCGCGCTGGAGCGCGGAGAAAGAGCTTTGAGTATTCATGATGTCGAAGAACGAGAGGTAGGGCGACGGGCGACTAACAGGTATGTGTCGATGACGATTCCGCTGTCGGCTCCGTCCAGGGTCCAATGGGGCGGCCGATGCGCTTCGCTACGCCGCACTATGCGCGGCGGTCGTGCAGGTCATTGCGTCGTCGGCGGTATAGCCGGAGGTGAGCACCTTGATGCGCCCGTCGTCGAGCGCAAAAATCCAGCCGTGTACGAGCGGCGGCGCGTCAGCCTTCTGCACGATCGCACTGGCCCGTAGCTGCCGCACCTGTTCGAGCACGTTCAGTTCGGCGAGGCGGTTGACGCGACCCGACTCGGTCGTGGCGCCGTCCAGTTCCGAACGATGCGTTTTTGCGAGTGTGCAGAGTGGCGCGATACGCCGGTTGACATGGGGTAGCGCGGGGTCTGGCGGCAGCAGCGCGGCGCGCACGCCGCCGCAGCCGTAGTGGCCGCAGACGATCACATGGCCGACCTTGAGCACCCGCACCGCGTATTCGAGCACGCTCGCGACGTTGTCGTCGTCAGGATCAAACAGGTTGGCGATGTTGCGATGGACGAACAGATCGCCGGGCTCGCAATGGGTGATCGTTTCGGCGGGCACGCGGCTGTCCGAGCAGCCGATCCACAGAATGCGTGGATTCTGGCCGCGCATGAGGTCGCGAAAAAAAGCGGGATTGCGCGTCGCGGTTTCATGCGCCCACGCGACGTTGGCGACCAGCAGGTGTTTGGGGCGGTTCATCGTAGCAACTCCGTCAGAGAGGCAATTGACCTGGCACCGGATACGACAACGGCCGCGCGGTTGATCGCGAGCCGGTACCCGAACGGGGTTTACAATAACCTTTCTTCTGCGAAATGGTTGACGCGAACAGGGTAAAATTCTGTTTTATGCTTAAAGAATAAAAAAGCCGCCTATCAAGGGCGGCTTTTTCGAGATTTTAGTGCTTCCTCTGAACAGGGCGCTCAGTGCTCAGAACAGGCTGCGGCGATCGGGGTCATGCAGCGGGTCGGGCGTCTTCTGCGTGAGGCGCAGGACGCCCTGGTCGTCGAAGTAGAAGCTGTACAGCATGTACCAGACGTTGTCCTCGAGATAGCGATAGGTCCACACCTCGCGTTTCATCATCGGGAAGTACGACGTTTCGACCGGGCGGCCAAAGTTCACCAGCACGTCGCTGCGCGTCCATTTGCCGATTTGCGCGCGGTAGAACTCGTTGGGCTGCAGTACCTGCCGCATGTCGACGATCTTGCCGCCCGCATCGATGTCGGCGGCGGTGGTGGTTTCGCCCATCGGCTGTGTCGGCCACATCAGACGTTTGCCGCCGTCGGGCAGGTCGTAGGTTTCGCGCGGCGGACCGAGGCGCGCGATGACCGTCGATGCGTCCGCTCCCTGTTGATACTGCTGCCACGGCTGCGCGCAGCCGGCGAGCGCGAGCAGGCTCAGGCAAGCGAGCGCGGCGCGGCGCAGGCCGGCCCCGGCCGGGGCGGTGGTAGAGGCCGCCGAGCGGTGGTGGCGGTTCGACATGGATTCCTCCGATGGCGTTTGAATAGCGGTTCTTATCATCGAGATGCACTATTTTGACACGCGCTGTGGCGAAACAATGGCGCGGCCTGAACGTGGTCACCTCGAAACGGTAACGGATGCGCCCGCTTGCCTATTCGCTGCCCGTCGGCCTATGATCCGCGCTTCGAAGATTCAGGCGGGACCAGCATGACGGCGATGTGGCAACGGGCGGCGGCAGTTGCGCTAGCGGCGATTTCGATGGCAGTGGCGGGACCCGGGGCGGCTGAGGCGGCGAATCCGGCGGCGACGGGCACGAATCCAGCGGCCACGCGGGCCGCAACGCCGGGCGTAATTCCCGCCAGCAAGTCCGGAAGTCTGCCGCCCGGCAAACCCACTGGCGCGCCAATCCAGCTTGCGCTGATCGAAGGCATGTCCGGCCCGTTCGCGAACGCCGGCGCGGCGGTCGAGCGCAATCTGCGCTTCGGCGTCGAGCAGGTGAACGCGCACGGGGGCGTGAAGCTCGGCGACGGCGCCCATCCGTTCGAACTCGTGGTGCTCGACAGCAAGGGCAGCACGGAGGAAGCGCTGACGCAATTACGCGCGGCCGCGGACCGCCACATCGGCTACATCCTGCAGGGCAATAGCTCGGCGGTCGCCGCAGCACTGATCGGGGCGATCGACAAGCAGAACAGCCGCGAGCCAGAGAACCGCGAACTGTTCCTCAATTACTCGGCCGACGACCCCGCGCTCACCAACGGGGACTGCAGCTTCTGGCACTTTCGCTTCGACGCGCACGCGGGCATGCGTATGGCCGCGCTCGCCGATGTGATCGAACGTGACAAGGCGGTAAAAAAGGTCTATCTGCTGAACCAGGACTACAGCTTCGGCCACGATGTGAGCAGCCTCGCGCGCTCGACGCTCGCGGCGAAGCGTCCCGACATCGCGGTGGTCGGCGACGAATTTCACCCGATCGGCCGCGTGAAGGATTTCGCGCCGTATATCGCAAAGATCCGCGCGAGCGGCGCGGACGCCGTGATCACCGGCAACTGGGGCAACGACCTGACGTTGCTCGTGAAAGCGGCGCGCGAGCAACGCCTCGACACGAAGTTCTACACGTTCTACGGCAACAGCCTCGGCGCACCGGCCGCGCTCGGCGACGCGGGCGTGGGCCACGTGATGGCGGTCGCCGAGTGGCATCCGAACGTCGGCGGCGCGGCGTCCGACGCGTGGTACGCGGCGTTCCGCGCGCGCTTTCCGGCCGCGCAGGACGACTATCCGGTGCTGCGCATGCCACTGATGATCGAAACGCTCGCCGCCGCGATGAACCGTGCCGGCAGCGCCGATCCGACGGTGGTCGCGAAAGCGCTCGAGGGCTTCCGTATCGACAACGATTTTCACGCTTCCTGGATGCGCGCCGACGACCATCAACTGATCCAGCCCCTTTACGTGATGCAAATGGACAAGACGGGCGCCCCCGGCGTGCGCTTCGATAACGAAGGCTCCGGTTACGGCTTCCGCACGGTGCTCGCGCTACCGGCCGAGCGCACGGTATTACCGACGGTCTGCCGGATGCGGCGCCCTTGAACGGCCGCATCCGCCGCCCGGTCTGCCGTGCCAGCCCGGGGTTCGCGGCCGGAGCCGCCTGTGCTACAATACGCGTCCCGTTGTTGGGCTGGGTTCCGATTCAGTCGATTCAGCCACGAACGGAAATCAGTGAAAGTAAATGGTGAAACGGGTATCCCACGGCACGGCCTTTCTTCCGTGACCGCCTGTCCAGTTATCAAGGAAATTGACATGTCCGCAGTTGAAGCAAGCAAGAAGTCCGAAGTCGTCGCGCAATTCGCACGCGCAGCCAACGACACCGGCTCCCCCGAAGTTCAGGTCGCGCTGCTCACGACCCGTATCAACGAACTGACCTCCCACTTCAAGGAGCACACGAAGGACCACCACAGCCGCCGCGGTCTGCTGCGCATGGTGAGCCGTCGTCGCAAGCTGCTCGACTACCTGAAGGGTAAGGACGCGGATCGTTATCGCAGCCTGATCGAGAAGCTGGGTCTGCGTAAGTAATCGGCCAGTCGTTCAGCAAGATGCCTGTGTCAGTTTCGCTGATACAGGCATTTTGTTTTTGCACGGTACGGTTCGTGTAACGCGTGCCGCCTGTGATTCGCCGCGTATGCCGGTTCGCGCGGCGTCCACGGGCAGCGCAGTAGCAGTAGCAAGACAGCAGTAAAACAGGCAGTAACAGGAACAAGGCCGGGCTTCAGGGCAGAGTTTTGTGTCATTCCAGCGGTTCGCGCGCACGCGCAGTGCGTGGCCCTCTGGAATGGCATAGCACGACTCTTCCCATGCGGCGCCGGCCCTGGCGTTGCCGCGCCGCTTCCGGTCCGCGCGGCATTACGATGAGGAAAAGCAATGACTATGTTCAACAAGATCGTCAAAGAGTTTAAGTGGGGGCAGCACAACGTTCGCCTTGAAACCGGTGAAATCGCTCGCCAGGCGGGCGGCGCGGTGATCGTCGACGTCGAAGATACCGTGGTGCTCGCCACCGTGGTCGGCGCGAAGACCGCAAAGCCGGGCCAGGACTTCTTCCCGCTCACCGTCGATTACATCGAAAAGACCTACGCCGCCGGCAAGATCCCGGGCGGCTTCTTCCGCCGCGAAGGGCGTCCGTCGGAAGGCGAGACGCTGATCTCGCGCCTGATCGACCGGCCGCTGCGTCCGCTCTTCCCGGAAGGCTTCTACAACGAAGTGCAGGTCGTGATTCACGTGCTGTCGCTGAATCCGGAAATCCCCGCCGACATCCCCGCGCTGATCGGCGCGTCGGCGGCGCTCGCGGTGTCGGGCCTGCCGTTCAACGGCCCGGTCGGCGCGGCACGCGTGGCCTACATCAACAATGAATACGTGCTGAACCCGACGCGTCCGCAGATGAAAGAATCGGCGCTCGACCTCGTCGTCGCCGGTACGGAACGCGCGGTGCTGATGGTCGAATCGGAAGCGCAGCAGCTCAGCGAAGAAGTGATGCTCGGCGCCGTCGTGTTCGGTCACGAGCAGATGCAGACCGCGATCGACGCGATCCACGAACTGGTCCGCGAAGGCGGCAAGCCCGAGTGGGACTGGCAACCGGCCGCGAAGAACGAAGCGCTGATCGCGCGCGTGACGGAGCTGGCGCAAGCCGATCTGCTCGCCGCTTACCAGATCCGCGACAAGCAAGCTCGCTCGACCAAGCTGAAGGAAGTCTACGCTGCGACCTCGGCGAAGCTCGAGGAAGAAGCCGCGGCAGCAGGCACCGTGGCGGCCGACAAGGCGTCGGTCGGCAACGTGCTGTTCGACATCGAAGCGAAGATCGTCCGTACGCAGATTCTGAACGGCGAGCCGCGCATCGACGGCCGCGACACGCGCACCGTGCGCCCGATCGAAATCCGCACCGGCGTGCTGCCACGTACCCACGGCTCCGCGCTGTTCACGCGCGGCGAGACGCAGGCGATGGTGATCGCGACGCTCGGCACCAAGGGCGACGAGCAGAACATCGACGCGCTCGAAGGCGAGTACCGCGAACGCTTCATGCTCCACTACAACATGCCTCCGTTCGCGACAGGCGAAACGGGCCGCGTCGGATCGCCGAAGCGCCGTGAGATCGGTCACGGCCGTCTCGCCAAGCGCGCGCTCCTCGCGTGCCTGCCGAGCGCCGACGAATTCGGCTACTCGATTCGCGTCGTGTCGGAAATCACCGAGTCGAACGGTTCGTCGTCGATGGCTTCGGTGTGCGGCGGCTGCCTCGCGCTGATGGACGCCGGCGTGCCGATGAAGGCGCACGTCGCCGGTATCGCGATGGGCCTGATCCTCGAAGGTAACCGCTTCGCGGTGCTGACTGACATTCTCGGCGACGAAGATCACCTCGGCGACATGGATTTCAAGGTCGCGGGTACGGAACAAGGCGTGACCGCGCTGCAGATGGACATCAAGATCCAGGGCATCACGAAGGAAATCATGCAGGTCGCGCTCGCGCAGGCGAAGGAAGGCCGCATGCACATCCTCGGCAAGATGACCACGGCCGTGGCCGGCGCGAACACGCAGCTGTCGGAGTTCGCCCCGCGCATGATCACGATCAAGATCAACCCGGAAAAGATCCGCGACGTGATCGGCAAGGGCGGTTCGGTGATCCGCGCGCTGACCGAAGAAACCGGCACGACGATCGACATCTCGGACGACGGCGTCGTCACGATCGCTAGCACGAACAGCGAAGGCATGGCCGAAGCGAAGCGCCGTATCGAATCGATCACGATGGAAGTCGAAGTGGGTCAGGTGTACGAAGGCACCGTGCTCAAGCTGCTCGACTTCGGCGCGATCGTGAACATCCTGCCGGGTAAGGACGGTCTGCTGCATATCTCCGAAATCGCCAACGAGCGCATCAAGGACATCAACGACTATCTCAAGGATGGCCAGCAGGTGAAGGTCAAGGTCATCCAGACGGACGAGAAGGGCCGTGTGCGTCTGTCGGCGAAGGCGTTGCTGAACGACGCGCCGCAAGGCGAACCGACTCCGCAGTAATGCGGTAGCGGACAAACGGCCGGCCGTGTCATGCGCGCCGGCCGTTTTTCATGCAGGATGGATTGCGTTGCGAATTCGAATCGCAGCGCGGCGCTACGGCAGACGCAACAACCGCTGGGCAACGCAATCCAATCTTGGAGTTGACGCAGATGAAAGCGATCGAAATCACAGAATTCGGTGCGCCGGAAGTCCTTAAGCTGGCGGAGCGTCCGATGCCGCAGCTCAAGGCGGGCGAGGTGCTGATCAAGGTGGCGGCATCAGGCATCAACCGTCCGGACGTGTTTCAGCGCAAGGGTGGCTATGCGCCGCCGCCGGGCGCGTCGGATCTGCCGGGGCTGGAGGTGGCGGGCGAAATCGTCGGCGGCACGATCGACGGGAAGAGCAATCCGTTCGGTCTAAAGATTGGCGATCGCGTGTGCGCGCTTCTGGCCGGCGGCGGCTACGCCGAGTATGCGGCCGCGCCGCTGCTGCAATGCCTGCCGGTGCCGGCCGGATTGTCGGATATCGAAGCCGCTTCGCTGCCCGAGACCTTTTTCACGGTGTGGAGCAACGTGTTCGATCGCGCGCAGCTCGGCCAGGGCGAAGGCGGCGGGAACGAAACGCTGCTCGTGCAGGGCGGTTCGAGCGGCATCGGCGTGACGGCGATCCAGATTGCGCACGCGCTGGGCTTCCGTGTATTCGCCACCGCGGGCTCGGACGATAAATGTCGCGCGTGCGAAGCGCTCGGCGCCGAACGGGCGATCAACTACAAGACTGAAGATTTCGTCGAAGTCATCAAGTCGCTGACCAACGATCGCGGCGTCGACGTGATCCTCGACATGGTCGCGGGCAGTTATGTGCCGCGCGAATTGTCAGCGCTCGCCGACGGTGGCCGCATCGTGCTGATCGCGCTGCTCGGCGGTGCGAAAGCGGAGCTGAATCTGAACGAAGTGTTGCGCCGCCGTCTGACGCTCACCGGTTCGACGCTGCGGCCGCGGCCGATCGAGTTCAAGGCACAGATCGCAGCGCAACTTAAGGAGCGCGTGTGGCCCCATCTCGAGGCTGGGCGCATCAAGCCGGTTGTGCATCGCGTGTTTCCAGCCGGCCAGGCTGCCGACGCCCATGCGCTGATGGAAAGCAGCGCGCACGTCGGCAAGATCGTGTTGACGTGGGGTCAGGAGGCTTGACGTCATCGGTTTGACCCGATCCACCCCAGGCAGTAAAATTGCGCGTTTTGCGCGCGCCGGATCAATCCGACAGGCGGGCCCCGAGCGCAGGAACAGGCTGCAGCGAAGCGCGAGCGCAGTCCGTCCGCGCACCAAGCGGGACCGGCAAGACAGGACAACACGAGACGATGTCGAATCAACAACGAGCCAAACTGGTAGTCGGTAACTGGAAGATGCATGGGCGGCTCGCCGCGAACGCCGCGTTGTTGCAGGCGGTGGCGCGGGGCTCCGGCGAGTTGCCGGCCGACGTGCGCGTTGGTGTATGTGTACCGAGCCTTTATCTCGCGCAGGCTCAGTCGCTGCTCGAAGGCAGCCCGGTCGTGTGGGGCGTGCAGGACGTGTCCGCGTTCACGCATGGCGCCTATACCGGCGAAGTGGCCGCGCCGATGGTGACGGACTTCGGCGCCACGTTTGCCATCGTCGGGCACTCGGAGCGCCGCGCGTATCACCGCGAGAGCGCCGAACTGGTCGCGGTCAAAACGCAGCGTGTGCTCGAAGCGGGTTTGACGCCGATCGTCTGTGTCGGCGAAACACTCGAAGAACGCGAGGCTGGCTCAACCGAGCAGGTGGTCGGCGGGCAGCTCGACGAAGTGCTCGCGAAGCTGTCGGCTCCGGACGCGGCTCGTCTCGTGGTTGCATACGAGCCGGTGTGGGCAATTGGCACCGGCAAGAGCGCATCGGCGGAACAGGCGCAGGCCGTGCATGGGTTCCTGCGCGCACGTCTCACGGCAAAGGGTGCGGCGGGCGTGCCGTTGCTGTACGGCGGCAGCGTGAAGCCGGACAACGCGGAAGAACTGTTTCGTCAGCTCGATATCGACGGCGGCCTGATAGGCGGTGCGTCGTTGAAGGATCAGGATTTCCTGGCGATCTGCAAGGCGGCCGCCGCGACCAGCGTTGCGGGTTAAGCGGAGCGTCTCGGCGAGGATGACTCCATTTCGCGCGGCACGCAGTGTGCGGCGCGGTTAAATAAAGACTCAGGTGAGTGTAATGCTGTATTTGAAAACATTGATTATCGTCGTTCAGTTGTTGTCGGCGCTCGGTGTCATCGGACTCGTGTTGCTGCAGCACGGCAAAGGTGCCGACATGGGCGCGGCTTTCGGCAGCGGGGCGTCGGGCAGTCTGTTCGGCGCGACCGGTTCGGCGAACTTTCTATCGCGGACCACGGCGGTGCTTGCAGCGCTGTTCTTTGCCACGACGCTGGCTCTCACTTACCTTGGTGCTTACCACGTGAAGCCGTCGGCAGGCGTGCTGGGCGCGGCTGCTACCGCACCGGTCACGGCTTCAGCGCCGGCTGCGGGCTCGGGTCCGGTGGCGACATCGCCCGCGGCGCCGGCTTCGCCTGCGTCGGTTCCGGCGACGGGCGTACCGAAATAAATTTTCGGCCGAAGCCCTCTTGTGCGTTGAACAATCTGTTTAGACAAGTTACAATTCAAGTCTTGAAGCGATTCGCGGGTTTTATAAGTCGTTTTCCCGGATTGCATATAGTGCCGACGTGGTGAAATTGGTAGACACGCTATCTTGAGGGGGTAGTGGCGAAAGCTGTGCGAGTTCGAGTCTCGCCGTCGGCACCAAATGTTATCTAAATGCCAGCCGCTTGCTTCGCTTCGGCTGGCATTTTCACTTCTGGCGTACGGCCGTAGGGCTTACGTCATGCGCGTTGAGGAAGTGATTTCGCGTCAGTGGTGCTATGCTCCTGACGGCACTCAGAACCAACCGATTGAGGATTGTCTTGAACCTCGCAGCCTATTTTCCCGTTTTGTTGTTCCTCATTGTGGGCACCGGTTTAGGCGTAGCACTGGTCAGTATTGGCAAGATCCTCGGTCCGAACAAGCCCGACACTGAGAAAAACGCACCGTATGAGTGCGGCTTCGAAGCATTCGAAGATGCGCGCATGAAGTTCGACGTGCGCTACTACCTCGTGGCCATTCTCTTCATCATTTTCGACCTCGAAACCGCGTTCCTGTTTCCGTGGGGCGTGGCATTGCGTGACATCGGCTGGGCTGGTTTCGCGGCAATGATGATTTTCCTGCTCGAGTTCCTGCTTGGTTTTGCCTACATCTGGAAGAAGGGCGGCCTCGACTGGGAGTGATGGATTAATCGCCGGTTTGCGTGGGTGGCCAGGCTCGCCGCCCCGTCTGGAGTGGAAAGCAAATGAGTATCGAAGGGGTCTTGAAAGAAGGGTTTGTCACCACTACGGCAGACAAACTGATCAACTGGACGCGCACCGGCTCGCTGTGGCCGATGACGTTCGGTCTTGCGTGCTGCGCGGTCGAGATGATGCATGCAGGTGCTGCGCGTTATGACCTCGACCGGTTCGGCGTGGTGTTCCGTCCGAGTCCGCGTCAGTCGGACGTGATGATCGTCGCCGGCACGTTGTGCAACAAGATGGCGCCTGCTCTGCGCAAAGTCTACGACCAAATGGCGGAGCCGCGCTGGGTGATCTCGATGGGCTCGTGCGCGAACGGCGGCGGCTATTACCACTACTCTTACTCGGTGGTGCGCGGCTGCGACCGGATCGTCCCGGTCGACGTGTACGTGCCGGGTTGTCCGCCCACAGCGGAAGCGCTGGTGTACGGCGTGATCCAGTTGCAAGCCAAGATTCGCCGCACCAACACCATCGCCCGTCAATAAGGCCAACGCCCCTCCACAATATGGCAAGCAAACTCGAGACCCTGAAAGCGAACCTCGAGGCGGCCTTTGGCGGCCTCCTATTGAGCGTGACCGAGTCGGTCGGTGAATTGACGATCGTCGTCAAGGCAGGCGACTACCTCCACGTGGCAAAGCGTCTGCGCGACGACCGCGCGCTCGGTTTCGAGCAGTGTGTCGACCTCTGCGGCGTCGATTATCAGACTTATGCCGAAGGCGCTTACGACGGCCCGCGTTTTGCTGCCGTACTGCATCTTCTGTCGGTGCAAAACAACTGGCGTCTGCGTCTGCGCGTGTTCGCACCGGACGACGACATGCCGATCCTGCCGTCCGTTGTCGACATCTGGAACTCGGTCAACTGGTACGAGCGTGAAGCGTTCGACCTGTATGGCATCGTCTTCGAAGGTCACCCGGACCTGCGCCGCATCTTGACCGACTACGGTTTTATCGGTCATCCGTTCCGCAAGGATTTCCCAGTCTCCGGCTACGTCGAGATGCGTTACGACCCGGAAGAGAAGCGCGTCGTCTATCAGCCGGTGACGATCGAGCCGCGGGAAATCACACCGCGCGTGATCCGCGAGGATCGCTATGGCGGTCTGAAACACTAAGAGAACGTCATGGCAGAGATCAAGAACTACACGCTCAACTTCGGCCCGCAGCACCCGGCAGCGCACGGTGTGCTGCGTCTCGTGCTCGAACTCGACGGCGAAGTGATCCAACGCGCCGATCCGCACATCGGTCTGCTGCATCGCGCGACTGAAAAGCTCGCCGAAAGCAAGACGTTCATCCAGTCGGTGCCGTACATGGACCGTCTCGACTACGTGTCGATGATGGTGAACGAACACGGCTACGTGCTCGCGATCGAGAAGCTGCTCGGCATCGACGTGCCGTTGCGCGCGCAGTACATCCGCGTGCTATTCGACGAAGTCACGCGTGTGTTGAACCACCTGATGTGGATCGGCGCGCACGCGCTCGACGTCGGTGCGATGGCGGTATTCCTGTACGCGTTCCGCGAGCGCGAAGACCTGATGGACGTGTACGAAGCGGTGTCGGGTGCGCGGATGCACGCGGCTTACTATCGTCCGGGTGGCGTCTATCGCGATCTGCCTGACGCAATGCCGCAATACAAGGCGTCGAAGATTCGCAATGCGAAGGCGTTGTCGAAAATGAACGAGAACCGTCAGGGTTCGCTGCTCGACTTCATCGACGACTTCTTCGCGCGCTTCCCGAAGTGCGTCGACGAATACGAAACGCTGCTCACCGACAACCGGATCTGGAAGCAGCGCCTGGTCGGCATTGGTGTGGTCAGCCCGGAGCGCGCGTTGCAACTCGGCATGACCGGCGCGATGCTGCGCGGCTCGGGCGTCGAATGGGACCTGCGCAAGAAGCAGCCGTATGAAGTCTATGACAAGCTCGACTTCGACATTCCGGTCGGCGTGAATGGTGACTGCTACGACCGCTATCTCGTACGCGTCGAAGAAATGCGTCAGTCCACGCGTATCGCGAAACAGTGCATTGAGTGGCTGCGCAAAAATCCGGGCCCCGTGATGACGGACAATCACAAGGTTGCGCCGCCGTCGCGCGTCGGCATGAAGTCGAACATGGAAGATCTGATCCATCACTTCAAGCTGTTCACCGAGGGCTTCCATGTGCCGGAAGGCGAGGCGTACGCCGCAGTCGAACATCCGAAGGGCGAGTTCGGCATTTACCTGATCTCGGACGGCGCCAACAAGCCATATCGCCTGAAGATTCGCGCGCCGGGCTATGCGCACCTGTCCACGCTCGACGAAATGGCGCGCGGCCACATGATCGCCGACGCAGTGACGATCATCGGCACGCAGGACATCGTGTTCGGCGAAGTGGATCGCTAGGACGTATTCATCGACGCGTGTCTGCGGTCATCGCACCGCCGCGCGCGTCAAGCAAAGGAACGCCGGGTCTGTCGCAGTATGCCGTGAGCGACAGGTTTTCGTTCGGTAGGAATTGAAAGAGTCGTGTCTGAAAATGATCTCAGCTGAAGGCCTGAAAGAAATCGATCGCGCGGTCGCGAAGTACCCCGCCGATCAGAAACAGTCCGCCGTGATGTCGGCGTTGGCCATTGCTCAAACCGAGCATGGCTGGCTGTCGCCCGAACTCATGCAGTTCGTCGCGGATTACCTCGGCATGCCGGCGATCGCCGTGCAGGAGGTGGCGACCTTCTACACGATGTATGAGACATCGCCGGTCGGCAAGTTCAAGATCACGCTCTGCACGAACCTGCCGTGCCAGCTCGGTCCCGACGGCGGTTCCGAAAGCGCCGCTGAATACCTGAAGCAGAAGCTCGGTATCGACTTCGGTGAAACCACGCCCGACGGCAAATTCACGCTGAAAGAGGGCGAGTGCATGGGTTCGTGCGGCGACGCGCCGGTGATGCTGGTGAACAACCAACGCATGTGCAGCTTCATGAGCCGCGAGAAGATCGACCAGCTGCTCGAGGAACTTTCGAAATGACGGCTTTACACGATCGTCACATCAAACCGCTGATTCTCGCCGGCCTGAACGGCGACAACTGGCATCTTGAAGACTACGTGGCGCGCGGCGGTTACGCGCAGCTGCG
The DNA here is from genome assembly GCF_001865575.2 of Paraburkholderia sprentiae WSM5005. Taxonomy (NCBI): domain Bacteria; kingdom Pseudomonadati; phylum Pseudomonadota; class Betaproteobacteria; order Burkholderiales; family Burkholderiaceae; genus Paraburkholderia; species Paraburkholderia sprentiae. The sequence goes on from NZ_CP017561.2 coordinate 1,049,224, forward strand.
CCGCATCCTGGAAGAAAAGATCGCGCCCGAGCAGGTGATCGCCGACGTCAAGGCGTCGGGTCTGCGCGGCCGCGGCGGCGCGGGCTTCCCGACCGGTCTGAAGTGGAGCTTCATGCCGCGTCAGTTCCCTGGCCAGAAGTACCTCGTCTGCAATTCGGACGAGGGCGAGCCGGGCACGTTCAAGGACCGCGACATCCTGCGCTTCAACCCCCATTCCCTGATCGAAGGCATGGCGATCGGCGCATACGCGATGGGCATTACGGTCGGCTACAACTATATTCACGGCGAAATCTGGGAAGTCTATAAGCGCTTTGAAGAAGCGTTGGACGAAGCTCGTCGTGCCGGGTTCCTCGGCGACAACATCATGGGATCCGGCTTCTCTTTCCAGTTGCATGCGCACCACGGTTACGGCGCGTATATCTGCGGCGAAGAAACCGCGCTGCTTGAATCGATCGAGGGCAAGAAGGGTCAGCCGCGCTTCAAGCCGCCATTCCCGGCGAGCTTCGGCGTGTACGGCAAGCCGACCACGATCAACAACACCGAAACGTTCGCGGCGGTGCCTTTCCTGCTCGCCATCGGCCCGCAGAATTACCTGGAAATCGGCAAGCCGAACAACGGTGGCACGAAGATTTTTTCGGTGTCGGGCGACGTCGAGCGTCCGGGCAATTACGAAATTCCGCTCGGCACGCCGTTCGCGACGCTGATGGAACTCGCCGGCGGCATGCGCGGCGGCAAGAAGATCAAGGCCGTGATTCCCGGTGGCTCGTCGGCGCCGGTGATTCCGGGCGACATGATGATGCAGACCGACATGGACTACGACTCGATCGCCAAGGCCGGTTCGATGCTCGGCTCGGGCGCGGTGATCGTGATGGACGAGACGCGCTGCATGGTGCGCTCGCTGCTGCGTCTGTCGTACTTCTATTACGAAGAGTCGTGCGGTCAGTGCACGCCTTGCCGGGAAGGTACGGGCTGGCTATATCGCGTCGTGCATCGTATCGAGCATGGTCTCGGCCGCCAGGAAGATCTGGATCTGCTGAATTCTGTCGCGGAAAACATCATGGGCCGTACGATCTGCGCGCTGGGCGACGCGGCGGCCATGCCGGTTCGGGGCATGCTCAAGCACTACTGGGACGAATTCGAATATCACGTCGCTCACAAGCATTGCCTCGTCGACGGTCATGCCGGCATGGCGGCCGCGCCCGAAACAGTGGCTGCATGACGATGGCTGCATGAGTCGGGCCAACAAGGTTTGGCTCACGGATAACTACCAGACGAACACCTCAACCGCAGGATTCATCGCCCGAAGCGAGCGGTGAACAGGCGAACGATTGAGCGGTAACGGGTTAAGGAAGATTGACCATCATGGTTGAACTGGAAATAGACGGCAAGAAAGTCGAGGTGCCTGAAGGCAGCATGGTGATCCAGGCTGCGCATAAGGTCGACACCTACATTCCTCACTTCTGCTATCACAAGAAGCTGTCGATTGCGGCCAATTGCCGGATGTGTCTGGTCGATGTCGAGAAGATGCCGAAGGCCGTGCCTGCGTGTGCGACTCCGGTGTCGGCCGGCATGATCGTGCGCACCACGTCGGACAAGGCGGTGAAGGGCCAGCAAGCCGTGATGGAGTTCCTGCTGATCAACCATCCGCTCGATTGCCCGATCTGCGACCAGGGCGGCGAATGTCAGCTGCAGGATCTGGCCGTTGGTTACGGGAAGTCGTCGTCGCGCTACAGCGAAGAAAAGCGCGTGGTGTTCCACAAGAACGTGGGTCCGCTGATCTCGATGGAAGAGATGTCGCGCTGCATTCACTGCACGCGTTGCGTTCGCTTCGGCCAGGAAATCGCCGGTGTGATGGAGCTCGGCATGCTGGGCCGCGGCGAGCATGCGGAAATCACGTCGTTCGTCGGCAAGACGGTCGATTCGGAACTGTCGGGCAACATGATCGACCTGTGCCCGGTCGGAGCCCTCACCAGCAAGCCATTCCGCTACAGCGCCCGGACATGGGAGCTGTCGCGCCGTAAGTCCGTCAGCCCGCACGATTCCGTCGGCGCGAACCTCATCGTGCAGGTGAAGAACAATCGCGTGATGCGGGTTCTGCCGTTCGAAAACGAAGCGATCAACGAGTGCTGGATTTCGGACAAGGACCGCTTCTCATACGAAGGCCTCAATAGCCCCGAGCGTCTGACGAAGCCGATGCTCAAGCAGGGCGGCCAGTGGGTCGAAACCGACTGGCAGACCGCGCTCGATTATGTGGTCAAGGGGCTGAACGGCATCAAGGGCGACCACGGCGCGAACGCGCTGGCGGCACTGGCGAGCGCGCATAGCACGGTCGAAGAACTGTTCCTGTTGAAACAGATCGCCGAGGCGATCGGCACGCCGAACGTCGACTTCCGTCTGCGTCAGTCCGATTTCTCGGCGCCCGTTACCGGCGCGCCGTGGCTCGGCGGGGCGATCGCCGATCTGTCGAACGTCGATGCTGCGCTCGTGATCGGCTCGGATCTGCGTCGCGACCATCCGCTGTTCGCCGCGCGTTTGCGCCAGGTCGCTCGCGGCGGTTCGGCGCTCACGCTGATCCAGGCCACCAACGACGACGCGATGATCCCGCAGGCGCACCGCGTGGTCGCGGCGCCGTCCGCATGGCTCGACGCGCTCGCGGGTGTCGCCGGTGCGGTGGGCGAAGCGAAGGGCGTCGCGCTGCCGGAAGCATTCGCAGGCACGCAGCCGACCAACGCCCACAAGCAGATCGCGAAATCGCTGAGTACCGGCGAGCACCGCGTCGTGCTGCTCGGCAACGAAGCGGTCCGTCATCCGGATTTCGCGGCGATCCACGCCGCGGCGCAATGGCTTGCCGAGGCAACCGGCGCAACGCTCGGTTTTCTGACCGAAGCGGCCAACACGGTTGGCGCGCATCTCGTGAACGCGCTGCCGGGCGAAGGCGGTCTGAATGCGCGCGAAGTGTTCGAGCAGCCGCGTAAGGGCTATCTGCTGCTGAACCTCGAGCCGGAATTCGACACGGCCAATCCGGCGCAGGCGCTTGCCGCACTGAAGCAAGCCGACATGGTAGTCGTGATGTCGCCGTTCCAGACAGGCGCCGACTATGCCGACGTGCTGCTGCCGATCGCGCCGTTCACGGAAACGGGTGGCGCGTTCGTCAACGCGGAAGGCTCGGTGCAGCCGTTCAACGGCGTCGTGCGTCCGCTCGGCGACACGCGTCCGGCCTGGAAGGTGTTGCGCGTGCTGGGCAGCCTGCTCCGCGCGCCGGGCTTCGAATTCGACACGGTCGAAGAAGTGCGCGCGGCCGCGCTCGGCGACGGCGATTTGAGTTCGCGTCTATCGAACCGCACCGGCGTCGCGGTGACCCGCGGCAAGGCCGTGAAAGCGGCGCAAGGCAAGTTCGAGCGTCTCGCGAACGTGCCGATCTATCATGCCGACGCGCTCGTGCGTCGCGCCGAGTCGCTGCATCTGACCGCGGCGGCCCGTACGGCGAACTCGGTCGGCCTGCCGGCTGCGTTGTTCGACAAACTGGGTTTGAAAGAGGGCGACGCAGTGCGCGTTCGTCAAGGCGAGCAAGCGGTGCAGTTGCCGGCCGTGCGCGATGCGAATCTTGCGGAGACGGTCGTCCGCGTATCGGCGGCTACGCCTGCCGGTGCAGCGCTGGGCAGCCTGTTCGGTGAACTGGTGGTGGAGAAGGCGTAAATGAGCTTGTTCGATGCGATCAACTCGGGCGGCGCCCAACTTCTCGGTGTGGCATGGCCCACGGTGTGGGCGCTCGTGCGCATCCTGGTGGTGGCCGTCGCAGTCCTGCTGTGCGTCGCCTATCTGATCCTGTGGGAGCGTAAGCTGATCGGCTGGATGCACGTGCGTCTCGGTCCGAACCGGGTCGGCCCCGCCGGGCTCTTGCAGCCGATCGCCGATGTGCTGAAGCTGCTGCTCAAGGAAGTCATTCAGCCCGCGCAGGCGAGCCGCTGGATCTACGTCATCGCGCCGATCATGGTGGTGGTGCCGGCCTTCGCGGTCTGGGCGGTGATTCCATTCCAGGCGGGCGCGGTGCTGGGCGACATCAACGCGGGCCTGCTGTACGCGATGGCGATCTCGTCGATCGGCGTGTACGGCGTGATTCTGGCAGGCTGGGCGTCGAACTCGAAATACGCGTTCCTCGGTGCGATGCGCGCCGCCGCGCAGATGGTCTCGTACGAAATCTCGATGGGCTTTGCTCTCGTGGTCGTGCTGATGACGGCCGGCACGCTGAATCTGTCGGGCATCGTCGGCTCGCAGGAGCAGGGCTTCTTCGCGTCGCACGGCTTGAACTTCCTGTCCTGGAACTGGCTGCCGCTGCTGCCGATGTTCGTCGTGTACTTCATCTCGGGCATCGCCGAAACGAACCGCCACCCGTTCGACGTGGTGGAGGGCGAGTCGGAAATCGTCGCGGGCCACATGATCGATTACTCGGGTATGGCGTTCGCGCTGTTCTTCCTCGCCGAGTACATCAACATGATCGTGATCTCGGCACTGGCTGCAACACTGTTCCTTGGCGGCTGGAGCGCCCCGTTCGGGTTCCTGTCGTTCGTCCCGGGCATCGTCTGGCTCGTCGCCAAGGTTTTCTTCCTGTTGTCGGTGTTCATCTGGGCGCGTGCCACGTTCCCGCGCTATCGCTATGACCAGATCATGCGTCTTGGCTGGAAGGTTTTCATTCCGGTCTGCGTGGTGTGGCTCGTGGTGGTCGGCTTCTGGATCATGTCGCCGTTGAACATCTGGAAATAAAGGGCGGACGAACCTATGACCGCAATCCAAAACTTCTTCAAGACTTTCTTCCTTACGGAACTGCTGAAAGGCCTCGCACTGACCGGACGCTACACGTTCCAGCGCAAAGTCACCGTGCAGTTTCCGGAAGAAAAGACCCCGATCTCGCCGCGTTTCCGCGGTCTGCATGCGTTGCGCCGCTACGAAAACGGCGAAGAGCGCTGCATCGCGTGCAAGCTGTGCGAAGCAGTGTGCCCGGCGCTCGCGATCACGATCGAATCGGAAACGCGCGCGGACAACACGCGCCGCACGACGCGCTACGACATCGACCTGACCAAGTGCATCTTCTGCGGTTTCTGCGAAGAGAGCTGCCCGGTCGACTCGATCGTCGAGACGCACATTCTCGAGTATCACGGCGAGAAGCGCGGCGATCTGTACTTCACGAAGGAAATGCTGCTGGCCGTTGGCGACCGCTACGAAGCACAAATCGCCGCCAACAAGGCAGCCGACGCACCGTATCGTTGAAGCGCTGTCCCGCTGATGCAGTAATGGCGGCAGTAAAAGCAGTAACACGGCCTGCTGTCGGGCCGACCGCCGCGGCCTGAACGCCGCGGCACGGCGCACCTGTGTGGCGGTTTCGGCGGCTTCGTCCGCTGTTGCCAGCCACACGTGCCAAAGAACAATGCCTGACGATGGCCTAACGATGAACCGGTAATCATGGAATTCACGACCGTACTGTTCTACATCTTCGCGCTGCTCCTGGTGGTTTCGGGGCTGAAGGTGATCACCTCGCGCAACCCGGTTTCGTCCGCACTGTTTCTGGTGCTGGCGTTCTTCAACGCAGCCGCGATCTGGATGCTGCTGGAGGCCGAGTTCCTCGCGATCCTGCTGGTGCTGGTCTACGTCGGCGCGGTGATGGTGCTGTTCCTGTTCGTCGTGATGATGTTGGACGTCAATCTCGACGTGCTGCGCAAGGACTTCAAACGCTTTGTGCCGATGGCCTCGGCGGTAGGCGCGATCATCGTGGTCGAAACCGCGCTGATCCTGTGGCACGGCTACGGCGCGACCACCACCGCGCTGCACGACACGGCCGCTGCCGCGGCCGGCATGGGCGACTGGTCGAACACACGCCTGATCGGCAAAGTCATCTACACCGACTACATCTTCGCGTTCGAAATCGCCGGTCTGATTTTGCTGGTGGCCATCATCGCGGCGATCGCGCTCACTACGAGCCATAAGAAGGACAGCAAGCGCCAGAACGTCAGCGCTCAGGTCAAGGTCCGTGCCCAGGACCGCGTGCGCGTCGTGAAGATGCCTTCAGAGAAGACCGCGGCGACGATCGCGGCGGAACAAGCCGCTGCAGCGGCAGCAGCAGCCGACTCGGCACCTGCGAAGAACAGCTGAGCGGACAGGAGATAGAAATCATGTTGACCCTTGCCCATTACCTTGTCCTCGGCGCGATCCTGTTTGCGATCAGCATCGTCGGCATTTTCCTGAACCGCCGCAACGTCATCATCATCCTGATGGCGATCGAACTGATGCTGCTCGCGGTGAACACTAATTTCGTCGCGTTCTCGCACTACCTGGGCGACGTGCACGGTCAGATTTTCGTCTTCTTCGTGCTGACGGTTGCGGCAGCAGAAGCGGCGATCGGTCTCGCAATTCTGGTGACCCTGTTCCGTAGTCTCGACACGATCAATGTCGAGGATCTCGATCAGCTCAAAGGTTAATTTCAGGAAAAGCGGTTATGTCCACGATACTCAATGAAAACCTGCTGTTGGCAATTCCGCTGGCGCCCCTCGCCGGTTCCCTGGTTGCGGGGCTGTTCGGCAAGGCGGTAGGGCGAGCGGGTGCGCATTCGGTCACGATCCTCGGCGTCGCGGTTTCGTTCATCCTGTCGGTGATCGTCTTTTTGCAGGTGATGGATGGCGCGAGCTTCAACGCGACCGTTTATCAATGGATGTCGATCGGCAAGACGCAGCTCGAAGTCGGTTTCCTGGTCGACTCGCTGACCGCGATGATGATCGTCGTGGTGAACTTCGTCTCCCTGATGGTGCATATCTACACGATCGGCTACATGGCCGACGACGACGGCTACCAACGCTTCTTCTCGTACATCTCCCTGTTCACGTTCTCGATGTTGATGCTCGTGATGAGCAACAACTTCCTGCAGCTGTTCTTCGGCTGGGAGGCGGTGGGTCTCGTGTCGTACCTGCTGATCGGCTTCTACTTCAAGCGTGAGAGCGCGATCTACGCGAACATGAAGGCGTTCATCGTGAACCGCGTCGGTGACTTCGGTTTCCTGCTCGGTATCGGTCTGCTGTTCGCGTTCGCCGGTTCGATGAACTACGGCGAAGTCTTCGCGAAGCGTACTGAACTGGCGGCCTTGAACTTCCCCGGTACCGATTGGGGGTTGCTGACGGTCGCCTGTATCTGCCTGTTCATCGGCGCGATGGGTAAGTCGGCGCAGTTCCCGCTGCATGTGTGGCTGCCTGACTCGATGGAAGGCCCGACCCCGATCTCCGCGCTGATTCACGCGGCGACCATGGTGACAGCCGGTATCTTCATGGTCACGCGCATGTCGCCGCTGTTCGAACTGTCGGATACGGCGCTGTCCTTCGTCATGGTCATCGGCGCGATTACCGCGCTGTTCATGGGCTTCCTCGGGATCGTCCAGAACGACATCAAGCGTGTGGTTGCTTATTCAACGCTGTCGCAGCTCGGTTACATGACGGTCGCACTCGGCGCGTCGGCTTACTCGGTCGCCGTGTTCCACCTGATGACGCACGCGTTCTTCAAGGCACTGCTGTTCCTCGGCGCGGGTTCGGTGATCATCGGCATGCATCACGATCAGGACATGCGCAACATGGGTGGCTTGCGCAAGTACATGCCGATCACGTGGATCACGTCGCTGATCGGTTCGCTCGCGCTGATCGGCACGCCGTTCTTCTCGGGCTTCTACTCGAAAGACTCGATCATCGACGCGGTGAAGCTCTCGCATCTGCCGGGCTCAAGTTTCGCGTACTTCGCGGTGGTCGCAAGCGTGTTCGTGACCGCGCTGTACTCGTTCCGTATGTACTTCATGGTGTTCCACGGTGAAGAGCGCTTCCGCGGTCCCAAACACCCGGACTCGCCGATGGGCGCCGAGGCCGCGTCGCATGGGCATGACGCGCACGGCCACGACGACCATGGTCATGGTCACGACGACCACGCGCACGAGCCGCACGAAACGCCGTGGGTCGTGTGGGTGCCGCTGGTGCTGCTGGCGATTCCGTCCATCGTAATCGGCGCGATCGCCGTCGGTCCGATGCTGTTCGGCGACTTCTTCCAGCACGGCGTCGCGTTCGACAAAGTGATCTACATCAGCGAGAACCATCCGGCGCTGCATGAGATGGCAGAAGAATTCCAGGGCTGGGCGTCGATGGGTCTGCATTCGGTGTCGGGCCTGCCGGTGTGGCTGGCGCTCGCTGGCGTGCTGGTCGCATGGTTCCTGTATCTGGTTCGTCCGGATCTGCCCGCTGTCATCAAGCGCGCATTCGGCCCGATCTATACGTTGCTCGATAACAAGTACTACATGGACAAGATCAACGAAGTCGTGTTTGCGCGGGGCGCGGTCGCCATTGGCCGGGGTCTGTGGAAGGAAGGCGACGTGGTCGTGATCGACGGCATCGTCAACGGCAGCGCACGCTTTATCGGCTGGTTCGCGAGCGTGATCCGCTTCCTTCAATCCGGCTACATCTATCACTACGCGTTCGCCATGATTCTCGGCATGCTGGGGCTCCTGACCCTGTTTGTAACGCTCGGCGGCAAATAAGGCGAGGGACACTCATGCACGCTTATCCGATTCTCAGCATCGCGATCTGGTTGCCGATTTTCTTCGGTCTGCTGGTCCTCGCGATCGGCAACGACGACAACCCCGCCCCCGCGCGCTGGATTTCGTTGATTGGCTCGGTCCTGAGCTTCCTCGTCACGCTGCCGCTGATCACCAGCTTCGATTCGAGCACCGCCGACCTGCAGTTCGTCGAACAGGCGAACTGGATCGAGCGCTTTCATATCACGTACCACCTCGGCGTGGACGGCATTTCGATGTGGTTCGTCGTGCTGACCGCGTTGATTACGGTGATCGTCGTCATTTCAGCGTGGGAAGTGATCACGAAGAACGTCGGCCAGTATCTCGCGGCGTTCCTGATCCTGTCGGGGATCATGGTCGGCGTGTTCAGCGCGGCCGACGGCATGCTGTTCTACGTGTTTTTCGAAGCGACGCTGATCCCGATGTACATCATCATCGGCGTGTGGGGCGGGGCGAACCGCGTGTACGCGGCCTTCAAGTTCTTCCTGTACACGCTGATGGGCTCGCTGCTGATGCTGGTCGCGCTGATCTACCTGTACAACGAGACCGGCACGTTCGACCTCGCCACGTGGCAGCACACGCAAATCGGGATGACGCCGCAGGTGCTGCTGTTTATCGCGTTCTTCCTGGCCTTCGCCGTGAAGGTGCCGATGTGGCCGGTGCACACGTGGTTGCCGGACGCGCACGTGGAAGCGCCGACCGGCGGCTCGGTCGTGCTGGCCGCGATCATGCTGAAGCTTGGTGCGTACGGTTTCCTGCGCTTCTCGCTGCCGATCACGCCTGATGCGAGCCATTTCCTCGCGCCGGTCGTCATCACGTTGTCGCTGATCGCGGTGATCTACATCGGTCTCGTCGCCATGGTGCAGGCCGACATGAAGAAGCTGGTTGCGTATTCGTCGATCGCGCACATGGGCTTCGTTACGCTCGGCTTTTTCATCTTCAATCAGCTCGGCGCGGAAGGCGCGATCGTGCAGATGATCTCGCACGGCTTCGTGTCGGGCGCGATGTTCCTGTGCATTGGCGTACTGTACGACCGTATGCACTCGCGTCAGATCGCCGATTACGGCGGTGTCGTCAACGTGATGCCGAAGTTTGCGGCGTTCGTGATGTTGTTCGCGATGGCCAATTGCGGCTTGCCGGGCACTTCCGGGTTCGTCGGCGAATTCATGGTGATTCTGGCCTCCGTCCAGTACAACTTCTGGATCGCGGCCGGCGCGGCAGTCACGCTGATTCTCGGCGCGGCCTACACGCTGTGGATGTACAAGCGCGTGTACTTCGGCGCGGTCGCGAACGACCACGTGAAGAACCTGCTCGACATCGGCCGTCGCGAATTTTTCATGCTGGCAGTGCTCGCCGCGCTGACGCTGTTCATGGGCCTGTACCCGAAGCCCTTTACCGATGTGATGCACGTATCCGTGGAAAACCTCCTCTCCCACGTCGCTCAATCGAAGCTGCCGTTGCCTCAGTAACGACGAGCGGAGGAATTTAAGACCATGCAAAACGCCCCTATGACTGCTCTGTTGCCCGACGCATTGGTGATGCTCGCCGTTGTCGTCGCGTGGCTCAACGACACGTTCGTCGGCCAGGAGGGTCGCCGTACCACGTATTTCATCGCGTTCTTCTCGACGCTCGTCGCCGGGATCTGGTTCGCGATCAATGCGTTCGACCCGCAAGTGCACTACTTCTTCGATCACATGTACGTGATCGATCCGTTCGCCAACGTGATGAAGGCGGTGGTGTCGCTCGGCTATGCGGTATCCGTCGTTTATTCGCGTCGCTACCTGGAAGACCGTGGCCTGTTCCGCGGTGACTTCTTCCTGCTCGGCATGTTCTCGTTGCTGGGCCAGATCGTGATGATCTCGGGCAACAACTTTCTGACGCTGTACCTCGGTCTGGAATTGATGTCGCTATCGCTGTACGCGGTGATCGCGCTGCGTCGCGAAGTAGCATCGTCGAACGAAGCGGCGATGAAGTACTACGTGCTCGGCGCGCTGGCTTCCGGTTTCCTGTTGTACGGTATCTCGATGCTGTACGGCGCGACCGGCTCGCTCGACCTGAACGAAGTGTTCAAGGCGATCAGCACGAGCCACTACGATCCGACCGTGCTGCTGTTCGGCGTAATCTTTATCGTCGCCGGTGTCGCTTTCAAGATGGGTGCGGTGCCCTTCCATATGTGGGTGCCTGACGTGTACCAGGGTGCACCGACGGCGATGACGCTGGTGGTCGGCGGCGGCCCGAAGGTTGCGGCATTCGCATGGGGTCTGCGCTTCCTGGTGATGGGCTTGCTGCCGCTCGCGGTCGAATGGCAACAGATGCTGGTGATTCTGGCGGCGCTGTCGCTGATCGTCGGCAACATAACCGGTATCGTGCAGCGCAACGTCAAGCGGATGCTCGCGTATTCGGCGATCTCGAACATGGGCTTCGTGCTGCTCGGCCTGCTCGCCGGCGTGGTCGACCAGAAGACGACGGGCGCCGCGAGCGCGTACGGCTCGGCGATGTTCTACAGCATCGTCTACCTGATCACGACGCTCGGCACTTTCGGCGTCATCATGCTGCTCGCGCGCCGAGACTTCGAAGCGGACACGCTGGAGGACTTCAAGGGCCTCAACCAGCGCAGTCCGGTGTTCGCGTTCGTGATGATGATCATGATGTTCTCGCTCGCGGGTATTCCGCCGGCGGTCGGCTTCTATGCGAAGCTCGCCGTGCTGCAGGCGACGATGAACGCCGGCCTCACGTGGCTCACCGTGCTCGCCGTGATCACGTCGCTGTTCGGCGCGTTCTACTACCTGCGCATCGTCAAGCTGATGTACTTCGACGAGCCCCAAGACAAGTCGCCGATTCTGGCGGACACGAGCACACGCGCGTTGCTCGCGCTCAATGGCGTCGCCGTGTTGGTGCTCGGCATTGTGCCGGATCCGCTGTTGCGCGCGTGTCTGCAGGCTATGCAGCACACGCTGCTGCTCTGATGTCCGCTGCGGGCTGGTTTATCGTGCTGTTGGCGCTGGTTGGCGCCAACCTGCCGTTCCTGAATCAGCGCCTGTTCGCCGCCGTGCCGTTGAAAACGGCGAAGAAAAGCGCCTGGCTTCGGATTGCCGAATTGATCGTGCTGTATTTCGTGGTCGGCGCGCTGGGCTTTCTACTCGAAGCGCGCGCGGGAAATCGCTTCGAACAGGGCTGGCAGTTCTATGCGATCACGTTCGCGCTGTTCGTCGTGTTCGCTTTTCCCGGCTTTACCTTCCAATATCTCGTCAAACGCCGCTGACGGTGTCCTGCCGTCGCGCGCCTGGCTGGTCCGAGGTCCCGCACATGGCTGAACTTCCCAATCACGACGCCGCGCTAACCGAGACTTGTATCGACAGCAAAACGGTCCATCAAGGGCCGTTCATGACGGTCAAGTACGATACGGTCCGACTGCCGGACGGCAAACAGGCGACGCGCGAATACGTTCAGCATCCGGGCGCCGTCATGGTGATTCCCTTGTTGGATGACGGTCGCGTGCTGCTCGAAAGTCAGTATCGCTATCCGATGGGTAAGGTGATGGTCGAATATCCGGCCGGCAAGCTCGACCCGAACGAGGGCGCGCTGGCCTGCGCGGTGCGGGAGCTGCGCGAGGAAACCGGCTATACCGCGCGCGAGTACGTGTACCTCGCCCGGATTCACCCGATCATTTCCTATTCGACCGAATTCATTGATATCTATCTTGCCCGGGGTTTGACCGCGGGCGAGCGCAAGCTCGACGAAGGCGAGTTTCTCGAACTTTTCACAGCGACTGTGGAGCAGGTGTCCGAATGGGTGCGCACGGGCAAGATCACCGACGTAAAGACGATCATCGGTACATTCTGGCTCGAGAAAGTGCTGTCGGGCACGTGGCCGATGGAGGCGCCCGCAGCGGTATAAGTTCGTGTGTGCCGGATAGCTGATCCGCGTTGCGGCTCAGTGAAGCCCCCGTTGGTCGATGACCGGCGGGGGCTTTGCCATTGGTTCCTCTGTTTCCTTCGGGCTTAAAGCTGCCGTTTCCTATGCCTTCTGGCCGGCTCGTCGTGACGCCGACGGCCAGATAGTATGAACCTTTCGATCACGGTATCTGTCGTCGATTTTGTTTTGGATAACTGACGACGGACATCGGAGTGATCTGATTTCAGGTCGAGCATAGGTTGTCATTTGACAACCTATGCTCGACCGGCTACATTGGAGATATCGATGGTTCGACGAAGGCACGGGAAGAAAGAGATCGAGGTCGCATTGGCGCACGCGGAGCAGCACGGCTGGCGCGTTCAGGGCGGCGGAAAAGGTCATGCGTGGGGAAAAATCTATTGCCCATACGAGGACGGCGAGTGCCGTTGCGGGGAGTTCTGTATATCGAGCGTCTGGAGCACGCCGAAGAATCCCGGCAATCACGCGAGACACTTGCGGCGCATCGTCGACAACTGTACGGCTCAGCGCTAATGGGTTCGTCAATATCTAAGAGAAATCGCAATGACCTGGGCTAAACAAGAACAGGAGTAACGTATGGAATATGTGTTCACCTTGAAATACCGCCTCGTCGCGGAAGATTGCGATGCTGACGCAATCGTCGAGCGGTTGGCCAAAGCGGGGTGCGACGACGCCACGGTTGGCGTCGGGCAACCTGGCCGCCTCGGGCTGCTTTTCACCCGCGAAGGCGCGAGCGCATTTGCGGCTGTCACCAGTGCGCTCAAGCATGTGAAACGCGCGGTGCCCTCCGCGCAGCTGGTCGAGGCGGGGCCTGACTTCGTGGGGCTGACCGACGTGGCCGAAATGACCGGCGTGTCCCGGCAAAACATGCGCAAGCTGATGCTGAGTCATCCAATCGACTTTCCGCCGCCGGTCCACGAAGGCAGTGCGTCGGTTTGGCATCTTTCGGATGTGCTCGAATGGCTGACAGCGCGCGGCGGGTATGAGATTGAGACGGGTGCCGCGGATGTCGCAAAACTGGCGAAGCAGATCAATCTGGCGAAGGAGGCGCGTCAGATTGAACCGCGTGTGAGCCGTCAACTCGGAGATCTCGTGGCGTAGCAGTGCGGGGAAGCAGGCTGGGAACAGAGCGAACGCGGTACGGCTTAGGCGCCGGGCTACCTTCGGCAGCACATGCCGTAAAGCGTTAAAATCGCCCACCGCGCCATATTCCCCGCCGCAACGGGCGGCTGCGCGGCGCCGCAAGGTTTACGAACGACCGTTCACAAATTTCGATTTTGCGCTAAACTGGCAAGCAAGCCCCTGATTCCACATGAAGGTCCTCGATTTACAGTGTCCGCATGGCCATCGGTTCGAAGGCTGGTTCGCTTCGGCCGATGACTTCGAGTCGCAGCAGTCCCGCAAGCTCGTCGAATGTCCGATCTGCGGTGCGAACGAGGTGAGCCGTTTGCCGTCGGCACCGCGCCTGAATCTGTCCGGCGCGGCCGACCCGAAGGCGCCGGCGGGCGTGCAGCACATGCAGGCGCACATGATGCGAGCGCTGCGCGAGGTACTGGACAAGATCGAGAACGTGGGCGACCGCTTCGCCGAGGAAGCGCGGCGCATTCACTACAACGAAGCGCCTGCGCGCAGCATTCGCGGTGTCACGACACCGGAGGATGCACGCGCCTTGGTCGAGGAAGGCATCGAAGTAATGCCGCTGCCAGTCCCGGCTGCGCTGAAAGAACCACTGCAATAGCGTGGTGGCTCCAGGCGGCCGGGTGGTGGCGGCCAGGAGACACTACGCATGAATCTGGACTATTCCCCCGCTGAAGACGCGTTTCGCGCCGACATTCGCGCCTGGCTCGAAGCGAATCTGCCTCGCGAGCTGAGCGACAAGGTTCTCAATCACAAACGTCTTTCCCGCGAAGACTTCGCAAGCTGGCACAGGCTGCTCGGCACGCGAGGCTGGTCGGCGGTCGCGTGGCCGCGCGAATACGGTGGCCCCGGCTGGGACGCGACGCAACGACATATCTGGGAAGAGGAGTGCGCGCGTATCGGCGCACCTTCCGTGCTGCCTTTCGGTGTCTCGATGGTCGCGCCGGTGCTGATGAAGTACGGCAACGAGGCGCAGAAGCGCCACTACCTACCCCGCATTCTCGACGGCACGGACTGGTGGTGTCAGGGTTATTCGGAACCGGGGTCGGGCTCCGACCTTGCGTCGCTGCGCACCCGCGCCGAGCGCGTCGGTGACCATTACGTGGTCAACGGTCAGAAGACGTGGACCACGCTCGGCCAGTATGCCGACATGATGTTCTGTCTCGTGCGCACCGACAGCGGCGCCAAAAAGCAGGAGGGTATCTCGTTCCTGCTGATCGATATGAAAACGCCGGGCATCACAGTGCGGCCGATCATTACGCTCGACGAAGATCACGAAGTCAACGAAGTGTTCTTCGAAGACGTCGAAGTGCCGGTCGACAATCTGGTCGGCGAAGAAAACCGCGGCTGGACGTATGCGAAATATCTGCTCGGGCATGAGCGTACAGGCATTGCGCGAGTCGGTGCGTCCAAGCGTGAACTGGCGTTTCTCAAGCGCGTCGCGCTGAATCAGAACAAGAACCGTAAGCCGCTGCTGCACGATCCGGTGTTTGCGGCGAAGGTCGCCAGCCTCGAGATCGAATTGATGGCGCTCGAAGTCACCGTGCAACGCGTGGTGGCGAACGAGACGGGCGGTCGCGGCCCAGGGCCGGAAGCCTCGATGCTGAAGATCAAGGGCACGGAAGTGCAGCAGGCGCTCACCGAACTGATGTTCGAAGCGATCGGCCCGCTTGCTGCGCCGTTCGATGTGCCATTCCTCGAAGGCGAACGCGAGCACAGTCTCGCCGGCGACGACGATGCCGCGCCGCTTGCCGCGTATTACTTCAACTTCCGCAAGACGTCGATTTACGGCGGCTCGAACGAAATTCAAAAGAACATCATCGCGCAGATGATTCTCGGACTTTGAGGAGCCGCGCCATGGACTTCACTTTTAACGACGAACAGCAGCAATTTGCCGACGCGCTGCGCCGCTATCTCGAGAAGAACTACGGCTTCGAAGCGCGCCAGCAGGTCGTGCGCTCGGAGGTGGGGGTCTCGGCTGCGCACTGGGCTGCATTCGCCGAGCTGGGGCTGACTGCCCTCCCGGTGCCCGAAGCGCAGGGCGGCTTCAACGGCGGTCCGATCGACATGCTGGTGGTCATGCAGGAGCTCGGCCGCGCGCTCGTCGTCGAGCCGTATTGGGCGACCGCAGTCGGCATCGAAGCGCTGCGACTTGCCGGCACCGGCGACGGGGATGATGCCGCGCTGCTCGAACGGACGGCGCAGGGCGAAGCCAAACTGGCCGTGGCGTTTCACGAGCCCCACGCGCGCTACGATTTGTTCGACGTCGCGACGACCGCAAGCGCCCAAGGGGCGCAGCACACGCTGAGCGGCACCAAACACGTCGTGCTGCACGGTGCGCAGGCGGACGACTGGATCGTGCCGGCACGGCTCGATGGCGAGATCGCGCTTTTCGTCGTCGCGCGTGACGCGGCTGGCGTCAAGCTCACCGAGTACCGCACGATCGACGGTCAACGCGCGGCGACGCTCGAATTCAACGGCACGCCCGCGCGCCGGCTCGGCGGCAACCATGCGGGTGCGGCAACCCTCGAGCAGATCGCCGACTATGGCACGCTGCTGCTGTGCGCGGAAGCGCTCGGCGCGCTCGACGCGCTCAATCACGCCACCGTCGAGTACACGAAAACGCGCCAGCAGTTCGGCCAGCCGATCGCGCGTTTCCAGGCGTTGCAGCATCGCATGGTCGAGATGCTGATCCACGCGGATCAGGCGCGTTCGATCACGTATCTGGCCGCGATGCGTTACGCGAGTGAAGACGCGAACGAGCGCCGTCGCGCAATCTCCGCGGCCAAGGTTCGGGTCGGGCAGGCTGCGCGGTTCGTCGGTCAACAGGCGGTGCAGTTGCATGGCGGCATGGGTGTGACGAACGAAGTGGCGGCCGCGCACCTGTTCAAGCGTCTCGCGATCATCGAGACCACGCTCGGCGACGTCGATCATCATCTCGCGCGGTTTGCCACGCTGCCCGGATTTGCCGTCGCTGAAGTTTGATCGGGCCGGTTGCAACGAACAAAGAGGTGCACGATGAAAATCAGTTTCGAAGACATGGAAGTGGGCACGAGCCACGAAATCGGCAAGCACACGTTCACGCGCGAGGAGATTGTGGCGTTCGCGCAGAAGTTCGATCCGCAGCCGTTTCATCTCGACGAAACCGCCGCGGCCGAATCGCCGTTCCGCGGCCTCGTCGCGAGCGGCTGGCACACCTGCTCGGTGATGATGGGCATGCTTGTGCGCAAGGTACTGGCCGATTCGACGTCGATGGGGTCGCCGGGGATCGACGAGATCCGCTGGCTCAGGCCGGTACGGGTCGGCGACACGATCACGATGATGAACGTCGTCGTCGACAAGCGTGTGTCGGAAAGCAAGCCCGACCGCGGCATCGTATCGACCCGCTGGGAAGGCATCAATCAGCACGGCGAAACGGTGATCACGGTGCGCTCGAAGGGCATGTTCGGCCTGCGTCGTCCGGGAGCCGCGGCATGACGGCGAGCGCGGCGCTAACCGGGGCGGCAATCGCCGCTTTCGACAACGCGGATGCGTTGCGTGCGCTGATCGGCGCACAGCCACTCGTCAGCGAATGGCTGAGCGTCGATCAGGAGAGGGTCAACCGTTTCGCCGAGGCCACCGGCGATCATCAATGGATTCACATCGATCCCGAGCGGGCCAAACGCGAATCGCCGTTTGGCGGGCCCGTGGCGCACGGGTTTCTGACGCTGTCGCTGATTCCGGCTTTGCTCGGCAAAACAGTGCGGATCGAGCAGCGCATGGGGGTCAACTACGGCTTGAATCGCGTGCGTTTCATGTCGCCGGTGCCCGTGGGTTCGTCGCTGCGCGGCAAGTTCGCGGTCGAGTCGGTGACAGACGTGGACAACAGCGGCGTGCAACTCGCCTGGAACGTGACGCTGGAGCGTCAGGGCAGCGAGCGACCGGTGTGCGTGGCAGAGTTCATCACGCGGCATTACTTCTAGCGTTCGTCTTTCACAGATGAAATGAAAAAGCGCGAGTCGGCAAGCATGCCGCCCGCGCTTCCTGTTCGGGTCGTACAGTGCCTGAAAGACGGCTCGAAACTAGTGTTTCGCGTACTGCGTCGCGCCGAACAGCATCTCTTTCGCCTTGTCGTCCGTCAGCGGTGCGCGCGCCGACGCGAGCACGTCGACTCCGCGCACCACCGCCGGCCGCGCGGCGATCTCTTCATGCCAGCGCTTCACGTTCGGCAAGCTATCGAGGTCGATGCCCTGATTTGTCCACGAACGTGTCCACGGAAAGGCGGCGATGTCCGCGATCGTATAGTCGTTGCCCGCGAGGTAGCGCGTCTTGCCGAGTTGCGTGTCCATTACGCCATACAGACGTCGCGCTTCATTGGTGTAGCGATTGACCGCGTATTCGATCTGCTCGGGTGCATACACGCGAAAGTGATGCGTTTGTCCGAGCATCGGACCGAGACCGCCCATCTGGAACATCAGCCATTGAAGCGCCGCGTAGCGCGCGGCCGGATCGGTGGGTAGAAGCTTGCCGGTTTTCTCGGCCAGATAAATCAGGATCGCCCCCGATTCGAATAGCGCGAACGGCCGGCCGTCGGCGCCTGTCGGGCCTTCCGAATCGACGATCGCGGGAATCTTGTTGTTGGGACTGATGGCGAGAAATTCCGGCTTGAACTGGTCGCCGGCGCCGATGTTCACGGCATGCACGTTGTAGTGCAGGCCCGTTTCCTCGAGCATGATATGGATCTTGTGGCCGTTCGGGGTCGCCCAGCTATAGACGTCGATCATCCTGGCTCCTTTGTTCGTCAAAGCGGCGCCGCAAAGAGGGCGCCGCCGTTGTCGAAAATTAGAGCATAGATCGTGCGACGCTGCTTGCGGTGGCGTCGGCCCCCGCGCCCGCATCCAGATGACGCGCGAGCTCGAGCTTGGCGATTGCGTTGCGGTGCACCTCGTCGGGACCGTCGGCAAAACGCAGCGTGCGCGCAGATGCGTACGCATACGCGAGCGGGAAGTCGTCGCTGACGCCGCCGCCGCCATGAGCCTGAATCGCCCAGTCGATCACTTGACACGCCATGTTCGGCGCGACCACCTTGATCATCGCGATCTCGCCGCGCGCACCCTTGTTGCCGACGGTGTCCATCATGTACGCGGTCTTCAGCGTGAGCAGACGCGCCTGCTCGATCATGCAGCGCGCTTCGGCGAGACGCTCCTGCGTGACCCCTTGCGACGCCACCGGCTTGCCGAACGCGACACGTTGCAGCGAGCGCTTCGCCATCAATTCGAGCGCGCGTTCGGCGAGACCGATCAGGCGCATGCAGTGATGGATGCGTCCCGGGCCAAGGCGGCCTTGCGCGATCTCGAAGCCGCGGCCTTCGCCGAGCAGCAGGTTGGTGGCGGGCACGCGCACGTTGTCGAGGGTGATCTCCATGTGGCCGTGCGGCGCGTCGTCGTAACCGAATACCGTGAGCGGGCGATGCACAGTGATGCCGGTGGCGTCGGCGGGCACGAGGATCATCGACTGCTGCTGATGGCGCGGGGCATCGGGATCGGTCTTGCCCATCACGATGTAGACCTTGCAGCGCGGATCGCCCGCGCCCGACGACCACCACTTGTGACCGTTGATCACGTAATGGTCGCCGTCGCGCTCGATGCGGGTCTGGATGTTCGTGGCATCCGACGATGCGACCTCCGGCTCCGTCATCAAAAACGCCGAACGGATTTGCCCTTGCAGCAGCGGATCGAGCCATTCCCGCTTGTTCTCTTCGCTGCCGTACCGCTCGATCGTCTCCATGTTGCCGGTGTCCGGCGCGTTGCAGTTGAACACTTCGGGCGCCCAGGGCACACGGCCCATGATCTCGCACAGCGGCGCGTATTCGAGATTCGTCAGACCGGCGCCACGCTTCGACTGCGGCAGGAACAGATTCCATAGGCCGGCGTCGCGCGCCTTCTGCTTGAGTTGCTCGATCAGTTCAGTCGGCACCCACGCGTTGCCGTTCTGACGATTGCGCGCGATCTCCGCGTAGAACGCCTGTTCGTTCGGGTAAATGTGCTCGTCGAAAAAGGCGAGCAGTCTTTCGCGCAACGCCTGGACCTTCGGGGTGTAGTCGAAATTCATCTTGGACCTCGCGGGTAAGGAACTGCGAATGATGGGTAACGGGACGCGCCCTTGTGCTAGAGAACCTTCTGCGCGTAATGCCAGGCCAGTTCGGCCATCGGCTTCGCGCGCCGGCCGGCATCGAGTGCCTGCGCGCTCGACGCGGTACCGTCGACGACGCGCTTCATGATCCCTTGCAGAATCGCGGCGATGCGAAACATGTTGTAGGCCAGATAGAAATTCCAGTCGCCATGAATCTCGAAGCCGGTGCGTTGGCAATAGCGCTCGACGTAGCGCGCTTCATCCGGAATGCCGAGCGCGACCCAATCGAGTCCCGCGATGCCGCGGAACTGCGCCGGGTCGACATGCCAGGCCATGCAGTGATAAGCGAAATCGGCGAGCGGATTGCCGAGCGTCGACAGTTCCCAGTCGAGCACCGCAAGCACGCGCGGCGCGTGGCGATCGAAGATCAGGTTGTCGAGCCGATAGTCGCCATGCACGACAGACACGCGCTCGTTCGTCTCGGCCGGCATATGCCGCGGCAGCCATTCGATCAGCCGGTGCATCGCGTCGATCGGCTCAGTCTCGGACGCCAGGTACTGCTTGCTCCAGCGACCGATCTGGCGCGCGAAGTAGTTGCCAGGCTTGCCGTAGTCGGCGAGGCCGGCGGCGGCGACGTCGACGCTATGCAACGCCGCGATCACGCGGTTCATTTCGTCATAGATCGCCGCGCGCTCGGTGGGCGTCATGCCGGGCAGCGATTGATCCCACAGCACCCGACCTTCCACGAACTCCATCACATAGAACGCGCGGCCGATGACACTTTCATCCTCGCACAGTGCGAGCATGTGGGCGACCGGCACGTCGCTGCGGGCGAGCGCGTGCATCACGCGATATTCGCGTTCGATCGCATGCGCGGACGGCAGCAGCTTCGCCGCGGGTCCGGGCTTCGCGCGCATGACATACGAGCGCGATGGCGTGATCAGCTTGAAAGTGGGATTGGATTGTCCGCCCGCGAATTGCTCGAGCGTAAGTGGTCCCTCGAAGCCGTCGACATGTCCGGCCAGCCACGCGGCGAGCGCATCGTTGTCGAAGCGTTGCCGCTCGTTGACCGGGCGGGTGCCCTCGAAAGCCGAGTAGTCCTGTCTGCTTGCCGGTTCGCCGGTCTGCGTGGCTGGCGCCATGTGTCTCCTCCGGTTCGGTATCAGCTACGCTGGTATCGAATAAATTGAGCGTAGAGGATTTCCATCGTGGTGTTGCGAACATCGCGATGCAACGGCGACGGCGGTGAATAGTTGAGCGTGCGCAGCACCCAGTCGCGCGGCGCGGCGCCGACGTCGAGCGCATTGATGCAGCCGGTTGCCTGCGCCAAATGACCGAAGAACGTGCGGCCGCCCGCCGTCAGCGCGTGCGACAGGATCGCGCGATTGACGCCGCCGTGCAGCACCAGCAACACGGTGTCCCACGACGGGTCGTCGCGCAGCGCCGCGACGGCCGGCAGCACGCGATCGAACAGCTCGCCGATCGTTTCGCCGTCGAGAAAGCGCATGGTCTCCGGCACGATGCCGTCGAAGACCCCGAGAAACGCCGCCTCGATATCGCTCGGAGCAATGCTGCCAAGCCGCCCGCCGCGAATCTCCTGCCATGCGGGCTCGATCTCGGGTTCGATCTGCTGACCCGTTTCGGCGAGCACACGTCGCGCGGTTTCGATCGTGCGAGGCAAGCCGCTGACGATCACGCGGTCAAAGCGCACCTGCTGCTCGGCGAACACGCGGCCCGCCGCGCTTGCCTGCTCGCGGCCGTTCGCGTTCAACGGCACGGTTTCGGGATCGATCGCGCGGCCGGAATCGTCGAAGTAGGTGACGTCGCCGTGACGCATCAGGAAGATGCGGCGCCGTTTCGGCAGTTGGTAGTCGGGCATGTCGGGCGGCTCTCTCTCGTCGCTTATTTGTAGATCGGCGCGCGTTTTTCGAGGAACGCGGTGATGCCTTCGAGACCGTCGCGATGATGCAGCGACGCGACGAAGTTGTCGCGCTCGGTGACCAGATGGTCCGCGAGCGGCTGCGTGCCGGCCGCGGCAATCAGCCCCTTGATGCGCGCGACCGAATTGGGCGAAATCGCGCCGAGCTCGTCGGCCCAGGCGAGCGCGTTATCGAGCGCGGTGCCGGCTTTCGTGAGTCGGTTGACGACGCCGAGTTCGTGCAGACGCGCGGCGCCGATCGGCTTGGATTCGATCAGTACCTCGGTGGCCAATTGGCGCGGCAGCGCCTGCGCGAGGAACCATGAGCCGCCGCCGTCGGGTGTCAGGCCGACACGCGCGTACGACATCGCGAACTTGGCGTTGTCCGCGGCGACGAGCAGATCGCAGGCGAGCGCGAGCGAAAATCCAGCGCCGGCCGCCGCGCCTTCCACCGCGGCAATGACCGGTTTCGACGACAGCCGCAGCGCCGAAATCCATTGACCGAGCATGTCGATGCTATCGGCCTGCACCGACGGATCTTTGGCGCGATTTTCGAGCAGGCGGTTCAGGTTGCCACCCGCGCAAAAGAAGTCGTCGGCACCGGTGATCACGACGGCGCGAATCGACGGATCGCGCTCGACGGTATCGAATGCCTCGATGCCTGCTGCGTACATGTCCGGATGCAGCGCGTTGCGCGCGCCGGGGTTCGACAGCGTGAGGACCAGCGTGGATTCGCTGCTGGCCGGGCGCGAAGCGAGCAGGGCGGCGCTCATGATTGGGTCTCCGTTGGGATGTCGACGGCGTCGCGCTGCGTGAGCGAGAGGCCGAGTTGCGCGCGTCTTGCGAGCCACGGCGACGGACGGTAGCGCGGCTCGCCGAGCACGCTGTACATGTTGCGCAGGATGGTGAGAATGGCGGTGGCGCCGAGCGCGTCGCCGAGCGCGAGCGGCCCGCGCGGATAGCCGAGACCGAGTGTGACCGCGAGGTCGATGTCCTCCGGCGTCGCGATCTGCTTTTGCGCGATGTCGCAGCCGATGTTGACGATCGTCGCGACCACCCGCTGGGCGACGAAGCCGGTCGAATCGCGAATCACGGTGACGGGGATGCCATCGGCGGCGAACAGCGCATGCGCGCTGTCGCGCGCATCCCGCGTCGTGGCCGGCGTGGTCATCAGCGTGCGGCGTTGCGCGCCGACGAGCGGGAACAGAGCATCCACGGCGACGACGCGGCTCGCGTCGAGCGCTTCGTCGAGCGCGGCCGTGGTCGCGTCGTGGCCGAACGGCGTGACGACGATCAGCGAACCGGCGGCGGGCGTCGCGCCTTCGTCCAGCTTCACGCCGGCTTTGCCGACCAATTGCGCGACGGTGTCGTATGCGTCGCGGTAGCGTTGGCTGACCCACACGCTTTGCGGCAGCCTGGTCGGCGCGGGCGCTTCGGCGGGGACCTGCTGCTTGCCGTCCACGTAGCGATAAAAACCTTCCCCGGTCTTGCGGCCGAGCAGTCCGCCCGCTAGCCGCGTGCCGGTAATCGGCGACGGCGTATAACGCGGTTCTTCGTAGAACTGGTGATAGATCGACTCCATCACCGGATGCGACACGTCGAGCGCGGTCAGGTCCAGCAGCTCGAACGGTCCCAGCCGAAAGCCGGCCTGCTCGCGCATGATGCGGTCGATGTCCGCAAAGCTCGC
Organism: Paraburkholderia sprentiae WSM5005; assembly: GCF_001865575.2. Classification (NCBI taxonomy): domain Bacteria; kingdom Pseudomonadati; phylum Pseudomonadota; class Betaproteobacteria; order Burkholderiales; family Burkholderiaceae; genus Paraburkholderia; species Paraburkholderia sprentiae. Next base: position 1,072,600 of record NZ_CP017561.2, read on the forward strand.
GACGCCTTCGCCTGCCACGCGCAAGCCCTCGGTATTCATGCCGCGGCCCGCGTGATTGACGATGAAGCCGGGCATGTCTTTCGCGCGCACCGGCGTGTGACCCATGCGGCGCGCGAGGTCCATCAGCGCGTCGCCGGCCTCGGGGTCGCCGCGCAGGCCGTCGATCACTTCGACGACCTTCATCAGCGGCACCGGATTGAAGAAGTGATAGCCGACCACGCGCGATGGATCGGTGCAGCCTGCGGCGATCGCGGTGATCGACAGCGACGACGTATTCGACGCGAGGATGCAGCGACCGCTGACCACGGTTTCGAGCTCGCGAAACAGTGCCTGCTTCACCTCCAGTTTTTCGACGATCGCCTCGATGACCAGATCGCAGCCGACCAGTTCGCTGACGGCCTGCACGCCGCTCACGTTGGCGAGCGCGGCCAGCGAGCGCGACTGCTCGAGCTTGCCTTTGGCCGTCAATTTGGCGAAAGTCTCCGCGAGATAGTCGCGCGCCGCGCCGACGGCGGCCGCGTTGGTGTCATAGAGCCGCACGCGCAGGCCCGCCAGCGCCGCAATTTGCGCGATGCCGCGCCCCATCGCGCCGGTGCCGACGATGCCGATGGTCTCCATGCTGAAATTGCGAGAGTTCATTGTGATGGCCGACTCCATGGTTGTTTAGAATAGCACGGTCGTGCACTTCAACTTCGATGCACGGTCTCACACCCCATGACACAAGGAGACACCCGATGATCAAGCTGTGCGGTTTCGCGCTTTCCAACTACTACAACAAGGTCAAGTTCGTGCTGCTTGAACACGGCATTGAATTCGAGGAGCAGTTCGTGAAGCCGAGCCAGCAAGAAGCGCTGCTCGAACATTCGCCGCTCGGCAAGGTGCCTTATCTGCAGACCGAGCACGGCGATCTGTGCGAGTCGCAGTGCATCGTCGAATATCTGGCTGCGCGTTTTCCCGACAAGCCGATCTTCTCCGCCGATCCGTGGCAGGCCGCCAAGGAACGCGAAATGATCTTTTTCGTCGATCTGCATCTCGAGCTGACGGCGCGCAATCTGTACAACGAAGCGTTTTTCGGCGGCACGGTCAGCGACGCGACGAAAAAGCGCGTCGAGAAGCTGCTCACGCATCACATCGCCGGCTTCAGGCGGATCGCGAAGTTCGCGCCGTATCTGTGCGGCGAGCGATTCAGCGTCGCGGATGCCGCCGGCTACGTGAGCCTGCCGCTCATCGGTATGACGACGCAGACCATTTACGGCTGCGATTTTCTGCTCGAGGCGGGGATCGACTGGAAGAGCTACGTGAAGACGATCAACGCTCGCCCGGCGGCGCAGCGCGTGACCGAGGATCGCAAGGCCTGGATCGCGGCGTCGCGTACCTCCTAAGGTAACGACAGCGGTGTCGTGGAGCGCGCATGGGTGTGCAGGGCAGCGCCATGCCGCGCAGCGCGATGACAAGAAGCGGGGGCGCGTTCGTGACATCGCACGGAGCATGCTAGAGCCGCACGAGCCGTTCGAGCGCGGTGGCGAGCGTGCTTTCCTGCTTGGCGAAGCAAAAGCGCACCACGCCCGACTCGTGCGCCTCGTGATAGAACGCCGAGACCGGAATCGCCGCGACGCCGATCTCGCCGGTCAGCCATTGGGCGAATTCGGCTTCGGGCAGGTCGCTGATCGCCGAATAGTCGACGCATTGAAAATACGTGCCCGTGCACGGCAGCAACCGGAAGCGCGATGTCGCGAGGCCGCTGCGGAAGAAGTCGCGCTTGCGCTGATAAAACGCCGGCAGATCCACGTACGGCGCGGGGTCCTTCATGTAATCGGCGAGGCCGATCTGCATCGGCGTGTTGACGGTGAACACGTTGAACTGGTGCACCTTGCGGAACTCGGCGCTCAGCGCGGCGGGCGCGGCCACGTAGCCGATTTTCCAGCCGGTCACGTGGTAGGTCTTGCCGAAGCTCGACACGACGAAGCTGCGCTGCGCGAGTTCCGGATAACGCGCGACGCTTTCATGCGGCGCGCCGTCGTAGACCATGTGCTCATACACCTCGTCGGACAGGATCAGCACGTTGGTGCCGCGCACGATCTCCTCGAGCTTGCGCATGTCCTGTTCACGCCACACCGTGCCGCTCGGATTGTGCGGCGTATTGATCAGGATGAGCCGCGTCTTCGGTGTGATCGCGGCGGCGAGTTGGTCGAACGGGATCGCGTAGTCGGGTGCGTCGAGCGTGACGAAGACCGGCTTGCCGCCCGCGAGTTCGATCGACGGCAGATAGCTGTCGTAGGTCGGCTCGATCACGATCACTTCGTCGCCCGGATGGACGGTGCAAAGAATCGCGGTCAGCAACGCCTGCGTGGCGCCCGCGGTGACCGTGATTTCGCTGTTCGCATCGTAGCGGCGGCCGTACAGATTCGCCATCTTCTCTGAGATCGCCTGACGCAGCGGCAGCACGCCGGCCATCGGCGGATACTGATTGTGACCGTCGCGCATCGCGTTCGCGACCGCGTCGACGATGCGCGGATCGCAGGCGAAGTCGGGAAAGCCCTGGCCCAGATTTACCGCGCCTTTTTCCGCGGCGAGCGCGCTCATCACGGTGAAAATCGTCGTGCCGACGTTCGGCAGGCGAGACGGAAACGTGGGGCTCGTGGGCGTATCGTGCGGTGCGTTCATGGCGTCGTGGTAGCAGAGCGATAAGGGGGACCGGTTCTCGAACTGTCGTTGCGAAGGGCGAAGCCTGATTGTAGGGAATCACGACACGCTGCGCGCGCCGGGTTTCACGCTGACCGCGCGGCCGGCTCCGAGCAACGTGCGGGTGAGCGGAGTCACGCGCTGACGGGCTCGCCCCCGGCACGCTGCACGAGGCCGAGCGCCGCGACGAACGGTGCCGGTTGTGCGATCCGGAAGCCGAAATCGCGCGCGATCCGCTTGGCGAGCTTCAGCAGCGCGCGGTCTTTCGAGACGAGCCAGTCGGCCTTTGCCGAATGTGCGAGCTCGAGAAACTTCTGGTCGTCGCGATCCTTGCATTGGGGCAGCGGCCGCGCGTCGCTGGCGGATTCGGCCGGCGCGGGCGGCTCTAGCAGTTGCGCCAGCCGCGCGACGACCGCGAGCGCCGCGGCTTTGTCGACGTTGCGCTGCGCAAACTGCGGATAGTCGAGCACATAGGTGAGTTCGGCGAGGCAGCGTGCGTCGATCAGCGCGGCGAGCGCGCCGCTTTCGAGCGCGGCGGCGATCGGCCGCGTGTGCGGGTCGTCGAATACGAGAATATCGATCCACACATTGGAATCGAGTACGACGCGCAATGCGCCGCTTGAGGCGAGGGAACCGGGCATTCGTTACAATCGGGCTTTCGTCTTTGACCGCCAGGCACGGCGTGCCTGCAAGCCTCTATGATAATCGTTCTGTCGCCGGCGAAATCGCTCGACTACGACACCCCGCCGCACGTCAAAAAGCACACGATTCCCGATTTCGTCGATGACGCCGCCGAACTGATCAGCGGCCTGCGCCGTTTGTCGCCGCAACAGATTGCCTCGCTGATGAGCATTTCCGATCAACTCGCGCACCTCAATTTTCAGCGTTACGCGGACTGGTCGCAGCAATTCGGTACGCACAACGCCAAGCAGGCCGTGCTCGCTTTCAACGGCGACGTGTACGAAGGTTTCGATGCGAAGACGTTGTCGTCGGCCGATCTCGACTATGCGCAGAATCACGTTCGGGTGCTGTCGGGTCTCTATGGCCTGCTGCGTCCGCTCGATCTGCTGCAACCGTACCGGCTCGAAATGGGCACGCGCTTCGCCAACCCGCGCGGCAAGGACCTGTACGCGTTCTGGGGCGAGCGGATCACGCACGCGTTGAACGCGCAGTTGAAGAAGAATGCGGCGGCCTCGCGTGTGCTGGTCAATTGCGCGTCGGGCGAGTACTTCAAGTCGGTCAAGCCGAAGCTGCTCGACGCGCCGGTCGTCACGCCGGTGTTCGAAGACTGGAAGGGCGGCCGCTACAAGATCATCAGTTTCCATGCAAAACGTGCGCGCGGCTTGATGGCGCGCTTTGCGGTGGAAAACCGCCTCGATCGTCCCGAGCAGTTGAGGGACTTCGACGCCGAAGGCTATGCGTTCAGCGCCGAAGCCTCGAACGACTCCACTTTCGTGTTTCGCCGCCGCATCGCGGAATAGGCGTGCCGCTGATCAGGCAGCGTGAATCCAGGCTGGGAAGACTCTCATGACGTTATCGATTACGAGCAATTTCGACGCAGGCGCGATTGATGTGCTGTCCTGCGAGGACGCCGGCAATGTCCGCCTGCGCGTGCGGCCCGACAGCCACGCCGAGTTCGCGCAGTGGTTCTATTTCCGTCTCTCGGGCGCGGCGGGCGAACGCTGCGTGATGAGCTTCGAGAACGCCGCCGCGTGCGCGTTCGCGGAGGGCTGGCGCGATTATCGGGCGGTCGCGAGCTATGACCGCGTGAACTGGTTTCGCGTGCCGACGAGCTACGACGGCCGCGTGCTGACGATCGACCACACGCCCGATTTCGACAGCATCTACTACGCGTACTTCGAACCGTACAGCGAGCAACGCCATGCCGAGTTTCTCGGCGCCGTGCAGCAGATGCCGCACGCGTCGCTGACCGAGCTCGGCAAGACGGTCGAAGGACGACCGATTTCGCTGCTCACGCTCGCCACACCGCCGGCGGACGCTGCCGGCAGCGCCACGCCGAAAAAGAACGTCTGGCTGATCGCCCGCCAGCATCCGGGCGAGACGATGGCGGAATGGTTCATCGAAGGATTCGTGAAGCGCCTCGTGGGCTGGGGCGATTGGGCGGGCGATCCGGTCGCGCGCAAGCTGTACGATCACGCGGTGTTCCACATCGTGCCGAACATGAATCCAGACGGCAGCGTGCGTGGCAATCTGCGCACCAACGCGGCCGGCGCGAACCTGAATCGCGAATGGATGGAGCCAGACGCCGCGCGCAGTCCCGAGGTGCTGGCGGTGCGCGACGCGATTCATGCGACGGGCTGCGACCTGTTCTTCGATATTCACGGCGACGAGGCGCTGCCGTATGTATTCGTCGCGGGTTCGGAAATGCTGCCGGGCTTCACGGAACGGCAGGGACGCGAACAGAAGGCGTTCATCGAAGCGTTCAAGCATGCAAGTCCGGACTTTCAGGACAAGTATGGCTATGCGGCGAGCAAGTATCGCGAGGATGCGTTGAAGCTTGCGTCGAAGTACATTGGCAACGAATTCGGCTGTCTGTCGTTGACGTTGGAAATGCCGTTCAAGGACAACGCGAATCAGCCCGACGAGCGGGTGGGCTGGAACGGCGAACGCAGCGCATCGCTGGGCGCCGCAATGTTGCTGGCGATTTTGCGTCACGTGGAAACGTTCGCCTGAAGAAGCGGACGGATGGTCGCAAAAAACGAGGCACGCACGGAAAAAGTGCGTGCCTCGTTTTTTGTCGGGGCGACTGATCGAACGACGGCGCGAGTCGATCAGCGCACATGTTATTGGCTCTTTTTCTTCGCGCTCTTGTTGGCCGATTTGCTCGGCGTCGTGCGCGACGAGTGACCCGAGCCTGTCTTCGACGATTTTTTCGGCGTCGTGCCGTTGACGGCGTGTTTGCCTTTGCCGCGTTTGTGCTTGCCCGATCCCTCGCTATGCGCGCGGTTCGGCGGCACCGGATCGTTCCAGCTGAAGGCGAGCATCTGCGAGCCGACGTAGCCGCAGCGGAATTTGAGATCGGCTGGCTCGCCCGAGCTGTTCTGGCGCACGCCGACGCCCTCGACGGTCACGATGCTGTCCACCTTGACGCGCTGCTTGCCTTCGTCGAACGAGTCGTTCCACGGCGTGACCGACGAGTGGGCGCTGTCGAACGAACTGGACGGAAATTCGACGTGGTCGAACGCGGTCGACGTGCTCGCGACAAAGTCGCCGTGCGCGGCGCAGTCCGCGACGAGCGGATCCGCATGCATTTCGGTGATAAATCTGTTGACGAGGTCGTTGTGCTGTTCGAGTTGATCAGCGAATGCGGGAGCCGCGCAGGCGAGCGAGAGACTCGCTGCGCAGACTGCCAACCGGCCGATTACCCGCAGCAAGCGGCGCGGTACATTGGTGCGATCCATCTAGTTCTTTAGACGCAAATGGGAGATGAGGCAAATAAGATGCCCCGCGCACGGGTTGAGTTCAATGTCGCTGCAAATATTCTGACATCTTGTTCTGGCCGGAGTGACCAAAGAACCTCCAACGACGAGGCGCTGATTATCACGGGAGCCCCGCGCGCGACGTCAAAACATGCACTCTCAGGTGCGCGGGCCGCCCAGCCGGTAACGCCGCACGTCGTACGTGGTAACCCACGCGGGACGGTAGACCGCGATCAGCGCGGTAGCCATACCAGTGAACCATGCTTCGCCGGTGGCGAGCAGCAGCACGCTGAGTGCGTAGCCGACGGGCACCACCGTCATCGAACCGCCGGAGACCGCGATATGAACGCCGAGCGCTGCGGCGGCGGTCAGCGACACGGCGATGGCGGGTGAAACGAAGCCCTGGCCGCCGATGAACATGAAGAGATTGCGTGGCAGCCACGCGGTGCAGATGCGCTGCAGCAAGGTCGAGATCGCGACGGGCAGTGCGCCGTATACGAGGAACGTCAGCGCGATGCCCTGCCAAGGCGCATCGAAGACGACGGCGGCCAGACCGGTGACCACCGCCATCGCGATCAGGGCGAGCCCCCAGTCGAACAGCGTGACGACGAGCGTGGCGCCGAGCAGGTGCATGACGGTGCCGTCGTCGAGCCAGGCGTTGCTCGCCCACAGCACCGATACGGCGACGATTATTGCGAGCCAGACATGCTGGAGCGTGCCGTCCTGAAGTCTTTTGAAAGGGTTTTTCCACAGCGCGAGCGCGATCACCATCGCAGTGGCAATCCAGCCACCGACAGCGACCCACAACGGAAGCGGTGTGTAGAGGAAACCCATGAATCTCATATTACTCGTTGGACGACAAAAGGTGTGAGCGGATTCCATGCCAGCCTACCGTCAACCTGCGCGCATGCGCATGATCTAGCCGATATGCGCGGCGCGACCCGGCTCATGCGGAGCCCGGCCCGACCGGCTTCGGCTCGGGGCCGCCATGCGGGGCCTCACCATACGACTTGGTGGGCTCCGCGGCCATCGGTAGCGCACTGCTGGTGTCGCTGCCGGGCAACGGATACAGGAAGCGCCCGCGGTTGCGATGCCGGAGCGGGACCGGGCCAGGCTGCCCGCGTATGACGGGCCGCGCGCTGCTCTCGCCGTCGTTGCGTAGAACTTGCAAATGATTCGTGAGCCAGCCGTTGTAAAGCGCGACCGCGGCGGCGCGATTGGGTGCGCCGAGTTGCTGGAATATGCTGGTGAGGTGGATCTTGACCGTGCCTTCGCTAATGCCGAGCGTGCGCGCAATCATCTTGTTGGTGCTGCCCATGTGCACGCACCGCATGATCTGCTCCTGCCGCGGCGACAGTCCGCTCGAGAGTTTGTTGCGGCGGGGCGGCGGAGTTTCTTCATCGAAGGTACGGATCGTGGTGTCGGTCGGCAGCGGCGGATCGATCGCCAGCGCGCCGGGCGGCACATAGTGTCCGCCGAGCAGCACCATTTCCAACGCGCGCACGATCAGGCGCGGATCGGTGTCGCGTGGCACGACGCCGAGCACACCTTCGTCCATCAGCGCGCGCACCAGCGCGGGCAACGTCCCATCGGTGAGGACGCTGATGCGTAGGTCGGGAAAGTGGCTGAGCAACGCGCGAACTTGCGCAACCGACATCCAGTCCTCCCAGTCGATCACGACGAGATCAGGCCGATAACGCTTGAACGGACGTTCGAGCAGGCGCCACTCATCGGCTTCGGTGAAGCGCGCCAGCCGGTCGATCTGCCGCAGCAACGCTTTGAGTCCGTCACGTCGTTCTGCGTTTGAATTGAGAATCGCGAAGCGCATGCATGTCTCCAGATGTATCGGGCGAAATGGCGCGACGCATCTGTGACTCGTGAAGCTGACTTGATCACGGCGATGCGTCGCCGTACCTATGATGACAAATTCCCTTCGTTTTGACGGCTGTCCAAAAGGCATAAGAAAGCCGGACATTTAAAAAAAAGCCCCGCTTGTACGGGGCTTTTTCGCGATAAGGCGTGGATGGCGACGTCGGGATCAGTGGAAATGGGGTTGCGCGGACTCGGCGTCCTCGGGCATTTCCGCATGGACGATTTCGCCGAGCGGGTCCGCATATAGCGGCACGCCGCAGTCGTCGCAATATTCCGGCTCGAAGCGGCCCGCGTGGCGGCGCACATCTGTGATGCCGGTTTCCTTGAGCAGCGCGACGATTTCCTCGAGCGGCTCGTCCGAGCCGGTGATTTCCTGCGGCTCTTCGTCGATGCCCGGCTCGCCGTTTTCGCGGCCGTAGAGTGGCCACACCACCCCGTAGATGACGTCGTTGCTGCCTTTGCGCGTGAAGCCGACGCGGTATTCGTCGATGCGCCGTTCGCCGAAGCCGGCGACCACTGCGCGCAGGTCCTGCGGTGCCGCACCAATTGTGTCGAAAAGATAACGCACGGCGGTACGCACGGTGTGCGGACGCACACTTTCGTCGGCGTCGCGGCAGGCGGAGTAGTACGCATCCGGCAGCAGGCACTCGAACTCGCAACCCGGCAGCACGGCCGACAGATTCGCGCCGCCTTGCGTGGCCCATTGCTCGAGACATTGGCCGCGCTCGATACGAGTGCCATGCTCTTCTTCCTGCCAGCGGAACGTCGCTTCGCCGATGGGCGCGACGACTACGGCGAGCAGGAAGCGCGGGTCTGCCAGAATTGGCGAAGTCTCCGGCAGTTCGCCAAAATTGAGTTTCGCGTTGCCGCCGCTGAGCGCGGCTTGCGCGAGTTGCTGGGCGATGCGCCATGTCTCGACGTGATGGCGCGGCAACTGGTCGATGCTGTAAAGGAACGGAGCCATTGCCACGCGCGTGTTGGCGGCGAGCACGTGCGCTTGCAGGTGCGCGCGCAGGACGTCGGCGGCGTCAGACTTGAGCGGGCCGGACGGAATCACGTAGCGGGTCCAGGCGAGCACGGGCGCGGCGATCAGCAGCGCTTCGTAAGACGCGCCTTCGTGTTCGATGACGAACGATTCGCTATGCGTTTCGGCCATGTCGGCCAGCGCGCCGTAGGCATCGGGATGGTTTTGCTGCAGATGATCGAGCGCGGCATCCAGCGTAGTCTGGTTGGCGTTACGCACGATCTTAGCCAGCAGCGCGTCGAGCTTCGCTTCCCAGAAGCGATCTTCGGTACGGCTGCCCGACGCGAAGAGCGCGAGCGAGAGACCGACGAGCTTGTCGGCGTCGGGAGGGAGACGTTTGGCGATTCGCGAGCGCATAAATCCACAAAATTGGGGGCACGTAACCTTATATTGTAGTCTTTTCCACGGAGCTACATCGGTTGGTCGGCAATCGGCTGGCGATTTGGATACTTTTATCTCAAAAAAATACGTGTGCCATCGGCACGTCGCACTCGACGCAGGTTGCGCTGGCGGGATGGTATAAGACAGCCGCGGACGTCCGACTCGCTTCTATACTGACGGCGTTCAGCGGGCGCCTGACGGGCGTGTGTCATTTTCATTGCCACGGTCTGGCGCTATAGGAGATCCATCGTGAAATCGGACCAACTGATCGAACGACTTGCCGCGGTATTCGCATTGATTGTGCTTGTGGGCGGGTCGCTGCTGGTACTGGCGCCTTTCACGACCGCGTTGCTGTGGGGGGCCATCCTGAGCTACAGCTCCTGGGGACTCTACCGGCGACTCACCGGTGTGGTTGGCGGCCGGCGCAAGTTGGCTGCGACCTTGATCGTGTTAATCATTCTGGTCGTGGTGCTCGGGCCATTCGTCTATGCGGGTTTCGCGTTCGGCGCGCATGTTCACGATATCGTGGCCTTGGTGCAAAGACTTTTCGAGTCGGGGCTGCCCGATCTGCCGCGGTGGGTGCAGCGGATTCCGCTGGTTGGTTCGAGCATCGAGGCCTTTTGGGAGCGCGTGACCAGCAGCAATTCCGAGCTGATCGCGCAAGCGCGCACGCTCGCCGCGCCGGCGGGCAAGTGGATTCTCGCGGCGGCGCTTGCGGTGACGCATGGGCTGGGACTGCTCGCGTTGAGCATCGTGCTCGCGTTCTTCTTTTATACCGGTGGCGAGGGGGCGGCCGCCTGGCTGAACGCAGGCATGCGGCGAGTCGCCGGTGAGCGCGCCGAGTATCTGCTGGCGCTGGCGGGCAGCACCGTGAAGGGCGTGGTCTACGGGATCCTTGGTACGGCCCTCGTGCAGGCGGTTCTCGCGGGATTCGGCTGCTGGATGGCGGGCGTACCGGCGCCGGCGTTGCTTGGGCTCGCGACGTTTTTTCTGTCGGTGATACCGGGCGGTCCGGTCATCGTCTGGTTGCCCGCTGCGATCTGGCTGTATCAGGGTGGCTCGACGGGATGGGCGATTTTTCTGGTCATATGGGGTGTGCTGGTAGTCAGCATGGCAGACAACGTCGTCAAGCCGATCCTGATCGGCAAGAATAGCGACATGCCGTTGATCCTGGTGATGCTCGGTATTCTGGGCGGTGCGTTGGCGTTCGGGTTCCTTGGTGTTTTCATCGGCCCCACGTTATTGGCGGTCGCTTATACCGTGCTGCATGACTGGACTATCGGCGCGTCCGCCGCGCAGCCCCTGTCGCCTGAGGTGAAAAGGCCGGCGATAGACGATCCGGGTCGTATCGGAAAGGCGCCCTAAGGAAAACCCTTGGATTTCGCTTGCATGTTCGAGCTGCGGCGACTAGAATCCCGCTCTTTCGTGCTCCGGATGCCGGGCACGGAGAAGCGGGAAGCCTTTGATGGCGAGGGTTTCAGCGGGTGGGCAGGTTGATCGAGTGATAAAAACCTGTTGACGATCCGAAGGAAATTCTCCATAATCCCGCTTCTCTGCTGCTGATGCAGCGACGCCAGACGAAGCAGTGCCGGGTAGCTGTCATGCCGGTACGGCGGGTTGGGCGGACCGATCTTTAAAAACTAACAGTCGATAAGTGTGGGCGCTTGATGCGCAATGCGGCAGCGGGTTCTGCGGAATCTGCTGTCAGGCAGAAGTATCAAGAAGCCTCACACAGTATCAGAGGAAGGTTGATCTGTCGGAAGACGGATTGATCATCGTCAGTACGTTGAGTGAGCGACCGGTTCAGAGATGGACCGAAAACAGTAACAGGTTTGAACTGAAGAGTTTGATCCTGGCTCAGATTGAACGCTGGCGGCATGCCTTACACATGCAAGTCGGACGGCAGCACGGGGGCAACCCTGGTGGCGAGTGGCGAACGGGTGAGTAATACATCGGAACGTGTCCTGGAGTGGGGGATAGCCCGGCGAAAGCCGGATTAATACCGCATACGCTCGGGAGAGGAAAGCGGGGGATCTTTCGGGACCTCGCGCTCAAGGGGCGGCCGATGGCAGATTAGGTAGTTGGTGGGGTAAAGGCCTACCAAGCCGACGATCTGTAGCTGGTCTGAGAGGACGACCAGCCACACTGGGACTGAGACACGGCCCAGACTCCTACGGGAGGCAGCAGTGGGGAATTTTGGACAATGGGGGCAACCCTGATCCAGCAATGCCGCGTGTGTGAAGAAGGCCTTCGGGTTGTAAAGCACTTTTGTCCGGAAAGAAAGCATCCCTGTTAATACCGGGGGTGGATGACGGTACCGGAAGAATAAGCACCGGCTAACTACGTGCCAGCAGCCGCGGTAATACGTAGGGTGCGAGCGTTAATCGGAATTACTGGGCGTAAAGCGTGCGCAGGCGGTGCTGTAAGACCGATGTGAAATCCCCGGGCTTAACCTGGGAACTGCATTGGTGACTGCAGCGCTGGAGTATGGCAGAGGGGGGTGGAATTCCACGTGTAGCAGTGAAATGCGTAGAGATGTGGAGGAACACCGATGGCGAAGGCAGCCCCCTGGGCCAATACTGACGCTCATGCACGAAAGCGTGGGGAGCAAACAGGATTAGATACCCTGGTAGTCCACGCCCTAAACGATGTCAACTGGTTGTCGGGCCTTCATTGGCTTGGTAACGAAGCTAACGCGTGAAGTTGACCGCCTGGGGAGTACGGTCGCAAGATTAAAACTCAAAGGAATTGACGGGGACCCGCACAAGCGGTGGATGATGTGGATTAATTCGATGCAACGCGAAAAACCTTACCTACCCTTGACATGTATGGAATCCTGGTGAGAGCCGGGAGTGCCCGAAAGGGAGCCATAACACAGGTGCTGCATGGCTGTCGTCAGCTCGTGTCGTGAGATGTTGGGTTAAGTCCCGCAACGAGCGCAACCCTTGTCCCTAGTTGCTACGCAAGAGCACTCCAGGGAGACTGCCGGTGACAAACCGGAGGAAGGTGGGGATGACGTCAAGTCCTCATGGCCCTTATGGGTAGGGCTTCACACGTCATACAATGGTCGGAACAGAGGGTTGCCAAGCCGCGAGGTGGAGCCAATCCCAGAAAACCGATCGTAGTCCGGATCGCACTCTGCAACTCGGGTGCGTGAAGCTGGAATCGCTAGTAATCGCGGATCAGCATGCCGCGGTGAATACGTTCCCGGGTCTTGTACACACCGCCCGTCACACCATGGGAGTGGGTTTTACCAGAAGTGGCTAGTCTAACCGCAAGGAGGACGGTCACCACGGTAGGATTCATGACTGGGGTGAAGTCGTAACAAGGTAGCCGTATCGGAAGGTGCGGCTGGATCACCTCCTTTCCAGAGTCGAGCATTGCTCGCGTCAAGTGCTCACGCTTATCGGCTGTGGTTAAGAAAGCAACGCAGACAGGCTCAGGGGTCTGTAGCTCAGCCGGTTAGAGCACCGTCTTGATAAGGCGGGGGTCGATGGTTCGAATCCATCCAGACCCACCATCCTTGTCTGTGGTGCGGGGCCGGGGGAGTGTGCCCGGGTCTGTGTGGGGCCGGGGGGATTAGCTCAGCTGGGAGAGCACCTGCTTTGCAAGCAGGGGGTCGTCGGTTCGATCCCGTCATCCTCCACCAATCCTCAATGCCAAGGGTTCAGCGCGAAGTGAGGCTGAGTACTTGGCATTGGCGATTGAGCCAGTCAGCGCGGTACGCGATGGAATGTGATACCGGCTGTCGTTCTTTAACAATCAGGAAGAAGTAGTAAGGAGATTCACGAAAGCGTGCCTGGAGATGGGTGCGTGAGTAGGTGAATCAGGGTTGTGATTGTATCGATGTATTTTAAAGGTGATCGAGAGATCGCCTTGGAATACGGCGCAACACGAATACTCAACCTGTAGCGAGTGCGTCTGTCCCCTGCGGGGGATGGGAGCCACGTTAAGCGCCAAGGCGCTAACGTGGGTCGACACAGAGACACACCCGTTATAGGGTCAAGCGAACAAGTGCATGTGGTGGATGCCTTGGCGATCACAGGCGATGAAGGACGCGGTAGCCTGCGAAAAGCGGGGGGGAGCTGGCAAACGAGCTTTGATCCCCCGATATCCGAATGGGGAAACCCGGCCCGTATGGGTCATCCTGAACTGAATCCATAGGTTCAGCGAAGCGAACGCGGTGAACTGAAACATCTAAGTAACCGCAGGAAAAGAAATCAACCGAGATTCCCAGAGTAGTGGCGAGCGAAATGGGACCAGCCTGTACTCTTTATTTGTAGTGCTAGCCGAACGCTCTGGAAAGTGCGGCCATAGCGGGTGATAGCCCCGTAGGCGAAAGCATTATGAAAGAACTGGGTGTACGAGAAGTAGGGCGGGACACGTGAAATCCTGTCTGAAGATGGGGGGACCATCCTCCAAGGCTAAATACTCGTGATCGACCGATAGTGAACCAGTACCGTGAGGGAAAGGCGAAAAGAACCCCGGGAGGGGAGTGAAACAGATCCTGAAACCGCATGCATACAAACAGTCGGAGCCTTTGAAAGAGGGTGACGGCGTACCTTTTGTATAATGGGTCAGCGACTTACATTCAGTGGCGAGCTTAACCGATTAGGGCAGGCGTAGCGAAAGCGAGTCCGAACAGGGCGTCCAGTCGCTGGGTGTAGACCCGAAACCAGGTGATCTATCCATGGCCAGGTTGAAGGCACGGTAACACGTGCTGGAGGACCGAACCCACTAACGTTGAAAAGTTAGGGGATGAGCTGTGGATAGGGGTGAAAGGCTAAACAAACCTGGAAATAGCTGGTTCTCTCCGAAAACTATTTAGGTAGTGCCTCGTGTATCACCTTCGGGGGTAGAGCACTGTCATGGTTGTGGGGTCCATTGCGGATTACTACGCCATAGCAAACTCCGAATACCGAAGAGTGCAATCACGGGAGACAGACATCGGGTGCTAACGTCCGGTGTCAAGAGGGAAACAACCCAGACCGCCAGCTAAGGTCCCCAAATATGGCTAAGTGGGAAACGAAGTGGGAAGGCTAAAACAGTCAGGAGGTTGGCTTAGAAGCAGCCATCCTTTAAAGAAAGCGTAATAGCTCACTGATCGAGTCGTCCTGCGCGGAAGATGTAACGGGGCTAAGCCATATACCGAAGCTGCGGATGCACATTTATGTGCATGGTAGGAGAGCGTTCCGTAAGCCTGCGAAGGTGCACTGGAAAGTGTGCTGGAGGTATCGGAAGTGCGAATGCTGACATGAGTAGCGATAAAGGGGGTGAAAGGCCCCCTCGCCGTAAGCCCAAGGTTTCCTACGCAACGTTCATCGGCGTAGGGTGAGTCGGCCCCTAAGGCGAGGCAGAAATGCGTAGCTGATGGGAAGCAGATTAATATTTCTGCACCATTGTGAAATGCGATGGGGGGACGGATCGCGGAAGGTTGTCCGGGTGTTGGAAGTCCCGGTCGCTGCATTGAAGAGGGTGCTTTGGCAAATCCGGGCACAGGACTCAAGGGTGTGGCGCGAGCTTCTTCGGAAGCGAAGCAACTGGAAGGGGTTCCAGGAAAAGCCTCTAAGCTTCAGTTTCACAGTGACCGTACCGCAAACCGACACAGGTGGGCGAGATGAGTATTCTAAGGCGCTTGAGAGAACTCGGGAGAAGGAACTCGGCAAATTGGTACCGTAACTTCGGGATAAGGTACGCCCTGCTAGCCTGACTGGCCTGCGCCAGAAGGGTGAAGGGGTTGCAATAAACTGGTGGCTGCGACTGTTTAATAAAAACACAGCACTCTGCAAACACGAAAGTGGACGTATAGGGTGTGACGCCTGCCCGGTGCCGGAAGATTAAATGATGGGGTGCAAGCTCCTGATTGAAGTCCCGGTAAACGGCGGCCGTAACTATAACGGTCCTAAGGTAGCGAAATTCCTTGTCGGGTAAGTTCCGACCTGCACGAATGGCGTAACGATGGCCACACTGTCTCCTCCCGAGACTCAGCGAAGTTGAAGTGTTTGTGATGATGCAATCTCCCCGCGGCTAGACGGAAAGACCCCATGAACCTTTACTGTAGCTTTGCATTGGACTTTGAACCGGTCTGTGTAGGATAGGTGGGAGGCTGTGAAGCGTGGACGCCAGTCTGCGTGGAGCCGACCTTGAAATACCACCCTGATCTGTTTGAGGTTCTAACCCTGGTCCGTGATCCGGATCGGGGACAGTGCATGGTAGGCAGTTTGACTGGGGCGGTCTCCTCCCAAAGTGTAACGGAGGAGTACGAAGGTACGCTAGGTACGGTCGGAAATCGTGCTGATAGTGCAATGGCATAAGCGTGCTTGACTGTGAGACTGACAAGTCGAACAGGTGCGAAAGCAGGTCATAGTGATCCGGTGGTTCTGTATGGAAGGGCCATCGCTCAACGGATAAAAGGTACTCTGGGGATAACAGGCTGATACCGCCCAAGAGTTCATATCGACGGCGGTGTTTGGCACCTCGATGTCGGCTCATCTCATCCTGGGGCTGTAGCCGGTCCCAAGGGTATGGCTGTTCGCCATTTAAAGAGGTACGTGAGCTGGGTTTAAAACGTCGTGAGACAGTTTGGTCCCTATCTGCCGTGGGCGCTGGATATTTGAAGGGGGCTGCTCCTAGTACGAGAGGACCGGAGTGGACGAACCTCTGGTGTACCGGTTGTCACGCCAGTGGCATCGCCGGGTAGCTATGTTCGGAAGAGATAACCGCTGAAAGCATCTAAGCGGGAAACTCGCCTTAAGATGAGATATCCCCGGGGCTTCGAGCCCCTTGAAGGGTCGTTCAAGACCAGGACGTTGATAGGTCAGGTGTGCACGTACAGTAATGTACTGAGCTAACTGATACTAATTGCCCGTAAGGCTTGATCCTATAACCGGTGTGTGCCGGCAGCCGTTAGCGCTTGAGCGCTTATGGATGCCCCACCCTGCGCAAGGCGCAGGGTCTTATGCAGACCCCACACGGTTGAGACCGGTGTTGTGCCAGAAACACCACAACCCCCCACACGAATCCCTTACGCTTCTTCCCGATTGGCTGTGGCGCGCCCGGCTGGCTCCAGCCCCGCGACGCAGCAACCCGTCATGCCTGATGACCATAGCGAGTCGGTCCCACCCCTTCCCATCCCGAACAGGACCGTGAAACGACTCCACGCCGATGATAGTGCGGATTGCCCGTGTGAAAGTAGGTAATCGTCAGGCTCCCCAGCACCTCAGAAACCCCACCCCCGCGGTGGGGTTTTTGCGTTTACGCGGCCGTCACCGGAAGAAGCCGGTTTTTCCGTGACGAGCCGACTTTCTTCTGTCCAGCCTGCTGCTTCGCTATCATTCCCTTCACGCAGGCGGCCGGCTCAAACCCGAGTCGCAGGCCTCCGCCGCGCAAGCGCGGCCAGCACCCAGACAGAAATGGGTGAAAGCGTACCTCGGGCCGTGCGGTCCGGTCGCCGGGCTTGCACTCAAGCACGAGGGAGCGCCAACCTGCTGCGCAAATGGACCCGGCTCCACATCCGCAGCGCCTGGCAGACACGTCGCTACAGCCGGCGCCGGCTTGCCACCGCGTGCGCTCCGGTAGCCGGGGTCGCCAGTCACGAAGCGGTGATTGCACCCGAGCCTGCGCGTCACGATGACAACTCCGCCTCGCTAATTCCGCAGGGGTGCGGATCAACGATGCCGAACTGGTTGCCCTAGCAGTCGATGGCTGGCAAAACTGTAGCCGTAGCCTTCGGGCTCCTACGCCCCGTACTCGTTCGACAGCAGGTCGAGCGGTGACGTCTCGAGCCGAGCTCACGGTGGACCAGCGGCCAGTTGCGCAGTTGGCATATACGGCTTAACGACGGTGGCGGCCGAAACAGCTAACGCGATCGTTTACCGAAATCCAGTAGCGCGAGGCGGGACGATCGAGGTAGTCCCCCGACCGACGCGCTCGACAAGTCGATCGTCGCCGCGATCTCGCGCTGGCCGCGTTCGCACATGAAGCGCAGCCGCAGCACTTCCTTGATTTGATGCAAGGATGGCTTCTATTCGGCATTCGCGCGCGCGATAAAAATCGCCGAACGTCCATGGTTAACCCCGCACCGTCCTTCCTCCAGCTCATTTTCGCTTACGTGTGGAAGTCGCGTTCGGCCCATCATGGAATACACAATTTACAGTCGGCAGAAGAGCTGGCTCTTCTATGACACGGTCGCAGGACCGAGAGCCGCAGCCAGCCTGAGTTCCCAGGTCCTGCCCTCCAGGACACATGGCGTCTAACCGTATCGGTATTTCGTTGCGGCGTTTAACGACCTACCGCTTGCAGAAAGAGCCGACGACCACGAGACCCCGGCGCATTGGCCCCTGGGCCCCGGCAGACCAGCGCGCCTTCATTCGCCTTGCATAAGCGACGTCGTGCATTGCCCGCTTACCACCTGCCGGATCGCGATATCGAACGGTGTGCGTCGGCCGATTTGAAACGCCTCCAGACGGCTCGATGCCAGATGACAGTTGTGCGGGCGCGGCGTGGCATCGGTGGCTGCGCGCTGGGGCGTCAGCTGCGCGTCGAGTTGCAAGGCTTTTGCCAGACACACGGCGATTTCGTATTTGTTCATCGGTTCGTCGCCCGACCATTGCACGATGCCAGAGATCGTTTGGCCGCGCGCGTGTCGCTCAAGCATCTGTCGGATGACGAAAGCGACATCGGGCGTGAACGTCGGGTAGCGGATTGCCCAGGCGTCCATCGCGGCGGCTTGGCCGTTCGGCGCGGCCGATGCCACGATCGCAGGCACGAGGCTAGTCACGGCTGATTCCGACCAACTGATAACCGGCCCATACAACAGCGGCAGACGCAGCACGCATCCGCGCTCGGCCGTTTCGGCCAGCGCTCGCTCGCCTTCCAGTTTGCTCCGCCCGTACGCGTTGAGTGGCGCGGGTATGCTGTCGTGACGATAGGGCGGGTGCGTGCCATCGAACACGTAGTCGGTCGAAATCAACAGCGTCCACGCGCCGTGTCGGTTCGCCGCCGCGGCGATCGTCCGCACGGCATCGACGTTGAGCGCACTTGCAAGCTCCGGATCGCGCTCGCAGACATCGGGACGACGCTCCGCCGCGGCAATCACGACAGCATCCGGCGCCACGTGGTCGATGAAACGCTCGACCGCAACGCTATCGCGAACATCCAACGGGATCATCTGCGGCGACGGCCGGCTAAATGCGGTGGCGACGCATTGCCAGCCGGCCTGGCGCGCAAGTTCGTCGTTCAGCGCGCGGCCGAGCAGCCCGGAACCACCGATCACGGCAATCTTGAACATGATCGGCGTGATCAGCCGACAGACTTGACCGTGTATCCGGCTTCTACGATCGCGGCCTTCAACGCATCGACCGGTTGTGCGGACTCCGTGATCACGCGGCCGGTCGCGAGATCCACCTGAACCTGCGCGGCTGCGTCATGCTCGCGAATCGCGTTCGTAACCGCAGCAACACAGTGTTGGCAGCTCATGCCTTCTACATGGAGTTCGATTGTCATTGCAAAGACCTCGACGGAATCAGATAGCGGATAGTCGAATTATGCCTGCTGAGCGATGCGTGGGTAGCTGACTTTCCCACCATGGGAAGGTGTAGGATCGGCTCGGGGTCGGCCATAACTTTGGGGAAACAGCCATGAACATTGGGGAAGCCGCCCGCGCGTCGGGCGTTACGGCAAAAATGATTCGCTACTACGAAAGCGTCGGCCTATTGACCGCAAAGGCGCGCACGAGCGCCGGTTATCGCGTATACGGCCCGCAGGAAGTGCATTCTCTGCGCTTCATTCGCCAGGCGCGCCGGCTCGGATTTCTGGTCGAAGATATCCGACGACTGCTAGCGTTATGGCACGACCGCTCGCGTGCAAGCGCGGAAGTAAAGCGCATTGCGCTCGAACATGTCGCCGAGCTCGATCGCCGCATCGCCGAGCTGACCGACATGCGCGACACGCTCGCGCACCTGGCCGATCACTGCCACGGCGATGATCGCCCGGATTGTCCGATTATCGAGCGACTAGCGGATACGGATCTTGTTTCGGGACACGGTTGCCACCCGCTCTAGCCGTCGGCCGAACGGCAGGCGGAACCAGATCGTATGTTATGCCGGCAATCTGCGCACTGGAACGCGAACAACAAGCGCACGGTCGTTCCGATTGAATGCGCCAAACTAGTGCAACATGCCAAAAAGAATGCACTGCGTGCGGGCATCTCACGAATCGGACCGTGCTTTTGAGCTATAATGCGGGTTAACCCTTTACGGGAAATCCCTAGTGCCAATCACCGGGGGGTTCATCTGATTCCTTGGAGAACATCATGTTTGCATTCATTCTTGACAAGCTCAGCACGTGGTTCGAAACCGCGGAACGTAGCCGTCGCGAGGCGTATCTGGCATCGTCGTCGGATATCGTCCAGCTCGAACAGCGCATCCGTTCGCTGGAGACCAACGGCTATTCACTGTGAGTTTGCGCTTTGCGTTTGATCCGGCGGCGCCTGCTTTTGCGTGGCCATCGCGGTACCCCTGTCGAGCCCCGTCAAAGCGGGGCTTTGTCGTATCTGGACGTCGAAAACAACACGCTTTTGGAGCGGACGGCGCCAGATAGCTGCTGATGGCGAATATCGACTAGCTTCGTAACGCGGGTCGCGGTAAGGTGGGGCGATCTTTCGCGCACGACGGCATTCATAACTCATCGGGGCTGCCCATGTCCTCTGTCCATTCGCTCCAACTTTTCCGACCCGTGATGGCAGTGGCCGCCGTGGCGACGCTCGCGACTTTGTGCGTCGCGTCGGACGCATTCGCGGGCTCCCGTAACGACCGCGCTCCCGTGGTTCTCGATACGCTTGGCGGCGTCAACGATGGCCAGAGCGGCACCGTACTGCTGAGCTCGCCGCCTGCGCCGGAGCCGATCGTCGCCGCGCCGCCGATTGCGGCACCGGTCGAACTACCTCGGGAATCGCCGCCACCGTTCGTGGTCGCGCCGTATATCCAGTTGCCGTCCGCTGGCGGCGCACCGCCGCGGCCGCTGCCTCGGCCGGTGCCGCTTCCATAACAAGGGAGCAAGGCACGAGAGTTCATCGGCGACGCCTCCAGTCGATCCTCTTTCTTCCGCATGCGCGAGCCTGCCTCGCATCCGACACCTCATTCGGGTTTCGGCGCATGGCGCCCGTGAAACCGTCAGACGACAATCGTTGCGCGCGTTGTCGCCGTCAGCGTCGACCGTGGCATATGCGCCTGCATCACCGTTCGAACGGAAAACCAACCAGGAGACGTCCCCATGCCGAATCACTGGATGCAGCGTGCGACGCGCGCCTGCCTGATGCTGCTTGCACTGGCCGCGCTGCCCGGCGCCGGGTTCGCGAAGGACACGCCGGAAAAGCCGACACTGACGATGGCCGTCGGCGGCTTACCCGGCCTCTACTATCTGCCGGTCCTCGCCGCGCAACAGCTCGGCTACTTCAAGGACGAAGGCCTGAACGTCACGCTCGAAGATTTCGCGGGCGGCTCGAAGGCGCTCGAAGCGGTAGTGGGCGGCAGCGCCGACGTCGGCGCGGGGGCGTTCGAGCACACACTATTCATGCAGGCCAAGGGGCAACATTATCGGGCCTTCGCATTGATGGGCCGTGCACCGCAGATCGTGATCGGCGTGGTGAAATCCAAAGCCGACCAGCTCAAGTCGCTGGCGGACTTCAAAGGCGCGAAGGTCGGCGTGAGCGCGCCGGGTTCGTCGACGGATCTCGTCCTCACCGTTGCATTGCGCAAGGCCGGCGTGCAGCGCAGCGATATTTCCGCGATCGGCGTCGGCAGCGGCGCGACGGTGCTGGCCGCGGTGGGCAGCGGGCAGATCGACGCGCTGTCCAATGTGGATCCAATGATGACCAAGCTCACGCGTAGCGGCGCGATCAAGGTGCTGGTGGACACGCGTACCGTGAAGGGCACGAAGGCGTTGTTCGGCGGCACGATGCCCGCGGCGACGCTTTACGCGCCCGAGAGCTTCATCCAGAAAAATCCCAAGACGACGCAGGCGCTGACCAACGCGATCGTGCGCGCGAATCATTGGCTGCAGACCGCGAGCGACGCGGATCTGCTGAAGATGGTGCCGCAAGCCTATCTGTTGGGTGACCCAACGCTCTATCTCGACGCTTTTCACAATGTGCGCGACGCCTATTCGCCGGATGGACTGATGCCCGAGGATGGCCCGGCGACTTCCCTGCGCGCGTTGTCGTCGTTCGATAGTCGGCTCGATCCGAAGAAGATCGATCTGAGCGCGACCTATACGAACCAGTTCGCGAGCAAGGCGGCCGCGCAGCTCAAGTAAGCGTAAGCGGACACCAGCTTGTGCGAGACAAGGTGATGGGCAACCGCGTGCGGCGCGCGCACGCGCCGCGCGTCACGTTCAATTGCCGCGATACTCGACCTTGAACGTCGCTGCCTTGTCCTCGCCGAGCGTCTTGACGAGCCACGGCATCTGATCCTTCAGCGACTTGCCGAGCGTATATGGCGGATTCAGGATAAACATGCCGCTGCCGAACAGGCCATAGCCGTCCTCCGGGGGATTGCTGACGGTCAGGCTGACGTGCAGCCAGTTGTCCTTCTGCAACTGCTTTAGCTGGTCGGGAAACCGCTGCGACTCGGGGCGCTTGACCTGCGGATACCAGACCGCATACGTGCCGGTCGGAAAACGCTTGAGACTTTCTTCGACACAGCGCAGCGTGCGCCCGTAATCGCGCTTGTCTTCATACGACGGGTCGAGCAGGACCAGCGCGCGCCGCGGCGCCGGCGGCAGCAGCGCGAGAATGCCGTCGAAGCCGTCGCCCGCGTACAGCATCGCGCGACGGCCCGCGTCGCGGAAATTGTGGCGCAGCACGTCGATTTCGGTGCTGTGCAATTCGAACAGCCGCATGCGATCCTGCGCGCGCAACTGCCGCCACGCGAGGTACGGCGAGCCCGGATAGAAACGCAGTTCGCCATCTGCGTTGAGCGCGCTGACTTCGTCGACGTATTCGGCGAAAAGCGGCGGCAAATCGTTGCGGCCCCACAGTTTCGCGATGCCCGTCTCGAACTCGCCGGTCTTCGTCGCGTAGCCTTCCTTTAGCGAATACACGCCCGCG
Organism: Paraburkholderia sprentiae WSM5005; assembly: GCF_001865575.2. Taxonomy (NCBI): domain Bacteria; kingdom Pseudomonadati; phylum Pseudomonadota; class Betaproteobacteria; order Burkholderiales; family Burkholderiaceae; genus Paraburkholderia; species Paraburkholderia sprentiae. The sequence continues at coordinate 1,095,104 of NZ_CP017561.2, forward strand.
CCCGCGTGCGTGTCGATGTACCAGTAGGCCTTGTCCTTCTGGCCAAGGTAGCGCAGCAGCTGCACTACGACGGCGTGCTTGAGAACGTCGGCGTGATTGCCGGCATGAAAGGCGTGGCGGTAGCTGAGCATGATGAAAGGACACTGAGAGAGCGCAGGCCGGCTCGAACGAGCCCGCAACGCGCGGTCGCGTATTGTACGCGACCGGGCGTGCCCGGTTGGCCGCTCGGTGCCTGCCGCTGCGCGCGATTCACTCGTGCGCGTCGCCGATGATCTCCTCGATCCGCTGCTTGATTTCCGGCGTGATGCGCTCGGCCACCTCGGCTGACCGCATGTTTTCGCCGATCTGTTCGACTCGCGAAGCGCCCGTGATCACCGTGCTGACATTCGGATTCTTCAGAATCCACGCGATTGCAAGCTGACCGACCGTGCAGTCGAGCTCATCGGCGAGCGCGCCGAGCTGGCCGACCACGTTGTTTCTCGTCGGGTCGGTGAGTTGCTGACGCAACCAGTCATAGCCCTGCAACTGCGCGCGACTGTCGGCGGGCACGCCCTCACGGTATTTACCGGTGAGCAGACCCGATGCGAGCGGACTCCACGTGGTCAGGCCAAGCCCGATGTCCTCGTAAAGCCGCTGGTATTCCTGTTCGACGCGTTTGCGGTGAAACAGGTTGTATTGCGGCTGCTCCATGACCGGCTTGTGCAGATGGTGCCGCTCGGCGATTTCATAAGCGGCGCGAATTTCGTCGGCGCTCCATTCCGAGGTACCCCAGTACAGCGCCTTGCCGCGCGCGATCATGTCGCTCATTGCCCAGACCGTTTCCTCGACCGGCGTGTTCGGATCGGGACGATGACAGAACACGAGATCGACGTAATCAAGCTGCAAGCGCTTCAGCGACCCGTCGATAGCGTTCATCAGGTATTTGCGGTTCAGCGTGTGGTACTGGTTCGGCGCTTCATTGAGTCCCCAGAAAAATTTCGTCGACACGACGTAGCTGACGCGCGGCCATGCCAGCTCCTTCAACGCATGGCCCATAATTTCCTCGGATTTGCCGCCCGCGTAGACCTCGGCGTTGTCGAAGAAATTGACCCCCGCGTCGCGCGCCGCGGCAAGCGATTCGCGTGCGGCGCGATGATCTACCTGGTTGCCGTACGTGACCCATGAACCGATGGACAACTCGCTCACCTGCAGGCCCGAGCGGCCAAGACGTCGATAATTCATGCATGTCTCCTGGTTGGTGATGCCACGGGAATGGAGCCGGATTTAGCCAGAAAGCGTCCAGTTTAAAGAGATACCATTCGATGCGCGTTTTACCTATGTCGTTCATAGGGTTCATGCACAATAGCAAAATCGGCCGCCGCGCTGCATCGGCCGGACGGTCTATACCGTTTGGCCGACTTTTCGCCGCGCACGGTCTTGTGGTCTCATTGCTCATCAACTGCATGGAGGTTCTGGATGTCGTCTCTGAACACGAATCTGAACGGCAAGGTTGCCGTCGTTACTGGCGCTGCGAGCGGCATCGGCAAACAGGTCGCGTTGACTCTTTCGGCCGCGGGCGCGGCGGTCGCGATCGCCGACCTGAATCAGGACGGCGCGAACGCCGTGGCTGAAGAAATCAGAAAGGGCGGCGGCAAGGCGATCGGCGTGGCAATGGATGTGACGAGCGAAGACGCCGTGAACCAGGGTATCGACAAGGTCGCCGCGGAATTCGGCTCGATCGACATTCTCATTTCCAACGCCGGCATCCAGATCGTCAATCCGATCGAAAACTATTCGTTCTCGGACTGGAAGAAGATGCAAGCCATTCACGTGGACGGCGCGTTCCTGACCACCAAGGCTGCGCTCAAGCACATGTACAAGGACAATCGCGGCGGCGTCGTGATCTACATGGGCTCGGTCCACTCGCATCTCGCCTCGCCGCTGAAGTCGGCGTACGTGACCGCGAAGCATGCTCTGCTGGGGCTGTCGCGCGTGCTCGCCAAGGAGGGCGCTGCGCACAACGTGCGTTCGCACGTCGTGTGTCCGGGCTTCGTGCGCACGCCACTCGTCGACAAGCAGATTCCCGAGCAGGCGAAGGAACTCGGCATCAGCGAAGACGAAGTGATCAAGCGCGTGATGCTGGGCGGTACCGTCGACGGTATCTTTACGACGGTTGAAGATGTCGCGCAGACCGTGCTGTTCCTGTCGACCTTCCCGACGGCGGCGCTGACCGGCCAATCATTCGTGGTGAGCCACGGCTGGTACATGCACTAAGGGGCGGCCCGTGGCGCAACGCAATCTGAAGCGGGCGCGCGTAGGCGTGTCCGGCGAGGGGGAGGGCGCGGGTCCGGCGGTCGCCGCCCACCTGCGCCGGCATCTCCGGTTGCCCAACTACGAAACTGTCGCGCTGATGCTGCAAGGCGGTGGCGCACTGGGCGCCTATCAGGCCGGCGTCTTTCAAGGACTATACGAAGCAGGCATCGAACCGAACTGGGTCGCGGGAATTTCGATCGGCGCGCTGAATACGGCGATCATTGCGGGCAATCCACCGGAACAGCGCGTCGAGCGTCTGCTGCAATTTTGGGAGACGATCTGCCAGCCGGCGTTCGGACCGCCGTTGCCGGCTCCGGTCGAACACGCGCTGTTCAATTCGAGCGAAGCGGTGCGCAAAGCATTTACGGCAGCGCAGGCAATGAGCGCGATCGTCGAAGGGCAAAAGGGTTTCTTCGTGCCGCGCTTCCCACCGCCGCTGCCCACGATGTCCGGTCCGCCGCAACTGGCGAGTTATTACGACACCACGCCGCTGAAGGCCACGCTCGAGTCGCTGTGTGATTTCGACCGGATCAATTCCGGCGAAATACGCGTGTCGGTGGGCGCGGTGAATTGCGGCACGGGAAATTTCGCGTACTTCGACAATACGCACACCACGCTCAGGCCTGAGCATTTCATGGCGTCGGGTGCGTTGCCGCCGGGTTTCGCAGCCGTCGAGATCGACGGTCAGTTCTACTGGGACGGCGGCCTGATGTCGAATACGCCGCTCTACGAGGTGCTCCAATCCACGCCGCGCCGCGACACACTCGCGTTCCAGGTCGATCTATGGAGCGCGGTCGGCCCGGTGCCGGACAACATCACCGACGTTCAGGGGCGCATGAAAGACATCCAGTATTCGAGCCGCACGCGTCTCGTGACCGACATGCTGCAGCGCTCGCAGCGCTTCCGCCACGTGCTGCGCGAGGTGCTGGATCGGGTACCCGTCGAGCAGCGCGACGATCCGTGGTGCAAACTCGCCGAGGATCTGTCGTGCTCGAAGCGCTACAACGTGGTTCACCTGATCTACCGGCACAAGGAATACGAAGGACACTACAAGGACTTTCAGTTCGGTCTGTCCACGATGCGAGAGCATTGGCGAAGCGGTCTCGAAGATATTCGCCATTCGCTCGAGCAACCCGACTGGCTCGATATGCCGGACAACGATGCCGGCTTCGTCACGCACGACATTCATCGGGACTCGCGCTGATCCGTCGCGGGCAGAGCCGGCGCTGCGCGCCCAAGCCGAACAGTCAGGAAACGAAAAAACGGCGCCCTCTTCTGAAAAGGGCGCCGTTTTTATAGGCTGTGGCAGCGGCGAATCTGCTGCACTGGCGCGGCAAACCCCCGCCGTGAGCCGCCTTACTTCAGCACGTGAGCAATCGCGTTCGCGACGACGTCGAGGTTGCGCGTATTGAGCGCAGCCACGCAGATGCGGCCCGTGCTGACCGCGTAGATACCGAATTCTTCGCGCAGGCGGTCCACTTGCGGTGCCGTCAACCCTGAGTACGAGAACATGCCGCGCTGCGCATTCACGAAGCTGAAGTCGCGATCGACGCCGCTTGCCTTCAGACGCTCGACGAGACCGTTGCGCATCGCGCGGATGCGCTCGCGCATCTCGCCCAGTTCGATTTCCCACGTCGCGCGCAATTCCGGCGACGCAAGCACGGCCGCGACCACCGAGCCGCCGTGCGTCGGCGGGTTCGAGTAGTTGGTGCGGATCACGCGCTTGAGTTGCGACAGCACGCGCGCCGCTTCTTCCTTGCTCGCGGTGATGATCGACAGTGCGCCGACGCGCTCGCCGTACAGCGAGAACGACTTGGAGAACGACGACGACACGAACACGTTCAGTTCCTGCGCCGCAAACAGACGCACGGCTGCCGCGTCCGCTTCGATGTTGTCGCCGAAGCCCTGGTAGGCGATATCGAGGAACGGCACGAGGTTGCGCGCCTTGACGAGCTCGACCACCTGCTTCCACTGCTCGACGCTCAGGTCGACGCCGGTCGGGTTGTGGCAGCACGCGTGCAGCACGACGATCGTACCCGCCGGGTAGCTGTTCAGCGCGCTTAGCATGCCGTCGAAGTTCACGCCGTGCGTTTGCGCGTCATAGTACGGATACGATTCCACGACGAAGCCTGCGCCTTCGAACAGCGCGCGATGGTTTTCCCAGCTCGGGTCGCTGATCGCGACCTTGCTGCCCGGATTCACGCGCTTCAGGAAGTCCGCGCCGATCTTCAGCGCACCCGTGCCGCCCAGCGCCTGCGCCGTGACGACGCGGCCGGCCGCGATCAGCGGCGAGTCGTTGCCGAGCAGCAGCTTTTGCACGGCGGCGTCGTAAGCGGCGATACCTTCGATCGGCAGATAACCGCGCGGCAGCGCGGCTTCGACGCGGGCCTTTTCCGCATCGCGCACGGCGCGCAGCAGCGGAATCTTGCCTTCTTCATTGAAGTACACGCCAACGCCGAGGTTGACCTTGGTGGCGCGCGCATCGGCATTGAAAGCTTCGTTCAGGCCCAGAATCGGGTCGCGGGGAGCAAGTTCGACGGCGGAGAACAGAGACATGATGGGTGGCAGGAGTAGTGAAAAGAGGGCGGCTTCGCGCGCGAGCGGCCTCGTCTGGAGCGTCGGCGGCGTTTCGGGCGTGTGGCGTGAGTTCGACGACACGCGAAACGCGGGGACGGCCTATGGACAGCGGCGAGCCAGCGCAACTTCGCATTGTAACGAATCCGGACGCTATTTTCGGACCACGACACGGGCACAAGGCAATTATTTGCTTGAAAAACAGGCACTGGGGAGTCATGTGGCAGTGAGGCGTTCCAGCGGGCTTGGCCGGGGCGAAGGCGCGAGCCGGACGCAATTGCACTCCATCTTCGCTTTCCCCAACCCGTTAGAATGATTCTTTGCCCAAGGCCCGGTGCCGCCCCTCATGTCCGAACACCATCTGACCGAAGCCGACGATACGCTCGATGAATCAAAATTCGTCACGTTCGAAGGTTCGCCGTTCAAGCTCTACCAGCCATATCCGCCCGCCGGCGACCAGCCCACGGCCATCGACACGCTCGTCGAAGGCGTCGGGGACGGCCTCGCGTTCCAGACGCTGCTCGGCGTGACCGGCTCCGGCAAGACCTTCACGATGGCCAACACGATCGCGCGGCTCGGCCGCCCGGCGATCGTGTTCGCGCCGAACAAGACGCTTGCCGCGCAGCTGTATTCGGAGTTCCGGGAATTCTTCCCGCGTAACGCGGTCGAGTACTTCGTCTCGTACTACGACTACTACCAGCCGGAAGCCTATGTACCGCAGCGCGATCTGTTCATCGAAAAAGACTCGTCGATCAACGAGCATATCGAGCAGATGCGGCTGTCGGCGACCAAGAGCCTGATGGAGCGACGCGACGTGGTGATCGTCGCGACGGTGTCGGCGATTTACGGTATCGGCAATCCGTCCGAATACCACAAGATGATCCTGACGCTGCGCACCGGCGACCGGCTCGGCCAGCGCGACGTCATCGCGCGGCTGATCGCGATGCAGTACAGCCGCAACGAAGCCGATTTCCAGCGCGGCTCGTTCCGCGTGCGTGGCGACACGATCGATATCTTCCCGGCCGAGCACGCCGAAATGGCGGTGCGTGTCGAGCTGTTCGACGACGAAGTCGAGACGCTGCAGTTATTCGATCCGCTCACCGGCCGCGTGCGGCAGAAAATTCCGCGCTTTACCGTCTATCCGTCTTCGCACTACGTGACGCCGCGCGATACCGTGCTGCGCGCCGTCGAAACGATCAAGGCCGAGCTGCGCGAGCGCCTCGAGTTCTTCTATAGCCAGGGCAAGCTCGTCGAGGCCCAGCGGCTCGAGCAGCGCACCCGCTTCGACCTCGAAATGCTGCAGGAGCTCGGTTTCTGCAAAGGCATCGAGAACTATTCGCGGCACTTTTCGGGCGCGGCGCCGGGCGAGCCGCCGCCGACGCTCGTCGATTACCTGCCGCCCGACGCGATCATGATGCTCGACGAATCGCACGTGCTGATCGGCCAGCTGAACGGCATGTACAACGGCGACCGCGCGCGCAAGGAAAACCTCGTCGACTACGGTTTCCGGCTGCCGTCGGCGCTCGACAACCGGCCGCTCAAGTTCAACGAGTTCGAGCGCAAGATGCGCCAGGTCGTGTTCGTGTCGGCGACGCCCGCCGATTACGAGAAGAGGACCGCGGGGCAGGTCGCCGAACAGCTGGTGCGTCCGACCGGCCTCGTCGACCCTGAAATCGAGGTGCGGCCGGCGCGCAGCCAGGTCGACGATGTGCTTGGCGAAATCAACGAGCGCATCAAGGCCGGCGAGCGCGTGCTGGTCACGACGCTGACCAAGCGGATGGCCGAACAGCTCACCGAGTTTCTGGCCGACCACGGCATCAAGGTGCGCTATCTCCACAGCGATATCGACACAGTGGAGCGCGTCGAGATCATCCGCGATCTGCGTCTCGGCGCGTTCGACGTGCTGGTCGGGATCAACCTGCTGCGCGAGGGGCTCGATATTCCCGAGGTGTCGCTCGTCGCGATCCTCGACGCGGACAAGGAAGGCTTCCTGCGCGCTGAGCGTTCGCTGATCCAGACCATCGGCCGGGCGGCGCGCAACGTGAACGGCAAGGCGATTCTGTACGGGGACAACATCACGGACTCGATGCGTCGCGCGATCGACGAAACCGAGCGGCGCCGCGCCAAGCAGATCGCGTTCAACGCCGCGCACGGCATTACCCCGCGCGGCGTCGTGAAACGGATTCGCGACATCATCGACGGCGTGTACAACGTCGACGAAGCCCGCGCGGAGTTGAAGGAACAGCAGGCTCGCGCGAAATTCGAGGACATGTCCGAGAAGCAACTCGCCAAGGAAATCAAGCGCCTCGAAAAGCAGATGATGGAGCACGCTAAGAATCTCGAATTCGAGAAGGCCGCGCAGACTCGCGACCAACTGGCGCTGCTGCGTCAGCGCGTATTCGGCGCGAACGTCGGCGACCATGTGTCGGGCGTCGAATAACCGGCGCATCCCTCCACTGGTTTTGTCCATCAGGAAAGGCCGCGGCCGTTCGCCGCGGTTTTTTTCGTTTATGCCGGCGCTCACGCTCCCGCTCGGCCGTCGGCGCGGCCACCCTTGGCCGTCACGACATCCTGTCCGTGTTTCGCCGGCCGCGCGCAGTTTTCTTAAGCGGGCCTTAAGACCCTCATCGCATATCGCTTAGCGTGCCGGCAGGTTTGTTCTGCTCAGCGATCGATGATAAACTCCACCAATATTGAGAATCGTTCGCATTTAAATTTACACTTCGCTTGCGAACGCAGCGTCCCAATGACACCGATTCCAGTCAGATAAGAACAAGGAGTTTTGATGCGGATTTCTTCCTTTGTGCATGGCGGCGTCGCAGTGGCAACCGCTGTCGTGGCGCTGTCGGCCACGGCCGCCGAATATCCGATCGGTAAGCAGCAAATCCAGGGCGGGATGGAAATCGGCGCGGTTTATCTGCAGCCGATCACCATGGAACCCGAAGGCATGATGCGTAAAGCATCGGATTCGGACATCCACCTCGAGTCGGACATCCACGCGGTCAAGAACAATCCGACCGGTTTCGCCGAAGGCGACTGGATGCCGTATCTGCAGGTGCACTACGAACTGACGAAGGCCGGCTCGAACCAGCCGTTGAAGGGCGACCTGATGCCGATGGTCGCGAACGACGGTCCGCACTACGGCGACAACGTCAAGCTGCAAGGCCCGGGCAAGTATCACCTGAAGCTGATCGTCGAACCGCCGATGCAGACGGGCCATATGGCGTTCGGTCGCCACGTCGACAAGGAAACCGGCGTGGGTCCGTGGTTCAAGCCGATTACGCTCGAATATGACTTCACCTTCGCCGGCATCGGCAAGAAGGGCGGTTACTGATCGGCGCGCGGTGCCAGCGCGGTTGATCAACGTATCCATGAATGCAGCAGGCGGCGCGCGGACGTTCGGTGTCATACCTAGAGTCGGTGCGTCGCGTTTTCCGGAAAGGCCAATGGGAATCAACCGAAAGATCGCGATGCTTGCCGCCACGTTTTGCCTGGCGGCCACGGCTCATGCAGTCGACCTGCCGACCTTTAAGCTAGAAATGAACGACGGCAAGCTGAACCCGGCCCGCATCGAAGTGCCAGCCGGCCAGCGTATCAAGATCGAAGTGCGTAACACCGGCAAGGGCGCGGCCGAATTCGAAAGCGTGCAGTTGCGCAAAGAGAAGGTTTTGGCGCCGGGCGCTGATTCGTTCGTCGTCATTGCTCCGCTGGAGCCCGGTGAATACAAGTTTTTCGACGACTTTCACCAGCAGGCGCAGGGCGTGATCGTCGCGAAGTAAGCAGTGGTTCGATCGGCCGCGAGCGCCGCGGGATGCGGGCGCTGTCGGTCGCGCGAGGCAACGGCAGCAGGCGGTAGAAGGATCGAAGGAGAGCTTGAATGGGTCAGATTCTGTTCATCGTGTGGCGGGAAAGTGTCGAGGCGCTGCTGGTCGTCGGCATCCTGTATGCGTGGTTGAAAAACGGCGACGACGACACGCGCCGCGGTTTGCCGTACCTGTGGGGCGGCGTGGCGGCCGGCTTGATCGCCGCGGTGGCGCTGGGCGCGGCGCTGGTCGGCTTCACCGAGGAGCTCTCCGGTGACGCGCAGGATTACTTCCAGACCGCGATGGTGCTGGTCGCCTGCGCGCTGATCGTGCAGATGGTGCTGTGGATGAAGCAACACGGCCGTACGCTGAAGCGCGACATGGAACAGTCGCTGCAGAAGAGCCAGCGCGATTCCAACTGGTGGGGCGTCGCGGTGCTGGTCGCGCTGGCGATCGCGCGCGAAGGCAGCGAAACGGTGATCTTCCTGTACGGCCTCGGCTTCGGCCAGTCGGGGCACGTGGACGGCAGCCAGATGCTCGCTGTGGCGATCGGTCTCGCGCTCGCGTTCCTGACCTTCTACGTGTTGCAGCTGGGCGGCAAGATCGTCTCGTGGCGGCTCTTCTTCCGCGTCACCGAAATCATGTTGCTGTTCCTCGGCGCGGGTCTGTTCCAGACCGGCGTCGACAAGCTGATCGACAAGGAAATCCTGCCGACGCTGGTCGACCAGCTGTGGAATTCGTCGGCGATCCTCGATGACTCGAGCACCTTCGGTTCGCTCGTCGCGACGCTGACCGGGTATCGCGCGCATCCGGCGCTGATGAATCTGCTTGCCTATGGCGTGTACTGGGCGGTCGTTTATCTGCTCGTGCGCCGCGCTAGCCGCAAGCCCGCACGGCAGGCGGCAGGGCGCGCGGCATGAGCGCCGCGATGGCCCCCCGGCCGGGCCGCCTGGCGGCGGCCGGCCAGTGGATGCAGCGCCACGGCGCGGTGATCCGTGGCATCCAATGGATCGTGGTCGCGGTGTACGCGTTCCTGATCATCGTGCCCGCGCTGATGCCGCTGCCGGACGACACCGCGCATCTGTGGAACAACCTGACGCTCGCGGCGCAGTTCGTGTTTTGGGGTATCTGGTGGCCGTTCGTGTTGCTGTCGATGGTGATGCTCGGCCGCGTCTGGTGCGGCGTGCTGTGTCCGGAGGGCGCGCTCGCCGAGTTCGCGAGCAAATTCGGCCGCGGCCGCGCGATTCCACACTGGATGCGCTGGGGCGGCTGGCCCTTCGTCGCGTTCGGCATCACCACGATCTACGGGCAGATGGTGAGCGTCTACCAGTATCCGAAAGCGGTGTTGCTGGTGCTAGGCGGCTCGACTTTCGCGGCGATCGTCATCGGTCTGCTGTACGGACGCGAGAAGCGCGTCTGGTGCAAATACCTGTGCCCCGTCAACGGGGTATTTTCGCTTCTGTCGCGCCTCGCGCCGTTTCACTACAAGGTCGACGAAGACGCCTGGCGTCGCTCGTACAAGAACGGCGAGCAGGGGCATCGCGTGATTCCGATCAACTGCGCGCCGCTCGTGCCATTGCGCAACATGAAGGGCGCGGCGGACTGCCATATGTGTGGCCGTTGCAGCGGACACCGTGATGCGATCGCGCTGACGTGGCGCAAGCCGTCGACGGAAGTCGTGCAGTTGGGCGACCGGAACGCGAACCCGTGGGACACCGCGCTGATCCTGTACGGCCTGCTCGGTATCGCGATCGGCGCGTTCCACTGGACCGCCTCGCGCTGGTTCATCGACCTGAAGATGTTCGCCGCGACATGGCTCGTCGATCACGACATCACGTGGCCCCTCGACACCAACGCACCGTGGTTCCTGTTCACGCATTACCCGGACCAGAACGACGTGTTCTCGTGGCTCGACGGCTCGCTGCTGATCGGCTACATCCTGTCGACGGCGCTCGTCTACGGCACCGCGCTGTTGCTGTTGCTTACGGGCGCGACGCGCATGCTCGGACGTTTTAGCTCGACGCGGCTGCATCATCTGACCCAGGGGCTGATTCCGATCGCGGGCGCGGGCGTGTTCCTCGGTTTGTCGGCGACGACGCTGTCGCTGCTGCGCGCTGAGCATGTGTCGCTGTGGTGGGCGTCGGATCTGCGCATCGCGATTCTCGTGATTGCGAGCGCGTGGAGCGCATGGCTCGCGTGGCTCGTCACGCGCCGGTATAGCGAGCGCTTCGTGCCGCGCGCGCTGGCGATGTTGTGGTTCGTCGCGGCGCTGGCGGTCGTCAATAGCGCATGGTGGCTGATGTTCTGGGGCTGGGCGTCGAAGTAAATCTGTAGCCGCTGTTTGGCGCGAACGTAGGCGCACGCACAAAGAGAAAAGCCGTGGGATGGTGACATCCCACGGCTTTCTCATTTTTACCTTTAGCTATGTGCGCCGTCGCGCGCATCCGCTTTCGAGTGAGAACCAAAAAAACGGCCTGGCTTGCTGCGACGGCTGGCTTGGTGTCTGCACGAAGGGGTCTAGTTCTCGCGTGCAAGCCGTCGTGGCTGGCTAATGCCTAACACCTCTCTGGGAGGTGGTCCCCACAATACCCGGTACTTACCTCGTGTTGTGTTGCTACTTCGTCAAGATCAGCTTGCCGAGGCGAGTTGCACGCAGTTGATACGTCTCGCCGTTGTGCACGATGCTGATGTGACTATGGCCTTGCAGCAGCGCGTCGCTGCGCACGACGCGCTCCGACGTCTCCTCCTGGCCGGTGGTGCGCTGCGCAGCGGGTTTCGTCGCGGCTGCTGCCGTCGTCGACGCTTTCGGTCGGCTGCTTAACGCAGCCGCTGAGCGGCGCAGGCTGAGCGTGGAGGAGCGAGTCATATCGGTCATTCGTTTTAGCTCGGTCGTTGATTCGATGGAGCCATTCTAAATGATAACTATTCCTATTTACAAGGCGCCGAAATTGATCGGATTCCACTTTTGATAGCTGAATGAAAGAACGGCGGCCATAACGCTCGGGGCCATCCCGAACGTGACCCCGCGACAGCGCGGGCGTGGTGCCCGCGCGGCATGTCAGTGCAACGGTCCCGGTTCCTGTTTGGCCGCGACGTACTGGCGGATCAGCCGCACCGTGTCGATATCGTTCTCGCGATACGCCGACTTGACGATCTCCTGCGTTTGCACCGCGTCCTGATCGGTCGTCGAGACGGGTAGCGTGGTCGCGTATTCGAAGCGCAGGAACAGCTGCAGCTCGTCGGGCTGCTCGATCGTCATCGTCAGCGAGCCGCCGACGTACTCGGCGGTCGGAAGGATGTCGTAGCGCACTCTGTCGCTTGCCTCCAACGTGACGCGATCGCGCACGGTGGCCTGGCCGTAGTGCAGTTCGCGCTCGAGCACATTGCCGTCGCGCGACAGGATCGTGCAGCTGTCGAGACCCATCACGAACAGCTGCGGCTGCTCGGCGCGCAGCACCAGCCCTTCCCAAAGCTGTTCGCGCGTCATCGATTCGACGAAGGGATTCAACGGATCGTTGATCTGAATGAGGTGTTCGAAATTCAAGACGACTGCGTCCTATGAAAATGTTGCAATACCCATGGTCCGAGTGGTCGGCGACCGGCTGACTTTCGCTTGCCTGCGGCGTGTCAAGCGACGGCGAGCGCGGAGCGGATCGAAATCGTGTGCGTCAGAATCTTGTGCAACGGGCACGCATTGGCAATTTGCAAAAGCCGTTCCCGCTGTTCGTCGGACAGATCGCCGTCGAGCATGATCTGACGGTCGATGGTCGAGCCCGCGTCGCCGGTTTGCATCGACAGTTTGACGCGTACGCTCGCTAGCGGCCAGGCTTTGCGCTGCGCGTACATCTTCAGCGTGATCGACGTGCATGCGCCGAGGCTCGACAGCAGCAGTGATACGGGCGTCGGACCGCGATCGCCGCCGCCAAGCGATTCCGGTTCGTCGGCGAGCCATGTGTGCTTACCGTCGTCGAACACGACCTGGAAATTCGTCGAGCCGATGTGGGCGGTGACGGTGGACTCTGCCATGCGCGCTCCTGGGCGAGGATCAAATAGCGTCGCGCGCCGCGGACTGTTGCAATCGACGCGGGCCGCGCGACATGAGCCGTTATTGTGAACGAATTTGACGGCGTTCGCGCCCCGGGGCGGGCGATTTGGCGGCGCCAGAGTCGCTGTCGGCGCGCTTCGACTCGGCCGACGGGCGGGAATGACGCGCGGTGCGCGCCAGGCGGTCAATGCGTGATCGCGCCCATCCGTCCCGCCTGATAGTCGACCACCGCTTGACGGATTTCATCCTCGGTATTCATTACGAACGGGCCGTAGCGCACTACCGGCTCCTTCAGCGGCACGCCGCCGAGCAGCAGCACTTCCAGGGGCTCGTCACCAGCCGTGAGCGTCACCGTATCGCCGTCGTCGGCGAAAACCACCATCGTGCGCGCGTCGATGTCGGCGCTCCCGTCGCCTTCCCCATACACGCCTTTGCCGGACAGACCGTAGGCGAACACGCGATAGTCAGCCGGCACCGGCTGGCGGATCGTCGCGCCCGGCTGCAACGAGAAATGCTGATACAGGATCGGCGTATGGGTTTCGATCGCGGCCTTCACGCCGAGCGCTTCGCCCGCGATGACCTTCACGCGCACCTTGCCGTCTTCGGACGTCGCGACCGGAATGCGCGTCGACGGGATCTCCTGATAGCGCGGCGCGATCATCTTGTCGCGACGCGGCAGGTTCACCCAGACTTGCAGCCCGTGCACGCGGCCGCCGGTGCGTGCGAATGCCGGGTCCGGCATTTCGCTATGCACGACGCCCGCGCCCGCGGTCATCCATTGCACGTCGCCGGCGCGCAGCGTGCCGGAATGGCCGGCCGAATCCTTGTGGCCGAACTGGCCCTCGAGCACGTAGGTGACCGTCTCGAAGCCGCGATGCGGATGATCGGGCGCGCCCTTGGCCTCGCCCGGCGCATAGTCGACTGGACCCATTTCGTCGAGCAGCAGGAATGGATCGAAGTCCATCAACAGACGCGTCGGAAACGGTCGGTGAACGATAAATCCGCCGCCTTCCACCGTGCGAACCGATGGGAACGTGCGTTCGATTGTGCGTGACGTGGTCATCGATATCACCTCGAAAAAATGGGGAATAGCGTCATTTCTGAAACATGGGGCTATTATAGGGACCGTTTTTCGCGGTGCCAGCCGGTCCCAAGCAATGGATTGTTCTATTCATGGAACGATGAGATGAAGATCGATTCACACAATCTGAACGACCTCATGTACTTTTCGCAGGTCGTGGAACATGGCGGATTTTCCGCCGCCGAGCGGGTGCTGGGCATCTCGAAGTCGCGGCTATCGCGTCGGCTCACGGAGCTGGAGGCGTCGCTCGGGGTGCGGCTGTTGCAGCGCTCTACGCGCAAGCTGGCGCTGACCGAAGCGGGGCAACTGTTCTATCAGCACTGTCAGGCGATGCTCAGCGAAGCGCAGGCGGCGGTCAACGTCGTGCAGCAACTGCGCTCGTCGCCGCGCGGCACGGTGCGCGTCAGCGTGCCGGTCACGATCTCGCAGACGATTCTGTCGACGATCCTGCCGGAATTCATGCACCGCTATCCGGAGGTGCGCGTCGTGATGCGGGTGACGAATCGCGTGGTCGATCTGTTCGAGGATTCGATCGATGTCGCGTTGCGCGTGCGCTCCGACCCGCCGGAGAGCGCGAACATCGTCGTGCGGCCGCTGTGGCGCACCGAACAGATGCTGGTCGGTGCGCCGAGCCTGTTGCAGCAGAATGCGCCTCCGCTGACGCCGGCCGATCTGAACCGCTTCGAAACACTCGACGTGCCGACGAGCGACGGCCGCCACGTGTACAACCTGATCTCGCCCGATGGCACGCGCCATGCGCACGAGCACGAGCCGCGCCTCGTAACCGCCGATCTGATGACCATCCGCGAGGCGGTGCTCGCCGGGGTCGGCATCGCCGCATTGCCCGAGATGATGTATGGCGCCGCTTTGAGAGCGGGACAGTTGTCGCCCGTGATGCCGGACTGGACCTTTCCGACGCCGCAGTTATATGCGGTGTTCGTATCGCGTCAGGGTATGGTGCCGGCCGTGCGTGCGTTCGTCGATTATCTGGTCGAGATGCTCGATCCGGACGAGGGCAAGCACATCATGGGCGAGTGTCCGGTGCACGATAAAAAACCGGCGGCGCGGGGATCGGTTGCTGCGGCGTCTGCCGTTGCGTCGGCGGCGGTTTGATAACGCGCCCGTGGCAACGCAAGGCCGCAGGCTGCGCTCCGGGGCCGCGATTGCACGGCGTATCGTTTTTAGCATTTAAGCGTGGCCTGTCATCATTACTTTCAATGGCCGTTTGCTTGAATGCGCTCGCGCGCGGACCTATAGTGAAATCCCTTTCGCTAAGGAGCGTCCTATGCGAAAACTCATGGCCGCTATCATAGCGGGCCTGATAGGGCTGACCGCGTTGTCCGTGTCGACCACGGCCCTCGCATGCGGTGACAGAAGCTATCAGTCTTCGGCCGATGGCAAATGATTCCGCCGCCCGAATGCGCCGAGCGCGCACCAAAAAAGGCCTTCATCCGACGATGAAGGCCTTTTACTTATGTTCGCCGTCGCCGCTGCAAGAATTCCTTCGCGTGGACGCGCGTCCTGCCTTAGGTGTCGCGCTACCGGTTACTTTGCCTTGGGCTGCGTAACGAAACCGATCTTCGTGAGTCCGCCAGCCTGCGCAGCCGACATCACCTGCGCGACCTTCTCGTACGGCACCTTGCGATCCGCATCGAGATGCAGCTCCGGCTGCGGGCTTGCCTGCGCGGCCGTGGCGATCTTCGCGGCGAGCGCCGCATCGTCGACCTTGGTGCTGTCCCACAGCACGTTGCCGTCCGCGTCGATCGACACCGTCACCTGCGCGGGCTTCGTATCTTCCTTCTGACTGCTCGCGTGCGGCAGGTCGATCTTGACTGCGTGACGGATCACCGGAATCGTCACCATGAAGACGATCAGCAAAACCAGCATCACGTCGACCAGCGGCGTCATGTTGATCTCGTTCATCAGGCCGTCGTCATCTTCTCCGGCGAAAGGGCTCATTGCCATTGGAATGCCTCGTCGATCAGTTGGCGCGGGCCGCGAGACGCAGGCCGTCGCCGCGTTTGGACGACGACAGGCGCGCGCCCGTCACGAAGAACGCATGCAGGCCGTGGGCGAAGCGGGCGAGCTTCGCGACGATCGCCTTGTTCGCGCGCGTGAGCGCGTTGTAGCCGAGCACCGCCGGAATCGCGACGAACAGACCGAACGCGGTCATGATCAGCGCTTCGCCGACCGGGCCCGCCACCTGGTCTATCGACGACTGGCCGCTTGCGCCGATCGCGAGCAACGCGTGATAGATGCCCCACACGGTGCCGAACAGGCCGACGAACGGCGCGGTGCTCCCGATCGACGCGAGAATCGCGAGACCGCTCTGCATGCGCGCGACGCTTTCGTCCATCGTGTCCTTCAGGCAGCGCGTGATCCAGTCCGACACGTCCATGCGGTCATGCAGATGCGGCTGCGTTTGGTGATGATGGTCGGCCGCTTCCTGTCCCGAAAGCGCGAGCGCGAGGAACGGATTGTCGTGCGGCGTCGAGGCGCCGCCGCCGAGCTTTTTCACGCCGTCGGCGAGGTCGTCGGAATGCCAGAACGCCTGCTCGGCGTTCCTCGTCAGCCGCTTCAGGCGCATCACGTTCCAGCCTTTGACGACGATCACGCTCCACGACATCACCGACATGATCAACAGCGCGAGCGCGATACCGCGCGTCACGAAATCCCCTTGCGCCCACACGTGCGCCAATCCGTAGTTTTGCATTGCAATTCCTTGTTTTTGAAAGCTGCTTCAGTCGGTCAGGCCGAAGTTGAAAGGCTGGGTGTACGCGGCCCTGACAGGCTCGCCGTTCTCGAGATACGGCTTGCAGGCGCTCGCACGCACGGCGGCGACGGCCGCGTCGTCGAGCCGGCTGAAGCCGCTGCTTTTCTTCAACTCGATGTCTTCAAGCTTGCCGGTCAGGCCGACCACGAAATGGACGTACGCAGTGCCTGTCTCGCCGCGGCGCCGCGACAACGTGGGGTAGTCCGGATGGGCAACATTGCAATCGAGATGCGACACGTTCTTCGGCGCGCTGATTTCGAGAGTCGGCTTGCCGATCGCGGGCGCTGCCGCGGCGGGCGGTGTGGCCGGTGTGGCCGGTGCGGCGGGTGCCGGCGGCGTCGGCTCGGGCGCCGCAACCGGCGTCGGCGACGGCGCTGTGGCCTGCGGCAACGGAGTGGGGGTCGGCTTGGGCGTCGGAGCCGGCTTCGGTTGGACTTTCGGCTTCGAATAAACGGGCGGTGTCGGCCGCGGCGGCGGCGGTGCGATCGATTGCAGCGCGACCGGCGCGGCTGGCAGCAGCTCGGCGGTCATCACGTGCGATTCGAGCGCGACCTGCACCGGCTCGTGGCGCAGCGTCATGATCACGGCGAGCAGCGCGATGTGAACCGCGGTGACCACGGCAGTGGCCGTCAGCGCGCGGGAATTCGGTCGGATGAACGACGCCAGCGGGGCGCCGGTGGTAACGGAATGCGGAGCCTGCATGGTCAGTATGGCAGCGCACCGGGCGGGCGGCGCGTCAAACAGGGCATCGTCATGTTCGGAAAATCAGCAGCGAAATGAACAAAGTCATCACGAAACCAATCAGCAATTCCATCTCGAGCTCCTTCGAAGCGGTGAGCGGGTAGCTGGCTGGTACGAATACTGGCTCGCTGACGGCAGTGGGATACGCAGTACGGTGTGCTGCGGTTGTTTTGCAGAGAGGCGGCACATTCAATGTCGCATTCAGCGAGACAACAAATGCAGGTGAGGCATAAGGGCTTCTGGACGCACCGGGCACGGCTCGCGCCGCGCCTGCACAAGCTGAACTCAGGCTGCCTTGCGCTCGTAGAACGTGACTTGCACGACTTGTGCGACGCTCTGCACCTGCTGAGGCTCGACTACGCCGCAACGGCTCGCGCAGACGCCGCTTTGCAGCATCACGTCGCGCACGGATTCCTCGCATTTGCCGCAGCACGACGCGACGCCGAGTTCAAACTGCAACTCGTCGAACGAGTCGATGCCGTCCGCAATCGAGGAGCGGATTGTGCGGTCGGAAACGGATTTGCAGACACAGACGATCATGGCAGGGCGTCATAGCTAACGTTAATGCGAATTATTATCATTCTGTTTGGTCGCATTGGCAAGCGTCCTGCGCGATTTTTTGTAACAAAACCAGTCTCTTAGAATGGATTTCGTCGGAGGGCAGGTCGGCAGCACGCTGCGAGCTGGCGCGTGACGCGCGTCGCTCCCAACTTCTAGGCGACCTGGGAATCCCGTGCGGCGGCGCAGGTGCGGGGAGATGAAATCAGTACCTGTTCGACCGCGGCCTCGATCTGCAGCAGCGTGGCCGCCAGTTGCCGTTGGCGGACGCCGTCGTCGGTGGAGTAGAAGCGCGGCAGCGGTGGGCGCGCGGCCGGCGTGGCGGAGCGCAGTCCGTGCTGCTCGAGCACGCGTTCGAGCTGACGCGCGATCGCCACGCTCGTGTCGATCAGCGCGAGCCGCTCACCGACGATGTCGCGGATCGCCGCATCGAGAAACGGGTAATGGGTGCAGCCGAGCACCAGCGTGTCGGCGCCCGCGTCGAGCATCGGTTCCAGGTAGCTGCGCAGCAATGCGCGCAGCTCGGCCGAGCCGACGTCGCAGCGCTCGACCGCCTGCACGAGCCCGTGGCCAGGCTGGCACAAAAAGCGACAATCGGCGGCGTAGCGTTCGAGCAGCCCCTGGAAGCGGGCGCTGCGCAGCGTCGCTTGGGTCGCCAGCACGCCGGCGACGCGGCTTTTCGATTGCAACGCGGCGGGCTTCACGCCCGGCTCGACGCCGACCAGCGGAATCGGCAGCTTGTCGCGCACCAGCGCGATCGACTGTGCGGTCGCCGTGTTGCACGCGACGACGAGCGCCTTCGCGCCTTGTGCGGCCAGCCACGCGCCGATGGCCAGCGTGCGGTCGGCGATGAAGTCGTCATCGCGCTCGCCGTAGGGCGCGTAAAGCGAGTCGGCGACATACAGTAGCGCCTCGTCAGGCAGTTGCGCGCGCACCGCGCGCAGCACCGACAGCCCGCCAAGCCCCGAATCGAAAATACCGATCGGCGCCTGCGACGCGGCGCCAGCGGCAACACTGCAAACAGTCGGTGACGGCGATGGGGCGGGCATAGGTGAAGAAAACGAGCGTGACGTGGCGGTCGGAAAAAGGTGAAGCCGTGCCGCTACCATGCGGAATGCTTCAGCGCGTTTCGATCAGGATTCGACCGAGCCCATTGCGCTTTGCTGGTAGTTCTGGATGCCGACCTTGTCGATCAGATCGAGCTGCGTTTCGAGCCAGTCGATGTGCTCTTCGGTATCGTCGAGAATCGTCGTGAAGATTTCGCGCGAGACGAAATCGCGCACCGATTCGCAGTACGCAATCGCTTCCTTGCAGGTGTTTTGCGAAATCTGTTCGAGCTTCAGATCGCATTCGAGGATCTCTTTGGTTTCCTCACCGATCAGCAGCTTGTGCAAGTCCTGCAGATTCGGCAGACCGTCGAGCATGAAGATACGTTCGATCAGCATGTCGGCATGCTTCATTTCGCCGATCGACTCGTCGTACTCGTGCTTGCCGAGCTTGTCGAGGCCCCAGTGGCGGTACATCCGCGCATGCAGGAAGTACTGGTTGATCGCGGTCAGCTCGTTCTTGAGCTGCGCGTTCAGGTATTCGATGACCTTCTTGTCGCCTTGCATGTTATTTCCTTTTTCGGGGACCTTGAATTTCCAACAACAATAAACGCCATGCCCAAAAAAGCCAAGAAATCCGACGCGAGTTTTTGGCGGTATTGCGGCTTCGCACGCCATCTCGTGCATGCCTGATGCGCGGCAATAGAAAAGCCGGGACAGCTGTCCCGGCTTTTCTACCGGCCTGAGTGGCGCCGATCGCCAGTCATCAAGCCGTGGCGACCGGAATCTTGCCGATCTTGGCTTGCCATTCCTTCGGGCCGGTCTGGTGCACGGAGGTGCCGTTCGAATCGACGGCGACCGTGACCGGCATATCCTGCACGTCGAACTCGTAAATCGCTTCCATGCCAAGGTCTTCGAACGCGAGCACCTTCGCGCTGCGGATCGCCTTCGACACGAGGTACGCGGCGCCGCCGACGGCCATCAGGTACGCGGCCTTGTGCTTCTTGATCGCCTCGATCGCGACCGGGCCGCGCTCGGCCTTGCCGATCATGGAAATCAGGCCCGTTTGCGCGAGCATGGTCTCGGTGAACTTGTCCATACGTGTCGCGGTGGTCGGGCCTGCCGGGCCGACCGCTTCGTCGCGTACCGGATCGACCGGGCCAACGTAGTAGATCACGCGGTTCGTGAAGTCGACCGGCAACTTCTCGCCCTTCGCGAGCATGTCGGCGATGCGCTTGTGCGCGGCGTCGCGGCCCGTCAACATCTTGCCCGACAGCAGCAGCGTCTGCCCCGGCTTCCAGCCCGCCACCTGTTCCGGCGTCAGCGTGTTCAGATCAACGCGCTGGCTGGTTTCGGTGTTCGGTTCCCAGTGCACCTTCGGCCATGCATCGAGCGACGGCGCTTCGAGCTTCGCGACGCCCGAGCCGTCGAGCGTGAAGTGCGCGTGGCGCGTCGCCGCGCAGTTGGGGATGATCGCGATCGGCTTGGACGCAGCGTGCGTCGGCGCGGCCATGATCTTGACGTCGAGCACGGTTGACAGGCCGCCGAGGCCCTGCGCGCCGATACCGAGCGCGTTGACTTTCTCGTGCAACTCCACGCGCAGCTCTTCGATCCAGTCCTTCGGGCCGCGCGCGATCACGTCCTGAATGTCGATCGGGTCCATCAGCGATTCCTTCGCCATCAACATCGCTTTTTCGGCGGTGCCGCCGATGCCGATGCCGAGCATGCCCGGCGGGCACCAGCCCGCGCCCATCGTCGGCACGGTCTTCAGGATCCAGTCGACGATCGAATCCGACGGGTTCAGCATCGCGAACTTCGACTTGTTCTCCGAGCCGCCGCCCTTGGCCGCCACCTGCACGTCGACCTTGTCGCCCGGCACGATCTCGTAGTGGATCACGGCCGGCGTGTTGTCTTTGGTGTTCTTGCGCGCGCCTTCGGGCGGGCTCACGATCGATGCGCGCAGCACGTTGTCCGGGTTCAGGTAGCCGCGGCGCACCCCTTCGTTGATCATGTCGGTGACGCTCATCGTGGCGCCGTCCCAACGCACGTCCATGCCGACCTTCACGAACACCGTGACGATGCCGGTGTCCTGGCAGATCGGGCGCTTGCCTTCGGCGCACATGCGGCTGTTGGTCAGGATCTGCGCGATCGCGTCCTTCGCTGCGGGGCTCTGTTCGAGCTCGTACGCGCGCCCAAGCGCTTCGATGTAGTCGAGCGGATGGTAATAGCTGATGTACTGCAACGAATCAGCGATGCTCTGAATCAGGTCTTCCTGTTTGATGACGGTCATGGCTAGCTCAGTGGGGAGGGGGCGCTTGTTGTCGGATCGCAGCGCGGTGCGGTCAGTCTTGCGCCTTCATGGGAGTGGAAAGCTTGGTGCCGCCCACGGCGTGCAATGCCGCGGACTCTTCGACATGTTTGGGGTGGGTGTGCGTAGTGAGGCGGTCGACGAGCGCCATCACGAGCGCCGATACGAGGAACGCGACGTGGATGATCACCTGCCACATGATGGTGTGCGTCGTATTCTGGTCGGGGCTGATGAAGGTCTTCAGCAGATGGATCGAGGAGATGCTGATCAGCGCCATCGACAGCTTCACTTTCAGCACGCCGGCGTTCACATGATCGAGCCATTCCGGTTCGTCCGGATGACCGTCGAGGCCGAGTCGCGACACGAACGTTTCATACCCGCCGATGATCACCATGATCAGCAGGTTCGAGATCATCACCACGTCGATCAGGCCCAGCACGACGAGCATGATGCTGGTTTCGTCGAGCTTCATCGAGTCGGTGACCAGATGCCAGACTTCCTTCAGGAACAGCACCACGTAGACGGCCTGCGCGACGATGAGCCCGAGATACAGCGGTACCTGCAGCCAGCGGCTCATGAAAACGAGGCGGGGAAGCGCGCGCATCGGGCGGCGCGGACGGGCGGAGGCGGGTCGCGAAGCGGACATAGGCAACGGTCAGATGAAGCGCGGGTGACGGGAACACGGGCCAGGCGCCGACGGCGGTGCGGGGCGCGGCCATCGAAGGGTCGCGAGACTCGCGACAGGCGCGCTATTGTACAGCGTTGGTCGAATCTGCTGCCGCGCGGCCGGCAGCGCACCCGCCACGCTTACGATGCGGCCGGCGGCACGCGGCGCGCCTTCAGGCTCGCGAGGCCGATACCGGCGATCACGCAGGCGAGCGCGATGCCGTGCGCGAGCGTGGGCCGCTCGCCGAGGAACACGATGCCGTAGAGCGCCGCGGCGACCGGCAACACCGCGCTGAACACGCCGGCGAGACCGCCGGGCACGTGTCGGATGCCCTTCATCCACAGCCAGAACGAGAAGATGCTGGCCGACAGCCCGTACCACAGCACCAGCATCCAGACGCTCGACGGCACCGCGCGATAGTCGAAATGCGCGAGCGCGCCGGCGCCGAGCGGCAGCATCAGCAGCAGGCCGAACAGATGCGTATACGCGCAGATGTCGATCGGCGCGAGCGTTTGCGTGAGGCGGCGCGACAGGATGATGTACAGCGATTCGCAGCACACCGCGCCGAGCACCATGAAGTTGCCCGCAAGTGAGCCGGTGGCGGCCGTCGCATACGCGCCCGCTTCGACGTGCGCGACATTGATGACGACCACGCCGACGATCGCCAGCACGATCGACGCGAGCGCGCGGCCATCCGGGCGCTCCTTCAGGATCAGCCACGACAGCAGCGCGACGACCGCCGGAATGGTGCTGGTGATTACGCCAGCCGCGACCGCGCTGGTACGCGCGACGCCGTTGAGCATCAGCAGCGTGAAGCCGAAGGTGCCGAACAGCGCCTGTAAAAACAGGCCGATCCATTCGTCGCGGTTGACGCGGCGTAGTTTGCTCACGCGCAAGAGCGGCCATAGCACGGCCATCGCGATCACGAAACGCAGCAGCGCGAACAACGGGACGGGGACGAAGGCGACGATGGATTTACCGATTCCGACGTTGCTGCCGACGAGCAGCATCGAGGTAATGAGAAGCAGGGCGTAGCGATTCAAGCTGGAGTCCGGACGGCTAGTTCAGTTAGCATTGTAAAAGGCCGTGCGAGAGAGCGTAAAGGCGCGTGGCTCTCGTCTGATCAACGCCTGAGCGCGTCGATGGCTGACGCGATCTAAGGGTTTTCGCTTGCGGATCAGCGCGATGCGCGTAAGTGGCCGGTAAGTTGCTGCACTTATGGTTAAGCGTCAACGCGGGATAGGACTGAGCAGGCGCCCGCACGCAGGGATGCTGCGATGCCGCACGCACGCGTTGGACGGCATCGCGAGGTAGGAGACAGCGCCGCTCGTGGGCGGCTCGAACAGGATCAGGCCCGCGCGCGCGCCGCGCGCCGGTACAAGGTTTTAGGTTTCATCTTCACCAAGGGGTTGTCGATGTCTGCGATTGAATCGGTTCTTCAGGAACGCCGCGTTTTTCCGCCCTCCACCGACTCCGCGAAGGGTGCCACGATCTCCGGCATGGACGCGTACCGGGCGCTCGCCGCCGAAGCGGAGCGCGACTACGAAGGCTTCTGGGGGCGTCTCGCGAAGGAGACGCTGAGCTGGCACAAGCCGTTCACGAAGGTGCTCGACGAATCGAAGGCGCCGTTCTACACGTGGTTCGAAGACGGCCAGCTGAACGCGTCGTATAACAGCATCGATCGTCATGTCGAGGCCGGCAACGGCGGGCGCGTCGCGATCGTGTTCGAAGCCGACGACGGCACCGTCACCAACGTCACCTATCAGGATCTGCTGCAACGCGTATCGCGCTTCGCGAATGCGCTGAAAAAACGCGGCGTGAAGAAGGGCGACCCGGTCGTCATCTATATGCCGATGTCCATCGAGGGCATCGTCGCGATGCAGGCATGCGCGCGCATCGGCGCCACGCACTCGGTCGTGTTCGGCGGTTTCTCGTCGAAGTCGCTCAACGAGCGGCTCGTCGACGTCGGTGCGGTCGCGCTGATCACTTCCGACGAACAGATGCGCGGCGGCAAGGCCTTGCCGCTGAAGACCATCGCCGACGAAGCGCTCGCGCTCGGCGGCTGCGAGAAGGTCAAGAGCGTGATCGTGTACCGGCGCACCGGCGGCAAGGTCGCGTGGGACGCAGCACGCGACCTGTGGATGCACGAGCTCACGCAGGGCGAGTCGGACCAGTGCGCGCCAGAATGGGTCGACGCCGAGCATCCGCTCTTCATCCTCTATACATCGGGCTCGACCGGCAAGCCGAAGGGCGTGCAGCACAGCACCGGCGGCTATCTGCTGTGGGCCGCGCAAACGCTGAAGTGGACCTTCGACTGGCGTCCCACCGACGTGTTCTGGTGTACCGCCGACATCGGCTGGATCACCGGTCATAGCTACATCACGTACGGACCGTTGACGCTCGGCGGCACCCAGGTCGTGTTCGAAGGCGTGCCGACCTATCCGGATGCCGGACGCTTCTGGCAGATGATCGCGAAGCACAAGGTCACGCTGTTCTACACGGCGCCTACCGCGATCCGCTCGCTGATCAAGGTGTCCGAGGCCGACCCGAAAGTGCATCCGAAGAGCTACGACCTGTCGACGCTGCGCATCATCGGCACGGTCGGCGAGCCGATCAATCCGGAAGCGTGGGTGTGGTACTACGAGAACGTCGGCGGCGGCCGTTGTCCGATCGTCGATACCTGGTGGCAGACCGAGACGGGCGGCCACATGATCGCGCCGATGCCGGGTGCGACGCCGCTCGTGCCGGGTTCATGCACGCTGCCGCTGCCTGGCATCATGGCCGCGGTCGTCGACGAAACCGGCCAGGACGTGCCGAACGGGCAGGGCGGCATTCTGGTGATCAAGCGCCCGTGGCCGGCGATGCTGCGCAATGTGTGGGGCGACCCGGATCGCTACAAAAAGAGCTATTTCCCCGACGAGCTCGGCGGCAAGGTTTACCTGGCCGGCGACGGCGCGGTGCGCGACAAGGAGACCGGCTACTTCACGATCATGGGCCGTATCGACGACGTACTGAACGTATCGGGCCATCGTCTCGGCACCATGGAGATCGAATCGGCGCTGGTCGCCAATCCGCTGGTCGCGGAAGCGGCCGTGGTGGGCCGCCCCGATGCGACGACCGGCGAGGCGGTGTGCGCGTTCGTCGTGCTCAAGCGCGAGCGTCCGCAAGGCGAAGAGGCCGTCAAGCTCGCGAACGAACTGCGCAACTGGGTCGGCAAGGAGATCGGTCCGATCGCGAAGCCGAAGGACATCCGCTTCGGCGAGAACCTGCCGAAGACCCGTTCGGGCAAGATCATGCGTCGTCTGTTGCGTTCGCTCGCGAAGGGTGAGGCGATCACGCAGGACGTATCGACGCTCGAAAATCCGGCGATTCTCGACCAGCTCGGCGAGTCGATTTAAAGCGTTGCAAGCGGGTCTGCGCGAGCCGCGGCGGTGTGTCGATCGACACGCCGCCGGGCGCGCCGGGCAGACCTGTCGTTCGCGCGGCGGTCTTGCATCGTGGCGTCGCGCGGACAATCCCAATTGCCTCGCCGATGCCTTTTTGATACATAGGCGCATGGCCGCGCCACACCTATCCTCCCACGCTACCTTGAACCCCCCGCCCGAACCGCCGCCGGTCTCGGCGGCGATGGCGCTCGCGCATCGCAAGTACTGGCGTTTCAACCTCGCGCTGATCGCGACGCTGATGACGCTCGGCTTTTTCGTCTCCTTCGTCGTGCCGATGCTGGCACCGGCGCTCGCGCAGGTGCGCGTCGGCGGCTTCAGTCTGCCGTTCTACTTCGGCGCGCAAGGGGCGATTCTGATCTACCTCGCGTTGATCGTCGTCTATATCGTGCTGATGCAGCGCGCCGATCGTCGGTTGCAGCGCGCGTTCGAAGTGGATTCGCAGCGCGATGCCGCAAGCGGTCCCGCCGCGGATTCCCCGAGCCGCGCGAACGATGACGTCAAGGCCGGCGCCGACACGCCGGCCGTGCGCGGACGCTGAGCCCATGAAGCGCACGCATCGGCTGATTCGCTCGTACGTGCTCTATACGCTCGCGTTCCTGCTGTTCGTGTACGTGATGTGGCGCATCGAGCGTAGCACCGGCCCTGGAGTCTGGATCGGCTACGTGTTCCTGTTCGTGCCGATCGCGGTGTATGCGGTGATCGGCGTGCTGTCGCGCACGTCCGATCTGGTCGAATACTACGTGGCGGGGCGGCGCGTGCCGTCGGCGTTCAACGGCATGGCGACCGCGGCCGACTGGCTGTCGGCCGCGTCATTCATCGGCCTTGCCGGCTCGATCTACGCGACTGGCTACGACGGCCTCGCCTACGTAATGGGCTGGACCGGCGGCTACTGCCTCGTCGCGTTCCTGCTTGCGCCGTATGTGCGCAAGCTCGCGCGCTACACGATTCCCGACTTTCTCGGCACGCGCTATTCGAGCAACGCGGTGCGCGGCCTCGCGGCGCTTGCGGCGATCCTGTGCTCGTTCGTCTATCTGGTCGCGCAAATCCAGGGCGTCGGGCTGATCGCGACGCGCTTTATCGGCGTCGATTTCGCGGTCGGGATTTTCTGCGGGCTCGCGGGCATTCTGGTGTGCTCGTTTCTGGGCGGCATGCGCGCCGTCACGTGGACCCAGGTCGCGCAGTACATCATCCTGATCCTGGCGATGCTGATACCGGTGTCGATGATCGCGCACAAGGACGGCCTCGGCTGGGTGCCTCAACTCAGCTATGGACGTTTGATGGAGCGCATGGAAGGGCTCGAGAAGCAGGTGCGCGATGCGCCGCTCGAGGCGCGCGTGCGCGACGACTATCGACGCCGTGCCGCGCTGATGCAGCTGCGGCTCGACACGCTGCCGCAATCGTTCGTCGACGAGAAGCAGCGGCTCACGCACGAGGTCGGCGATCTGCGGCGGCATAACGGTCCGTTGCGCGAGATCAAGGAGCGCGAGCGCGCACTCGAACAGTTTCCCCGCGATGCCGCCGCCGCGCAGATCGTCTGGAGCCAGCAGCGCGACGACATGCTGATGCGCGCGACCGCGCCGGTGCCGATGCACGAACCGTTTCCCGCGGTCGGCGACGAAGACCGAAGCACGCATGCGCGTAACTTTCTGTCTCTGCTGCTGTGTCTGTCGCTCGGCACGGCGAGCCTGCCGCACATTTTGACGCGCTATAACACGACCACTTCGGTGGCGTCGGCGCGCCGCTCGGTCGGCTGGACGCTCTTTTTCGTCGCGCTGTTCTATCTGACTGTGCCGGTGCTCGCGGTCTTGATCAAGTACGACATTCTGTCGAATCTGGTCGGGCATCGTTTTGCCGATCTGCCGCAATGGCTGATGCAATGGCGCAAGGTCGAGCCGAGCCTGATCAGCCTCGCCGATACGAACGGCGACGGCATCGTGCGCTGGAGCGAGATCCAGATGCAGCCCGATATGGTCGTGCTCGCGGCGCCTGAGATCGCGGGGCTGCCGTATGTGATGTCCGGCTTGATCGCGGCGGGGGCGCTGGCGGCGGCGCTATCGACCGCGGATGGTCTGCTGCTGACGATTGCGAACGCGCTGTCGCATGACGTGTACTACCACATGGTCGATCCGAACGCGTCGAGCCAGCGGCGTGTGACGATCTCGAAGATTCTGCTGCTGGGGGTCGCGCTGTTCGCGTCGTACGTGGCGTCGTTGAATACGGGAAACATTCTGTTTCTGGTCGGGGCGGCGTTTTCGCTGGCGGCGTCGAGTCTGTTTCCCGCGCTCGTGCTCGGGGTGTTCTGGAAACGTACGACGCGGCTCGGCGCGGTGACGGGGATGGTCGCGGGGCTCGTCGTGTGCATCTACTACATCGTGTCGACGTATCCGTTCTTCACGCAGATGACGGGCTTCACGGGCGCGCGCTGGTTCGGTATCGAGCCGATTAGCTCGGGCGTGTTCGGTGTGCCGGCGGGGTTTCTCGTGGCGATTGGGGTGAGCTTGATCGACCGCAAGGCGGACGCTTATACGATTGCGCTGGTGGACTATATTCGGCATCCGTAGGCCGTTTGCGCGGGGCGTTGGGAGGGGTGTGGCGCGAGGCGCGAAGTTTGCTATAATTCGGCTCCCCGCCGGAGAGATGGATGAGCGGTTTAAGTCGCACGCCTGGAAAGCGTGTATAGGTTAATAGCCTATCCGGGGTTCGAATCCCCGTCTCTCCGCCAGAACGAAACATCAAAACCCTGCAAGTTCAGTGACTTGCAGGGTTTTTGTTTTTCTGGGCTCATCGACACACCTATGCCCCAGTCCGTATTTGAGATGCACTCCGTGGAGCTGTCCTGCCAGCGGCCACCGGGGGCCTGTTATGTCATCTGCGACGAATGGCACTATAAAGCGTGCCTCGGCAAGGCCGCAGACCTTCAGAGGACCAAGGCGGAGACCCGGGAGTTTCTTGACATTGCCCAACTGAATCACAGGGCGTGGCAGAGGACCGGAAACTGATCAGGAATCTCATTGGCAGTCACTGGCTGTTTTTTCATCGCGTACGGGACCGCAACCCTGACGCCGATGGCTGGTGGGTCATCGTCGCGCTTCTCGAGGAGGTGCGCCGGCGTGCCCTGCTTGCCATTAAAGGCCCTCGCGATAGCCTGTTTCCGTCACCCTACCGCAGCACGCCGTTGCGGAATATCGCAGCGAGGGCCGGCAATCGCCGGGACGGCGAATCTGTGCTGTCCGTCCAGTATGACCCGGCCACCTGGCAAGCCCGGTTGAACGCTGCGCGCGCGACCGGGACTGGTGATAGGGGCGCATCAACGCTGCTTGGGGATGCGCCGCCATTCGAGTATCGGCCTTACATGTCTGGCGTGGACGCCGTGCAGATCGCTGGTAGTCAGGAAACAACTCGCAACAATCAGGCACAGAACAAACAAACCGATGGCATCGCTCGAATTTTGCGCCTAACGCCGCGTCAATCCCGGCAGCTTCACGACGACATTACCGGTCAAGGGCTCGGGTGTCATGAAATCATGGAGCGCGCGAAAGATATGTTCAACCTGTGGTGATTAACAAGGTCAGAACAGGAGAATTTTTGATGATTGATACACAGAGAGAAATCGGGCATCGTTTGTCGGCGCTTCAGGGCCTGCAATTGAGCAGCGCGAACCGTGCTGCCGATATGCTGACTTTGGGGTTTGGCGATCTGCGGCCCGTCACCAACTTTCGCGGCGTTATCAAGAATGTCGGCGAATGGGCACTCCATATCCAATGCCCCTGGAGGCTAGAGGAAGCGGCTCATGTTGTGGCAACTGAAGAAGATCTCAGCGGGTCCGACGAAACGGCATACGCGACTGCGGATCGCCTTCGAGAACTGCTGGTAGAGCAGCGGACCTTGTATTGTCGACGGCGTGTCGGTAAGTGATGACGGGGGCATGATCGTTTCGCTGTCGCGCGGATTTCGCCTGGTCGTTACCCCGGATCGAATTGAAGGCGCCGAAGACTGGCGATTTTTCGCCCCAGGCGTTGACGCGGCGCATTTTGTGATTAAAGGTGGGGCCGTCGCTCCTGAGTCTTTCGACTAAAAAACAAAAGCCGCCCCGCGCACCGCAGTTCGATCGTCGTTCGCTACGATACCGAGCAAAAAATGCTGGTGTGCAATGCTGTCGCCGAACTACTTAACGAGAGTTGCCAGTTCTTGCACCCGTACGTCGGCCGATGAGGAGGCGTGTTACCGGCGCGAAGGTCGAACAGGTCTACTCCTCGCGCCTCTCCAACAGCTCCCCCGTATCCCCCCGTTCCGCACAAGCCCCCGTAACAGGCGGCCGCCCGCGCGTCGCCCCCGACAACGGCACCCGCTGCTGAATCCCAGCCTTCGCCAGCATATGAGCACTGATCGGCGCGGTAAGAAACAAAAACGCCGGAATCAGCAGTTCGTGCAGACTCGCAAAGTTGTCGTGCGCACTGAAATACACCACCGACGCGAGCACGATGCCGCCAACCCCCAGCGTGGTCGATTTAGTCGGCCCGTGCAGCCGCATGAAGAAGTCAGGCAGCCGCGCGAGCCCGACCGCCCCGATCAGCGTAAACAGGCTACCGACGAGCAGCAGCACGCAAACGATCGTTTCGATAACGGTTTGCATCGCCCACCTCGCGCTAGTTGAGTTCGATGATGTCGCCGCGCTGCAAATACTTGGTGAGCGCAACAGTGCCGAGAAAACCCATCACCGCGATCAGCAGCGCCACCTCGAAGAGAAGTGTCGAGCGCAAGCTGATCCCGTACACGACGATCAACGCGATCGCATTGATGTTGAGCGTATCGAGCGCGACGATGCGATCGGGCAGCGACGGACCGCGCACGAGGCGCCACAGCGTGAGCAAAAACGCGATACCGAGGATCGCGAGCGAGATCGGAACCACCATGGCTAGCATGCGAAGATCTCCATCAAAGGGGCTTCATAGCGGGACTTGATCAGCGCGATGAGCGCTGCTTCGTCGTCGAGATCGAGCACGTGAACGGCGAGGCGAGTGCGGTCGTCGCTGAGTTCGGCACACAGTGTGCCGGGGCTCAGCGAGACCACGCTGATGAGTATCGTGAGCGCGATCTCGTGGGTGCTATCGAGCGGCACCTCGATGAACGCGGGGCGCAGCCGTTTCGTCGGGCCGAGCACGAGCAGCGCGACCTCGACGTTGG
The DNA here is from genome assembly GCF_001865575.2 of Paraburkholderia sprentiae WSM5005. Classification (NCBI taxonomy): domain Bacteria; kingdom Pseudomonadati; phylum Pseudomonadota; class Betaproteobacteria; order Burkholderiales; family Burkholderiaceae; genus Paraburkholderia; species Paraburkholderia sprentiae. Next base: position 1,125,622 of record NZ_CP017561.2, read on the forward strand.
CCACGATGATGTCGATGAACACGTGCCAGGCGAGACGCGCGAGCAGCCACGGCCGACCCACGCGCACCGGCCGCAGCCACAAGCCTTCGGCGACGCTAAACGAGATCACGCCGCCGAGCACCGCGCCGAGCAGCAGATTGCCCGGCGAGACGTCGTTCATCAGCAGCACCCAGCACATGATCAGCACGACGGTGAGCCACGGGTGGGGGAAGAGCCTTTTCAGCATCGTCAGTTCCCCTTAACGGGGTCCGCCGGTGCAGCCTGCGCTGTCGGCGCAGCGCTTGCCCGGGGGCAAGATCGCGTGCACATAAGCGGCGCGATCGAAGAGCTGCGCCGCCGTATCGCTCAGATAGTGCCGCACCGCGCCCGCGCCGAGCGAAATAGCCACGACGCAGCCGAGCAGCAGAGCACAGGCGGCGAGCTTCGCGTTGCTGCCCCTCGGTGCGCGCTCGTGCTGACCGGCGGCGGCGCGCGCGGCCGGCGCGGCCCACATCAGGCGCGTGCCCGCGCGGCTCAGCGCAACGATCGACAGCAGGCTCGACAGCAGAACGGCGGGCCACAGCACGGCAGCCGCGCCGCTCGGCGTGGCGGCCAGCACCATTGCCTTGCCGAGGAAACCCGAAAGCGGCGGCAGGCCCGCGGCGCCCACCGCGGCGATCAGATAGAGCAGCGCGGCGAGGTTCGACGGCCACGGCGCATGCGGCCGCGCGGACGTTGCAACAGTCGCTTCGGTCTCGGCGCGAGCGGCTTGCACGGCAAGCACGGCGAGCGCGCCGGCCGTCTCGACCTGCAGTGGCTGCACGCGCGCAAGTGTCGCTACCGCCTCGCCGTCCGGGGCGGGCGAGATGGCCACCCCAAACGCATCGTCGAGCGCTTCGAGCGAGCCAGGCTCGATCGCAGCGGCATCGGCGGAAACAGTGGCGCGGGCGGCAGGGGCGGCCTGCGGCGTCGAGGCTTGCTCCGGTTCGAGCGTGTCCGCGAGCAGGAACAGCGCGCCTGTGCAGAGCGTCGTGCTGATCAGGTAGTAAAGCAGCGCGCTCCATGCAAGCGGCGTCTGTTGCGCGACCGCCGCGATCAGCAGCCCCACGGAGACCAGCACCAGATAGCCCGTCGTGGTCTTCAGACTCGACACCGCGAGCGCGCCCAGTGCGCCGAACACAATCGTCGCGATCGCGAGCCACCACGCCCACTGATGCATGAAGGCGTCGAGCACGCCGCCCGCCGCGCCGAACACGAGGGCGTCGCAGCGCAGCATCGCGTAAATGCCGACCTTGGTCATGATCGCGAACAGCGCGGCCACCGGACCGATCGCGCTGCGGTATGCCTGCGGCAGCCAGAACGACATCGGAAACACCGCGGCCTTGAGGCCGAACACGAGCATCAGCGTCGCGCCCGCGAACTGCGCGAGCGGCAGCGACGCCGGGCCGAGACGCGTAACGCGTTCGCCCATGTCGGCCATGTTGAGCGTGCCGGTGATGCCGTAGAGCACGCCGATCGCAATCAGGAAGAACGACGAGCCGACGAGGTTCATCAACAGATAGTGCAGCCCGTTGCGCACGCGTCGCGCGCCGCCACCGTGCAGCAGCAGCGCGTACGACGCGATCAGCAGCAGTTCGAAGAACACGAACAGATTGAAGAGGTCGCCCGCGAGAAACGCGCCGTTCAGGCCCATCAGTTGGAACTGGAACAGCGCACGGAAATGACGCCCGCGCCTCGCGTCCTCGCTCGAGGTGCCGAGCAGGCAGCAGAGCGCGAGCACCGCGGTGAGCACCAGCATCAGCGCGCCGAGCCGGTCGAGTTGCAGCACGATGCCGAACGGCGCGGGCCATGCGCCAAGCGCGTAGCTGACGACCTCGCCTTGTGCCGCGCGCGCCATCAACAGACACGCGACGGGCAGCAGCGCGACGCTGGCGGCCACGTTCAGCGCGCGTTGCAGGCGTTTCGCTCGCAACGGCAACGCGACGATGAGCCCCGCGCAGAAAAGCGGAATCAGGATCGGGAGCAGCAGGACGTGATTCATTCGGCGCGCGTCTCCTCGCCATTGACGTGATCGTTGCCCGTGATCGAAAACGAGCGTAGCGCGAGCACCACGGTGAAGGCCGTCATCGCGAAGCCGATCACGATCGCCGTCAGGACCAGCGCCTGCGGCACCGGATCGACGTATTGCGCCCCCGCCACGATGACCGCCGGCTTGCCGATCGCGAGCCGGCCCATGCCGAGCAGGAACAGGTTGATCGCATACGAGAACAGCGTGATGCCAAGAATCACGGGCAATACGCGCGCGCTCAGCAGCAGGTAGATGCCGCAGGTGCAAAGCACGCCGATCGCAATGGCAAAGGCGGCTTCCATCAGCTTTTCTCCACGGATTGCATGTCTTTGTCGCGCACGCCGAGGTGCGAGACGATCGTTAGTGTCGTGCCGACCACCGCGCCCATGACGCCTAGGTCGAACAGCATCGCCGTGGACAGTTCGATTTCTCCGATCAGCGGCACATGCAGGTGCCCGAACGCACTGGTCAAAAACGGCCGGCCGAATGCGAAACTGCCGAGCCCCGTCGTCGCCGCGATCAGCAGGCCGATTCCCGCGAGCGCGCGGTAGTTGACGCGGATGCGCGATTCGGTCCACAGCACGCCGCTCGCGACGTACTGCAGCAACAGCGCGATCGAGATGATCAGCGACGCGATGAAGCCGCCGCCGGGCAGGTTATGGCCGCGCAGGAACACGAATACGGCGACGAGCACCGTGAGCGGCAGCATCAGCCGCGCGAGGATTGCGAGCATCAGCGGATGCGATTGCGACGACCACGGCAAACCGTCCGGCCCCGCCTCGGGCGACTTCAGGCGCAGTCCGCGCAGCAGCGCTTTGACGGCAAGCCCCGCGACCACGAGCACGCTGATTTCGACCATCGTATCGAAGCCGCGGAAGTCCACGAGGATCACGTTGACGACGTTGTGCCCGCCGCTGCCGGGCAGCGCGTTGGCAAGGAAGTACGGTGCGATGCCCGCGACGGGCGCGCTGGTCATGATCCGGTACGTCACACCGGCGAGCAGCAGGCCGCCCGCGAGCGCCAGCACGCCGTTGCGCAGCCGGGCGGGGAGCGGCTCGACGGCGCTTTGCCGCGCGGGCAGAAAATAGACGGCCAGCACGAGCAGCAGGATCGTGACCACTTCGACGGAGATCTGCGTAAGCGCGAGATCAGGCGCGGAGAAGCGCACGAAGGCGAGCGACACGAGCAGACCACAGGTGCTCAGCATGATGAGTGCGTACAGCGTGCGCGCCCGCACCAGCACCACGCCGAGTGCGAGCAGCGACATCAGCACGAGCCCGCCGAGTGTGAGCGGATCGAGCGGCAGGCGCGTGTGGCTGCCGCTCGAGGCGTCGAGCGCGACCGGAGCGATCAGCGACACGCCCGGCACGATCAGCATCGCCGCGATCATCCAGGCAAGGTACGCCGGCAACGAGCGCGTCTCGAACACGCGCACGATCACGCCCGCGCTGCGTTCGAGACGCTGCACGACGTGCTCGAAAATTTCGCTCGCGTTCAACTCGGTGAGCGCGGTGCGATGGTGGCGGAATGCATTGCGGCGAAAGAAAAACAGGGCTGCGCCCGCCGCGAACGACACCGCGCTCATCACGAGCGGCGTATTGATGCCGTGCCACAGGCTCAGGCTGTAGTCGGGCAGCTTGCCGCCGAGTGCGAACCACGCGGCCGACGCGAGCAGCCTGCCGATGCTTTGCTGCGGGAACAGGCCGATCAGCAGGCATAGCGCCACCAGAATTTCGACCGGCAGCCTCATGAAGCGCGGTGCCTCATGCGGCGGATAGTGCGGCAGATCGTGCGGCGTCTCGCCGTCGAAGAACACACCCCAGACGAAGCGCAGCGAGTACGCGACGGACAGCGCCGCGGCCACGACCGCGATGACCGGCACGGCGAAGTTCAGCGGCCCGAACATGCTTTGCGCGAGTGTTTCGCCGAAGAACATTTCCTTGGAGAGAAAGCCGTTGAGCAGCGGCACGCCGGCCATCGACAGCGACGCCACGCACGCGAGCGCGGCCGTATGCGGCAGGTACCTGCGCAGGCCGCGCAGACGGCCCAGATCGCGCGTGCCGGTTTCATGATCGACGATGCCCGCGGCCATGAAGAGCGAGGCCTTGAACACGGCGTGGTTGACCGTATGAAAGAGCGCGGCGACGGTCGAGAGCTGCGTATCGAGGCCGAACAGCAGCACGATCAGGCCGAGATGGCTGATGGTCGAATACGCGAGCAGGCCCTTCAGATCGCGCTGCAACAGCGCCATCCCGGCACCGCCCACGAGCGTGACGAGCCCGGCGAGCGTAGCCGTGTACGCCCACAGGTGCGTCCCTTCGAAGACCGGATAGAGACGCGCGAGCAGGAACACGCCGGCCTTCACCATCGTCGCCGAATGCAGATAGGCCGACACCGGCGTGGGTGCCGACATCGCGTGCGGCAACCAGAAATGGAAAGGGAACTGCGCCGACTTCGTGAACGCCGCGAACAGCGTGAGCAGCACGATGGCGGGGTAGAGCGGATGGTGTTGCACCGTGTCGACCTGGGCGAGGACGTCGTTCAGCTCGTAGCTGCCGCATACGTGGCCGAGCAACAGCACGGCCGCGAGCAGCGCGAGGCCACCCGCGCCGGTGACGGTGAGCGCCATGCGCGCGCCGCGCCTCGCATCGGGCCGCGACGGCCAGGAGCCGATCAGCAGGAACGAGACGAGGCTCGTGAGCTCCCAGAAGATCACGAGCAGCAGCAGGTTGTTCGACAGCACGACGCCGAGCATCGCGCCCATGAAGAGCAGAAGCAGCAGGTACAGACGCGGCAACGCATCGCTGTCGGCGAGGTAATAGCGCGCGTAGATGAACACGAGCAAGCCGATCGCGAGCACCAGCAGCGCAAACATGAACGATAGGCCATCGAGGCGCAGCGACAGCGCGAGGCCGATGTCGGGCACCCAGTCGTGGCGCCATTGCATCACTTCGTGGTCGGCGAGACCCACGCGCGCAGTGAGCAGCAGCCCGCAGCCGAACCACGCCGCCGCGAACGTGATCCACGTGCAGAGCGCGGCAGCGCGCCGCCTCGTGAGCGCAACCAGTGCCGCTGCCATGAACGGAAGCAGGACGAGCCAGCCCAATATCATTCGATGCCCTCCGGAAATTCGAGTGCGCGTTAGACAGTGTGGCTGGCCGGCGGGAGGTAGGCGGGTGTGCCGCCTGGCGGATGGCCGCCCACGGCGCACAATCATAGCCGCAAACAGATCGGCAACTCACATCGATGCATGAGGCATAAATATACGCAGTGATATACGCAGTGCGAGGCGCAGCGAGCCCGACTGATCGCCAATCAAGCTTATCTTCCGATCTTGCTCTAAACTGGCGCCGCCCAATCCACGCCCGATGCGCGACGTCACGAGCAACATCCCATGCCCCCAGTCTTCACCGATCCCGCCGATTCTCCAAATTTCAGCCTGCCGAAACACCCGCCGTTCCAGCGTTTCTGGTGCACCCGGATCCTGTCGTCGCTGTCGTTCCAGATGCTCGCGGTCGCGATGGGCTGGCATGTCTACGCGCTCACGCATAGCGCATTTGCACTTGGCCTCGTCGGCCTCGCGCAGTTCCTGCCGATGTTCCTGCTGACCCTCGTCGTCGGTCATGTCGCCGATCGTTACGATCGGCGCCGCATCGCCGCCGTCTGCCAGAGCCTCGAAAGCGTCGCTGCATTGCTGTTCGCGATCGGCACCTTCAGCGGCTGGATCAGCGCGCCGGTCATCTATGTGCTGGCTGCCTGCGTCGGCGCGGCGCGCGCATTCGAATCGCCGGCCGTATCGTCGCTGCTCCCGGCCGTGGTGCCGCGCGGCTATCTGCCGAAGGCGACCGCATGGGCCACCTCCGCCAATCAGACTGCGCAGATCGCCGGGCCCGCGCTCGGCGGTCTGCTGTATGGCATCGGTCCGGGCGCCGCGTATCTCGCGTGCACCCTGTCGTTCGCGGCTGCGGCGACGTCCGTGTGGCGCATCCCGCTGCAGACGAAGCCGGCGAGCCGCGCGCCTGTCACGCTCGAGTCGATCTTCTCGGGCATCGCGTTCATTCGTCGCGAGCCGGTGATTCTCGGCGCGCTGTCGCTCGATCTGTTCGCGGTGCTGTTCGGCGGCGCGACCGCGTTACTGCCGATCTTCGCGCGCGACGTGCTGCATGCGGGGCCGATCGGTCTCGGCTTATTGCGCTCGGGCACCGCGATCGGCGCGCTCGCGGGCACCATCTGGCTCGCCCATTTCCCGTTGCGCAACCGGCCCGGCGCGGCGATGTTCGGCGGCGTGATCGCGTTCGGCATCGCGACGCTCGTATTCGGGCTGTCGCATCAGTTCCTGGTGTCGCTGCTCGCGCTGATGGTGCTCGGTGCGTCGGACACGATCAGCGTGGTGGTGCGGCTGTCGCTGGTGCAACTGCGCACGCCCGATGACATGCTCGGCCGCGTCAACGCGGTCAACTCGTTGTTCATTGGGACCTCGAATCAATTGGGCGAGTTCGAATCGGGCCTGACCGCCGGATGGTGGGGCGCGCAGCCGGCGGTGCTGGTCGGCGGTGTCGCGACGATCGCGATCGCGCTGTTGTGGATGCGGTTCTTCCCCGAACTGCGGCACACGCGCACGCTCGAACGCGAAGAGGCGCTCGTGGCGAGCGCCTGAGTGCGAGACCTTGGGCGCCATCGCGCGATCGGCTCGCTATCGGGATGCCTGAGCAACGCGCGGCGCTCGACGGCTTTCGTGCGCGCAAGCGGCGCCATACGACGGGCGCCGAGACCGGCCGCATGGACTTCTCGGTCGAGCTTGCCGCGCATCGTTAAAAGCGTCGGCGGGCGGCAGACGTTGCGTTAGCGTCGGCTGCCGCGATCCGGTCCGCTGCTCGGCACCGCAGGCATCAAGCCACCGCCGCGTTCGCCGGCGCAGCGCCCAGCGCATCACGGATCGCATCGGCGAGCTCGCTCGCCGCGAACTTCGCGACATAGCCGTTCGCGCCCGCGTTCTTCACATGCGCCTCATTCGCCGCGCCCGTCAGCGACGAATGAATGATCACCGGAATGTCGCGCGTCCGTTCGTCGGCCTTGATCTGGCGCGTCAGCATGAAGCCGTCCATTTCCGGCATCTCGAGATCGGTCAGTACCAGCGCGATGCTGTCTTTCGCCCGCGTGCCGTTTCGCTGCGCGTCGCGCGCGACCTGCTGGAGCGTTTGCCACGCTTCTTCACCGGTTTTGGTCATGATGTAGTCGGCGCCGATCGCGGCGAGCGCCTGCTCGATCAGCTTGCGCGCGAAGCCCGAGTCGTCGGCGGCGAGAATCTTCGCGCCGTGGCGGATGCCGAGCGCTTCGCCGACCGAGGCCGGATCGACGCTCGGATGCTGCGACGGGAACACGTCGCGCAGCACCTGCTCGACGTCGATCACCTGCGCGAGCCGCGAGTCGCCGGTATTGCCGTCGATGCGCGCGATGCTGGTGACGAGCTTGCCCCCCGCCGAGCCATCGGCCGACAGCACCTGGTTCCATTCGAGCCGCACGATGTCGTCGACTTCCTCGACCGCGAAGGCCTGCGTCGAACGCGCGAACTCGGTGACGAGCAGGATGTTCAGCCCGCGCGTCGGCTCGCAGCCCATCAGTCGCGGCAGATCGATCACGGGAATGATCTGCCCGCGAATGTCGACCGCGCCCATCACGTACGGCGACGATCCGGCGATCGGCGTGACGGTCGGCATCGTCGAGATTTCGCGCACCTTGAACACGTTGATCCCATACAGCTCGTGCGCGTCGCTGCCCGGCACGCAGCCGAGGCGGTAGAGCAGCAGCTCGAACTTGTTGGAGCTCGTGAGGTTGCTTCGTTCGGTGCTGCGCTCGTGGTTGGCACGGTGGTCGTCTGCCATTGGAATCGTCCTCCAGAATTGCGGTGCTGTGCGGTGCCTGTCTATGGTTATCGGCCTCGCTCGAAAAAAGTTCAGCACTGCATGGCGGTTTCGGCGGCGCGCGCGGTTCACGCGCATGCCGCAAACGTGTGCGCATTCCTATGAGGGTTACTTAAGGTTACAGAAGCGACAGCAGCGTTTCACCTCGCTGGCGACGTGCCTCCTAGAATCGGCAGCGATAAAAGCGTATCCGTCGCTTCGCTTTCAGTTGCTTTCACCTCAAGGAGAACGTATGAACCGCCTGCCTTCCGTCCTGTTCGCCCGCATTGCCGCCGCCGCATGCTGCGGCGGTCTTCTGACGCTCGCCTCGGTGGCCAGCGCGCAGGGCGCCGCGCCCGCGGACCCGGCCCGCCTGCATGCCGCAGACCAGACCTTCATCGCGGACGGCACGCAAGCCGTCGCGACGCAGCGTGATGCCGCGCGTATCGCCACCGCGCGCTCGGCCGACCGCGACGTGAAGGCCTTTGCCGAGCGCGTGTCGAGCGACGACGCGAAGATCACCGACGCATTGCGCGCGGCGAGTCCTCGCGGTGTGGACGTGCCGAAGAACGATCCCGACGCGGCGGTGCTCGCGAGCATCAACAACCTGCGCGGCGCGGAGTTCGACAAGAAGTACATCGAGCAGGTCGCGCTCGCGGGTGAACAGAGGGCGCTGTCCGCGTTCCAGGCGGAAATCGCGTCGGGCCGCGACGAGCAGTTGAAGGCCGCCGCGAAACAGGCGCTGCCGACCATCCAGCAGCACTATGCGATGGCGCAGGATCTCGCGAAGCGCAAGCATCTGTCCGTGGCCGCGCAGTAAGCGGCGCGGCGTTGCTACGCGGCAGCGGCGGCGCGTCGAACACCGGCTTTCAGCGATAATCGTGCGCTTCTCCCGACGATTCTTCGCGCCTCCGTTCCAGGTACCGCATGAGCAAGCCCGCCAGTCTGCCGCAACAGTTGGACCATCTGCTTCGACAAGCCGTCGCGCTTCAGAGGAACGGCGCGCTCGTCGAAGCGGAGGAGCTGTATCGCGAGATACTCGAACTGAAGCCGAAGCATGGCGACGCGTTGCGCTGGCTCGGCGAACTCGCGCTGCAAACGGGCCGCTTGCAGGAAGGCGTGGATCTGCTGAAGAAGGCGCTCGCGCTCAACGCCAGGCAGCCCGCCGTGCATTCGAATCTCGCCTATGCGCTGAACGCGTTGCAGCGTCATGACGAAGCGCTCGCCTGCGCCGAGCGGGCGCTCGCGATGCAGCCGGAATTCGCCGATGCGTTGAATCATCGCGGCAACGCATCGGCCGCGCTGAACCGTCCTCTCGACGCGCTCGCGAGCTACGAGCGCGCGCTTTCGCTGGTGCCGGAGTTCGCGCAAGCGTGGAACAATCGCGCGTGCGTGCTGCGCGATCTCGGCCGTTATGCCGATGCGCTCGGCAGCTGCGACCGGGCGCTCGCGTTGCAACCTGACTACCCGGAGGCGTGGAGCAATCGCGGCAACGTGCTCGGCGATCTGAACCAGCCGCACGAAGCGCAGCGCTGCTATCAGCGCGCGCTGGAACTTGCGCCGGCTTTCGTCGATGCATGGAACAACCTCGGTCTCGCGCAGACCGATCTGAATCAGCGCGAGCAGGCGTTGTCGAGCTATCAGCGCGCGCTTGCGTTGAATCCGGCGTCGGTCGAGGCGCACTGGAACCAGGCGCTATGCCTGCTGCAGATGGGGCGCTTCGATACCGGCTGGCGCGAATACGAATGGCGCTGGCAGCGCAACCGCATCAAGTCCGGTAAACGTGCGTTCGCGCAGCCGCTGTGGCTCGGCGATTTTCCGCTCGACGGCAAAACGATCCTGCTGCATGCGGAGCAGGGCCTCGGCGACACGCTGCAGTTCTGCCGCTATGCGACGCTCGTGGCGAAGCTCGGCGCGAGAGTCGTGCTCGAAGTGCCGGGCACGTTGTTGCGCTTGCTGTCGACGCTCGATGGTGTCGATCAGTTGGTCGAAGCGGGGCAGCCGTTGCCGCCGTTCGATTGTCATTGTCCGCTGCTGAGCTTGCCGTTGGCGTTCGGCACGAACGAAGCGAGCATTCCGGCGGCCACGCCCTATCTCTTTGCGCAGACGGCGGCCGTGAGCGAATGGCGGCAGCGTATCGAACCCGACACCAGCGCTAACGCTAGCGCGCATGCCAGCGCAATCCGGCCACTGAAAGTCGGTCTCGTCTGGGCCGGTGAAAACCGCGCGCAGGTCGCAGAGCTGCGCAAGATCGACGCGCGTCGCTCGCTCGCGTTCGAGCAACTCGCGCCGCTCCTCGACGTGCCGAACGTACGCTTCTTCAGCGTGCAGAAGGGTGCGGCCGCCCCGCAGCTTGCCGACAGTGCGCACCGTGAGCGCGTCGCCGATCACACGGACCTGCTGCACGATTTCGCCGATACCGCCGCGCTCGTCGCCAGTCTCGATCTGGTGATTTCGGTCGATACGTCCACCGCGCATCTGGCCGGCGCGCTCGGCAAACCCGTCTGGATCCTGAACCGCTTCGACACCTGCTGGCGTTGGCTGCTCGAACGCAGCGACACGCCGTGGTATCCGTGCGCGCGGTTGTTCCGTCAGCCGGCGCTCGGCGATTGGCGCAGCGCGATCGAGGCCGTGCGCGATGCGCTTGCCGAGCTGAGCGCGTCGCGCTCGTGACGCGTCCGTGCGGACCCGGGTAGACTGAACCTCCGTTCATCGACGGCAATGCCACGGAGATTCTTCAATGGAATACAGACATCTGGGTGCATCGGGATTCAAGGTGCCGGTGCTGAGTTTCGGCACCGGTACGTTCGGCGGCAAGGGCGAATTTTTCCAGGCGTGGGGCGCGACCGACGTCGCCGAAGCGCGGCGTCTGATCGACATCTGCTTCGACGCGGGCGTCACGATGTTCGACACCGCCGACATCTATTCGAAGGGCGCGTCCGAGTCGGTGCTCGGCGAAGCGCTGAAGGGCAAGCGCGACAAGGCGATTGTGTCGACCAAGGCGACGTTTCGTTTCGACGACGATCCGAACGGCGTCGGCTCGTCGCGCTTCCATCTGATCAAGGCGGTCGATTCGGCGCTCAAGCGGCTGCAGACCGATTACATCGACCTGTTCCAGCTGCATGGTTTCGACGCCAAAACACCGATCCCCGAAGTGCTGTCCACGCTCGACGACCTCGTGCGCGCGGGCAAGGTCCGCTATATCGGCGTGTCGAATTTCTCCGGCTGGCATCTGATGAAGTCGCTCGATCTCGCCGACCGTTACGGCTATCCGCGCTATGTCGCGAATCAGACCTACTACTCGCTGGTCGGGCGCGACTACGAGTGGGAACTGATGCCGCTCGGTGTCGACCAGGGCGTCGGTGCGGTGGTGTGGAGTCCGCTCGGCTGGGGGCGATTGACCGGCAAGCTCAAGCGCGGCCAGCCGCTACCGCAGACGAGCCGTCTGCACAAGACCGCCGACATGGGCCCGCCGGTGCCGGAAGACTATCTTTTCCGCGTGCTGGACGCGCTCGACGAAGTCGCCGCCGAAACCGGCAAGACCGTGCCGCAGATCGCGCTGAACTGGCTGCTGCAACGGCCGACCGTCGCGACGGTGCTGATCGGCGCGCGCAACGAGGAGCAACTGCGGCAGAACCTCGGCGCGGTCGGCTGGAATCTGACGCCCGAGCAGGTCGCGAAGCTCGACGCGGCGAGCGCCGTGCGTCCCGCGTATCCGTATTGGCATCAGGAAGGCTTCGCGGAACGCAATCCGAAGGCGGTTTGAGCGGCACGGGTCGTGCACGGCGGCACGCTGGATCGCCGCTTATCCTCAGGCGAGGCCGCCATTGGCCCGCAACACCTGTCCATTGATCCAGCCCGCATCGGGGCCGACCAGAAACGCGACCACGCCGGCCACGTCTTCCGGCTCGCCGAGGCGTTGCAGCGGCGGCATCTTCGCGAACGTCTCGATCTGCTCGTCGGTTTTGCCGTCGAGGAACAGCGCGGTCGCGATCGGTCCCGGCGCGACCGCGTTCACCGTGATGTCGCGCCCGCGCAGCTCCTTCGCGAACACGCGCGTGAACGCTTCGACGGCCGCCTTGGTCGCGGTGTAGATGCCATAGCCGGGCAGGTTCATCGCGAGCACGCTGGTCGAGAAATTGACGATGCGTCCGCCGTCGTTGAGGCGCGCGGCCGCTTCGCGCAGCGTGTTGAAGGTGCCGCGCACGTTGATGTCGAACGTTTGGTCGTAGAGCGCGTCGGGCGTGTCGGCGAGCGGCGTCGGCTTCATGACGCCCGCGTTGTTGACGAGCACGTCGACCGTGCCCAATTCGCGTTCGGTGAGCTCGAACATGCGCCGCACGTCGTCTGGCTTCGACACGTCGGCTTGCACCGCGAGCGCCTTGCCGCCGGCCTCGCGGATCGCGCCGACGAGCGCGTCGGCTTCGGCCGCGCTCGATGCGTAGTTGACGGCGACTGCGTAGCCGTCGTTCGCGAGCCGCTGTGCGACGGCCGTGCCGATGCCGCGCGATGCGCCCGTCACGATGGCGACTTTCGCTGCTTGGTTCGTGTTCATGATGCGTTTCCTCACAGAAGGGGTTGGATCGGTGAGGTGAATCATGACCGCTTTCGGCGTTGAGATAATCCGGTTAGACTGGCGATCAGCATTCCATTCGCTTTAATAATCCGCCGATATGGACCGTTTCGAAGAAATGCGCGTGTTCGTGCGGATCGCTGAGCGGCAGAGCTTCACGCGCGCCGCCGACGATCTGCAGATCCCGCGCGCAACCGTCACCAACCTGATGAAACGCCTGGAGCAGCGGCTCGGCGCGCGGCTGCTCGAACGCACGACGCGCACCGTGCGGCTCACTCCCGACGGCGACGCGCACTACCAGCGCTGCGTGCGCTTGATCGCGGACATGGAGGAGGCCGAGGGGGCGTTTTCCAATCTCGCGCCGAAGGGACTCCTGCGCGTGAACGTGCAGGGCACGCTCGCGCGGCACTTCGTGGTGCCGGCGCTGCCCGCGTTCCTCGCGCGCTTTCCTGACATCGAGCTGATGATCGGCGAGGACGACCGGTTCGTCGACCTGGTGCGCGAGGGCATCGATTGCGTGCTGCGCGCGGGCGTGCTGCAGGACTCGTCGATGGTCGGGCGGCGCGTCGCGCAGCTGCGGCAGGTCACGGTCGCGAGTCCCGCGTACCTGGCCGCGCATGGCGAGCCGGCCGATCCCGGCGCGCTGTCGACGCATCGCGCGGTCAACTACGTGTCGAGCGCGACCGGCAAGCCGGTGCCGCTCGAATTTCGCGTCGATGGGCGCGATACCGCGATCGTGCTGCCGTCGGCGGTGTCGGTCAGCGGCGCCGACCTGTACACGGGCGCGGCTGTCGCCGGGCTCGGCATCGTGCAGGTGCCGCGCTACCGTGTCGATGGCGAGCTGGCGGCGGGGCGGCTGCGGATCATCCTCGCGGACTATCCGCCGCCGCCGCTGCCGGTGTCGGTCCTGTATCCGCAGAACCGGCAGTTGTCGTCGCGGGTGCGGGTGTTCGCGCAATGGCTGCGGGAGATTTTCGAGGCGGTGAGCTGAAGAGCGAAGTGGCTAACCCCCACGCGTCGCTGCGATTTCCTCGTTCCGTCGATCAGCGTGAAAGCGCCTGAGCGCGTCATGGAAAACTGTATAAACATACAGTATAGTATCCCCCTACAGCCACGCTTTCCGGGCGCTTTTCGCGCCGTCCCGGCTGCACCGAACTTGCGCGGTCGCGAGAGCCGGCCGTAAGAGGTGACCCACTCCTTCACACGGTCGAAAAAATTGTCCTCCAACGACGCAACGCCTGACACCCTCGCTGACACCCCCCAACGCGGCAACCCCAGCAGCAACAAGGTTCAGGGCACCATCCGCATTCGCGGCGCCCGCCAGCACAACCTGAAAAACGTCGACCTCGACGTGCGCACCGGCGAAATGACGGTCGTCACCGGGCCGTCGGGCTCGGGCAAGTCGAGCCTCGTGTTCGACACGCTGTATGCAGAGGGCCAGCGCCGCTACGTCGAAACCTTCAGTGCGTACGCGCGCCAGTTCCTCGACCGGATGGACCGGCCGCAGGTCGACCGCGTCGACGGCGTACCGCCCGCCATCGCGATCGACCAGACTAATCCGGTGCGCAGCTCGCGTTCCACGGTCGGCACGATGACCGAGCTCAACGACCATCTGAAGCTGCTGTACGCGCGCGCGGCCGAGTTGTTCGATCGCCAGACCGCGCATCCGGTGCGGCACGACACGCCGGAGACGATCTACGCGGAACTGCTCGAGCGCACCGCGCAGCAGGAGCCCCGCCTCGTCGTCACGTTCCCGGTCGAGCTGCCGGACTCGGCATCCGAGCAGGAGGTCGAGCAATGGCTGTCGGCGAGCGGCTATACCCGCGTGCAGGCGCAGCGCGAAGTCGATTCGGCGACCGGCAAGCGCAAGCTGCTCGACGTCGTCGCCGACCGCTTCCGGCTGCGCTCGGTCGACAAAGCGCGCGCGATCGAGGCGCTCGAGGCGTCGCTCAAGCGCGGCGGCGGGCGCGTCAATATTTACGTGCTGCCGGCCGCGTCGGACGAACCGAACGGTGAAGGCGCCGAGCCGCGCATCTGGCGCTTTTCCACCGGCCTGCACAGCCCCGAAAGCGATCTGCGCTATGCCGACCCGCAGCCCGCGCTGTTCTCGTTCAATTCGGCCTATGGCGCGTGCGACGCCTGCCGCGGCTTCGGCCGCGTGATCGGCGTCGACCTCGGTCTGGTGATTCCGGACGCCCGCAAGACGCTGCGCGCAGGCGCGGTCAAGCCGATGCAGACGCCCGCGTGGAAGGAGTGCCAGGACGACCTGATGCGCTATGCGGCGAAAGCCGACATTCGCCGCGACACGCCGTGGGGCGAGTTGAGCGAGCGCGAGCGCGACTGGGTGATCAATGGCTCGCCCGACTGGAACGGCAAGTGGCAGACGCATTGGTACGGCGTCAAACGCTTCTTCGACTATCTCGAATCGAAGGCGTACAAGATGCACATCCGCGTGCTGTTGTCGAAGTACCGCAGCTATACGCCATGCGAAACCTGCGGCGGCGCGCGTCTGAAAACCGAATCGCTGCTGTGGCGCCTCGGCAGCAAGGCCAACGCGAACGAGGGGCTCGCACCCGCGCAACGCTTCATGCCGCGCGGCGTCAAGTGGTCGCGCGCGCAGCTCGAAGCGTTGCCGGGCCTGACCGTGCACGACCTGATGCTGATGCCGATCGAGCGTATTCGCCGCTTCTTCGACGACATCACGCTGCCGAGCGCCTTGCTCGACGACGCGCTGAAGCTGCTGCTCGCCGAGGTACGCACGCGCCTCAAATATCTCTGCGACGTTGGCCTCGGCTATCTGACACTCGACCGGCAAAGCCGCACGCTGTCGGGCGGCGAGGTGCAGCGCATCAACCTGACCACGGCGCTGGGCACGTCGCTGACCAAGACGCTGTTCGTGCTCGACGAGCCGAGCATCGGTCTGCATCCGCGCGACCTGAACCGCATCGTCGAGGCGATGCACCGGCTGCGCGACGCGGGCAATACGCTCGTCGTCGTCGAGCACGATCCGTCGGTGATGCTCGCGGCGGACCGGCTGATCGACATGGGGCCGGGGCCCGGCGAGCGCGGCGGCTCGATCATTTTCGACGGCGCGCCCGAGGCGATCCGTTCGACCGGCACGCTGACCGGCGAGTACCTCGGCGGGCGGCGCCATGTCGCGGATGCCGCGCACTGGTCGCGTCGCGCGGTCGACGCGAGCACGCCGCGCATCGTGCTCGAAGGCGCGAGCGAGCACAATCTGCGCGACGTCACGGTGGACATCCCATTGCAGCGGCTAGTCTGCGTGACCGGCGTGTCGGGTTCCGGCAAATCGACGCTGCTGCAGGACGTGCTGTATCCGGCGATGGCGCGCCACTTCGGGCTTGCCACGGAAGCACCCGGCACGTTCAAGGCGCTGAAGGGCGCCGATCACGTCACCGACGTCGTGTTCGTCGACCAGTCGCCGATCGGCAAGACCGCGCGCTCGAATCCGGCCAGCTACGTCGGCGCGTTCGACGAAATCCGCAAACTGTTCGCGAAGGCGCCGCTCGCGCAGCAGCGCGGCTATGGCCCCGGCATGTTCAGCTTCAACTCGGGCGACGGCCGCTGCCCGACTTGTGGCGGCTCGGGCTTCGAGCACATCGAAATGCAGTTCCTCTCCGACGTGTACCTGCGCTGCCCCGATTGCGACGGGCGTCGTTATCGTGCGGAAATCCTCGAGGCGAAGATCGAGCGAGGCGAGCCCGCGCGCGCGTTGAGCATTGCCGACGTGCTGGAACTGACCGTCAGCGAGGCCGTCGGGTACTTCGCGAAGGACGCCGAAGTATTGCGCGTGCTGCAGCCCATTGTCGACGTCGGGCTCGAATACGTGAAGCTCGGCCAGCCGGTACCCACGCTGTCGGGCGGCGAGGCGCAGCGGCTCAAGCTCGCGGGCTTTCTCGCGGAATCGGCGCAGGCGCGCGGTACACGCGGCGCGAAGCAGGGGGCCGCGAAGCGTCTGTTCATGTTCGACGAACCGACCACCGGTCTGCATTTCGACGACATCGCGAAGCTGATGCAGGCGTTCGGCAAGCTGCTCGCGAGCGGTCATTCGCTGATCGTGATCGAGCACAATCTCGACGTGATCCGCGCGGCCGACTGGATCATCGACCTCGGTCCCGAAGGCGGCGACGGCGGTGGCCGCGTGCTGTGCGCGGGCACGCCGGACGACGTCAAAGCATGTGCCGAATCGCATACCGGCGAGGCACTGCTGCAATACGACCGCGCGATGGACACCGCAGCCGCCGCGTCGCCGCAAGGCATTCCGCTGCAGAAGGCATTGAGCGCGGCCCGCGCGCGTCGCGCGATCGAAGGCGAGGACGTCGTGCGCATCGTCAACGCGCGCGAGCACAACCTGAAGGCGCTCGACGTCGACATTCCGCACGGCAAGTTCAATGTGATCACCGGCGTATCGGGCTCGGGCAAGTCGACGCTCGCGTTCGACATCCTGTTCCACGAAGGTCAGCGCCGCTACCTCGAATCGCTGAACGCGTATGCGCGCTCGATCGTGCAGCCGGCCGGACGGCCCGAAGTCGACGCGGTGTACGGCATTCCGCCGACCGTCGCGATCGAGCAGCGGTTGTCGCGCGGCGGCCGCAAGAGTACCGTCGCGACGACCTCGGAGGTGTGGCACTTCCTGCGTCTGTTGTACGTGAAGCTCGGTTTGCAGCATTGCGTGCACGACGGCACGCCGGTCACGTCGCAAAGCGCCGAATCGATCGCGGCGCAGTTGCTGCGCGATCACAAGGGCCAGCACGTCGGCTTCCTCGCGCCGCTCGTCGTGAACCGCAAGGGCGTCTACACGGACCTCGCGAAATGGGCAAAAGCGCGCGGCAACACGCACCTGCGAGTGGACGGCGAGTTCGTGCCGGTCGATCCGTGGCCGAAGCTCGACCGCTTCCGCGAGCACACGATCGAGCTGCCGGTCGCGGATCTCGTCATCTCGGCCGATCGTGAACCCGAGCTGCGTGAAGCGCTCGATCAGACGCTCGACATCGGTAAAGGCATCATGCATCTGCTCGCGCCGCTCGACGGCCTGCACGACGCGATCAACGGTGGTCAGTCCACCGCGAAGCTGGGCGGCGTGAAGGTGCTGTCGACGAAGCGCGCGTGTCCGGTATGCGGCACCAGCTACCCTGAACTCGATCCGCGCATGTTCTCGTACAACAGCAAGCATGGCTGGTGCACGAGCTGCGTCGGCACCGGGCTGTCGCTGACGCGCGAGCAGCGCGCCGCGTACGACGACACGATCGTCGTCGACGACAATCGCGGCCGCGAACAGAGCTTGCCGTCCGAGGAGCAGGAACCGGAAGGGCTCGTCGACGAGCCGTGCCCGGATTGCGCGGGCACGCGTCTGAATCCGGTCGCGCGCGCGGTCACGTTCGACTCGCAGGCGATCGTCGATGTCGCGCAATGGACCGTGTCCGACACGCGCGCGTGGATCGATACGCTGCGGCTGACGGGCCGCGATGCGGAAATCGCGCGCGACGTGGTCAGCGAAATCGGCAGCCGGCTGCAGTTCCTCGAAGAGGTCGGGCTCGGCTATCTGAGCCTCGATCGCGCAGCGCCGAGTTTGTCGGGCGGCGAAGCGCAGCGCATCCGGCTCGCCGCGCAGCTTGGCAGCAACCTGCAGGGCGTGTGCTACGTGCTCGACGAGCCCACCATCGGTCTGCATCCGCGCGACAACCAGATCCTGCTGAACGCGCTGCGCAAGCTCGGCGACAAGGGCAATACGCTGGTCGTCGTCGAGCATGACGAAGATACGATTCGACGCGCCGATCACATCATCGATATCGGGCCGGGCGCGGGCAAGCGCGGGGGCACGCTGATCGCGCAGGGCAGCGTCGCGGACCTGTCCGCGCAGCCCGATTCGCTGACCGGGCGCTTCCTCGCACAGCCTATCGTGCACCCGCTGCAGCCGCGCCGCGCGGTCGTCGCGCCGGGCAAGCGCGCAGCCGCGGTGCCGGAGAACTGGCTGACCGTGCACGGCGGCAAGCTGCACAACCTGTGTGACGTGACGGTCGGCATTCCGCTCGCGCGGCTCGTCGCAGTGACGGGCGTCAGCGGTTCCGGTAAATCGACCCTCGCGCGCGACGTGCTGATGACCAATCTGCTCGATGCGGTCGGGCGCTCGGTGCTGTCGTCGCCGGCCACGCGCCGCGCGCGCGCGGCCGCCGAGCAGAAGCCGGCCGCGAACCGGCGCTCGAGCGTGCTCGCGCGCTCGGCGCCGCGCGCGCCGCTGAACGTCACGCACACGTGGCAAGGCTGCGACTCGGTCACCGGCTGGGAAAGCATCGACCGCGTGCTGGAAGTCGATCAGACGCCGATCGGCAAGACGCCGCGTTCGTGTCCCGCCACTTACATCGGCGTGTGGGATGCGATCCGCAAGCTGTTCGCGGGCACGCTTGAGGCGCGCGCGCGCGGCTATACCGCGTCGCGTTTCTCGTTCAACACCGGCGAGGGCCGCTGTCCCGCGTGCGAGGGCCAGGGCGTGCGCACGATCGGTATGAGCTTCCTGCCCGACGTGAAGGTGCCGTGCGACGTTTGCCACGGTCAGCGCTTCAATCCGGAGACGCTCGCGGTCACGTGGCGCGGCAAGAATATCGGCGACGTGCTGACCATGGAGATCGACGAAGCGGTCGAATTCTTCGCGTCGATCACGAACATCGGTCATCCGCTGCAACTGATGAAGGACGTCGGACTCGGCTATCTGACGCTCGGCCAGCCGTCACCGACGCTATCGGGAGGCGAGGCGCAGCGCATCAAGCTCGTCACCGAGCTCAGCAAGGTGCGCGACGACATCACGCGGCGCGGCCAGAAGCCGCCGCACACGCTGTACGTGCTCGACGAGCCGACAGTCGGCCTGCATATGGCGGACGTCGCGAAGCTGATTCGCGTGCTGCATCGGCTCGTGGACGGCGGGCATAGCGTCGTCGTCATCGAGCACGACCTCGACGTGATCGCCGAGGCCGACTGGATCATCGACCTCGGTCCGGAGGGCGGCGTGGGCGGCGGTGCGATCGTTGCGGCAACGGATCCGGAAAGCCTGTCGCGCGTGGCCGCGAGCCACACGGGCGTAGCTTTGCGGCCGGTGCTCGCGCGCACCGCGCCTACGGCGACGCTCGCCGGCGAAGGCACCCACGGCTGACATCAGGCGAGGGGCGGCGGCGCGGCCGTTGCGCCCGCCGCGATTTGCAACGGCAATCGCGCGAGGCCTTGGGCCCCGCGCGATTGCTGCGCCGCATCCAATCATCCGACGTACGGTAGATGCGCCAACCGCGCACATTTAAATCATACGAAAGCCGTCAACGATGTTTCAATATAGAAACATTTTCGGGACGGGCGATAAACCTGCATTTCGATATCAATTTCCGACGCGGAACGAATGCGACGGAAATACCTAATGGCGAAGGTAATAAATTTGCGGTTTGCGAATAAAACGCCGAATTGGGCACGCGTTATCGCCACGATAAGCAGTTCAGAATTGAAACGTTTTGGAATCGCGCAAGAAACGTACTCGGCAACACGGCATCACTGCGCTTCGCATTATCGGTAAGCCTGTCCGAATTCGCGAAGTGCCGTCCGTCAAGGCTCAGCGCTAAGCTCTCCGCACTGCCTTGCACAGTCGCCTTCACCCCGAGCCGCTCATATCGATGGCCCGATAACAACTTTTCGTCAGACATAGGCTGTCGTGATGAGATTCGTTTTTCAAATTTACTATAGCGATCCATTCCGCTAATATCACGCTTAATCCTTTATGCGGCGTGAGTCTGGTTTTCCGCCGTAATAACGCATTCTCTCGTTCCTCCGGTTACGGGGCAAATCGGGGTCCACTACGTATGACCGTTTGGGGAAAGATCATGCCGCACATGCACCTTGATACAACGAGAATTACGTGGCTACACACGCCCGCCTTGAACGTCCGTACTGCAGCGCGGCGAATCGGCATTCTGCTGTTCGACGGCTTCTGGCTGCTCGGCCCCGGTACCGTCGTGGAAATGTTCCAGACCGCCAATGAGTTCGCGGAGACGCGAGCCGGCGAAGATCCACCCTACGAAGTGCAATTCCTGTCGATGGACGGCGGCAATGTCGCCAGTTCGTCGTCGGCGCGCATCTGGACCGACCGCATCGACACCCGCTTCGGCGGCGGTTTCGACGTGCTGTTCATCGCGGGCGGCTACGGCGCCCACGTGGCCGCGCGCGACGAACGCCTGTTGAACTGGCTGCGCAGCGTCCAATCGCGCACCCGCGCGATCGAAACGATCGGCGAGGGACGCCTCGTGCTCGAAGCGGCCGGTCCGACCGAGCATGACGGCCTGATGAGCCGCTATCCGGGCGCGAGCGCGAGCGAAGGCGTGTTCAGCGCGGCCAACGACCGTCACGACTGCGCCCGCAGCGCGCTGATGTTCATCAAGCGCGACCTGGGCGCTGAGCTCGCGCGCAGCGTCGCTGATCGCGTGATGCCCGGCATGGCCGCGACGTGGGTGCCGCTGCCGGCCGAGGGCGGCACGCTGAGCGTCGCCGAAAAGATTCGCGCGGCCGCGCGCTGGATGGAGGCGAACTGCGACCGTCCGGTATCGGTCGCCGACGCCGCGCAGGTCGCCGCGATGAGCGAGCGCAATTTCCTGCGCCGTTTCAAGCACGAGATGCAGGTCACGCCGTCGGACTACCTGCTGCAGGTGCGGCTGCGCATCGCGTGCAACTTCCTGACCGAGACCGAGTTGCCGGTCGACAAGATCGCGCGTCGCAGCGGCACCGGCAACGGCGATCGTCTCGCAAAAATTTTCCGCAAGCGCATGGCCTTGTCGCCAACCGAGTATCGTGCCCGCAGCCGGGCGGCCACTGAGGCGTAGGATGTCTCTTTAGCATGCGATCGCGCGCCCGCGCCGCGGGTGCGCGTCGTCTGTCGGACGCGGCCGCAACAGCGGTCGTAGCTTCGCTGGCTAGCCTTTTACGAGCACAGTGGCGATGGGCAACAGGGTCGTGGCGACGGCATTGCCGGAGGTGAAACTCATCGAGCCGGAAGTGTTCGCCGACGAGTTCGGCTTCTGCTTCGAGAGTTTCAGCGCGGACGAGTTTGCGGACGACGTCGCGCAAGGTTTCAACTTCTTGCAGGACCGCCATCTGCGCGCCGTGCATGGCGTGCTGCGCGGCTTGCACTACCAGGTGCAGCGTCCCCAGGGACGGCTTCTGCGCGTCGTGCGCGGCGAGATCTTCGACGTCGCGGTCGACGTGCGCCTGAATTCACCGAACTTCGGCAGATGGAGCGGCGCGTATCTGAGCGAAGCCAACCAGCGGCAGATCTGGGTGCCGCCCGGTTTCGCACACGGCTTCGTCGTGCTATCCGATGTCGCCGAATGCGTGTGGAAGACCACCGAGTACTGGTTTCCCGAACTCGAGCGCTGCCTGCTGTGGTGCGATCCGGACATCGGCATCGAGTGGCCGATCGATTTTCAGCCGATCCTCGGCAGCAAGGATGCGGCGGGCCGGCGTCTCTATGAAGCGGAAAACATCGCGTGAACGATTCGTCGGCGCGATGACGCTGTGTGCTGTGGATGACGAAGAATCGGAAGAAAAATTGAGGCGCCCGATGCGTCGGCAAGTCTTGCAATATGCTGCGGCAAGTATTGCAACGGCGATAGGAGCGGTGCAAACCTCGCCGCCGCCCCTCACAGCGGCCCCGGTTCGCATCGGGCGAGGCGTGAATTCACCGAACGCTGTATTCGACCGTCAGCGTCGGATCACGCCCATCAGCAGGGTGACGAGGAAGATCACCAGGAAGATGAAGAACAATACCTTGGCGATTTCGGTTGCGCCCGCGGCGATGCCGCCAAAGCCGAACACCGCGGCGATGATGGCGATGATGAAAAAAATCACAGCGTATCGAAGCATGGTGCCTCCACCGGTGGATTGTTTGAAATGACGCTTGAACGGCGCCCCGTTGCATGTGTCACGCGGCTTCACGGGTGAGATGCCGGCGAGCGGAGTTCAGCAATAGATGTGCCATCGCTGTGTAGCCGCCAACGTTTGCGCCCGTATCACGGAGCGCACAACGAAGCAACCAGGCTATACACACACGTGGAACGCGTCGCGCATCAGCCACGCAGCCAGTGATACGCAAGCGGCCCGCACAACCCACCCCATGTCAACACGCAGATGAGCAGCGCGATGGTGACGGCCGCGCTGCCGCAATCTTTCGCGCGTTTTGACAATTCATGTCGCTCGAACGAGATCCGGTCGATGGCGGCCTCGATCGCCGAATTCAACAGCTCGACCAGCAGGACGAGCAGCACCGATCCGGTCAGCAGCACGCGCGCGATTGCGTCGACCGGCATCAGGAATGCGGCCGGCACGAGGATCGCCGCGAGCACGGCTTCCTGACGGAAAGCGCTTTCCGCGCGCAATGTCGCGACGATGCCAGCGTACGAATGCCGTAACGCGAATAACCCGCGTAGTACGCCGCTGCGCTTCGCGGGCGGCGTGATGGACGAGTGATCGGTGGACTGCATAGTGCAGGGCGACGCGGGGGAATCGGCCGGATCGGGCATAGGTCGGGGTGCTTAAGAAGTGCGGCAGCGGATTTGGATCTTACAAGATGTCAACTTTTTTGCAATTGTGATATCTTTGCGCCGCCCAACAGCGGCAGGCAGTCGCCCCCTTCTTGACAACCCGCTTTCGAAGCACGAATAGAGCGCATACCGGTTAGTGCTACTGCCGATCGCGCTCGCGTGTTGCCGCTGCCGTCGCTCGTTCCGCTCAAGGTTTCGCCGGATCTTCCGTATACGAGGTATAGCGCGCCGCCACCTGCATCGCCGGTGGGGCGTACCCGGCAGTCCGTTTTCCCAATTCGCGCGTTGCGCGGCAGATCGGATTCGCACCGTCATTGGCCCACTCGGGCGCGCACGGTCGCGATCCAACACGTTGAGCTGTTCATGAAACCAGTTGTGTCGTTGTGTCTTTCGCTGACAGTCGCTGTCGGTGCGCTGTATACGGCCGGCTCCGGCGCCACGCCGCCAGTGTCTGCCTCCGGCAAGCCGGCGAATGCGTCGGCCGCATCGAGCGCGCCCACCGTTGCGAGCGACGCCAACGCCAACGCCAACTACCTCGACAACGATGCCAGCCTGCCAACGCCCGCATCCGGGGCCAGCACATCGCGCGTTTCGTTCGCGGCGCTAGGCGCTTATCAGCCGCTTACGCTGCGGGGCCTCGAAGACGCGCGCGCCGTCAATCTCGGTGTGCGGCTCGACCGCGTGGTCACGGCCGCGCGCCTGCGCTTGCGCTACACGTACTCGCCCGCGCTCGTGTTCGCGATGTCGCATCTGAAGGTGTCGATCAACAACGAAGTGGTCGCGACCGTGCCGTTCGACCGCGATCACGCGGGCAAGCTCGTCACGCAGGACATCCCGCTCGATCCGCGGTTTCTGACCGACTACAACCAG
This sequence comes from Paraburkholderia sprentiae WSM5005, assembly GCF_001865575.2. Classification (NCBI taxonomy): domain Bacteria; kingdom Pseudomonadati; phylum Pseudomonadota; class Betaproteobacteria; order Burkholderiales; family Burkholderiaceae; genus Paraburkholderia; species Paraburkholderia sprentiae. The sequence goes on from NZ_CP017561.2 coordinate 1,149,598, forward strand.
ATCGGCCTGCGCCTGATCGCGCATTACACGCTCGATCATTGCGAAGATCCTGAGAACTCGGCGCTGTGGGCCGACGTGAGCCCGTCGAGCGAGTTCATCATCGACACCGCGCCGATCCGCCTACCCGACGATCTCGCGCTGCTGCCCGCGCCGTTCTTCGATCAGCGCGACGCGGCCCGGCTGCGCCTGCCGTTCGTGCTGCCGGCCGCTGCCGACAACGCGACGCTGCGTAGCGCGGGCGTGCTCGCCTCGTGGTTCGGCGCCCAGGCCGATTACCGGCAGGCGCGTTTTCCGGCGCTGTCGACGTTGCCCACCGACTCGCACGCGGTAGTCGTCGCGCGCAGCGAGCAGTTGCCCGCCGGCCTGACGCTGCCGCCGATCAACGGCCCGATGCTGATCGTTGCCGACAATCCCGTCGCGCCCAACCGCAAGCTGCTGATCGTGACCGGCCGCAGCGCCGCCGAAGTCGACGAAGCGAGCACCGCGCTGGTGCTCGGCACGACCGCGCTCGCGGGGCCTGCGGTGCGCATCACGCAGCTTGCCGCCGGTGCGCCGCGCAAGCCGTACGACGCGCCGCGCTGGCTGCCGATCGACCGGCCGGTCGCGTTCAAGGAGCTGATCGACGATCCGTCGCAACTGCAGGTGCGCGGCAGCGCGCCCGACGCGATCCGCCTGAACCTGCGGGTGCCCGCCGACCTGTACTCATGGAACGGCGCGGGCGTGCCGCTGCATCTCAAGTACCGTTATACGGCGCCGACCGTGCAGAACAATTCGGCGCTCGCGGTGCAGATCAACGACCAGCTCGTCAAGTCGTACCGGCTCGCACTCGCGACCGCCGACGACGCGCAGGGCCGCCTGCAACTACCGGTGCTGTCGAACAACGCCAACCGTTCGACGAGCGCGCTCGACATCCCGGCATTCCGCGTCGGCAGCTCGAACCAGTTGCAGCTTCGCTTCAATCTCGATTCGCAGAAGACCGGGCTATGCCAGAGCGTTGCCAGCAACCCGGTGCAGGCCGCGGTCGATCCCGACTCGACGATCGACTTCTCGGACTTCGTCCACTTCGCGCAGATGCCGAACCTCGCGTTCTTCGCGAACAGCGGCTTTCCGTTCACGCGCTACGCGGACCTGTCGCAAACGGCCGTCGTGATTCCCGAGCATCCCGCGCCGCAGGAGCTCGAAAGCTTGCTGACGATGCTGGGGCACATGGGGCAGTGGACCGGCTATCCGGCGCTGCGCGTGCAGGTCGCGCGGCCGCGCGAGCTCGCGCAGTTAAGCGGCAAGGATCTGCTCGTGATCGGCGGCAACGGCTCGGCGCCGTGGCTTGCGCGCTGGCCGCACGCGCTGCCGCTCACGATCGGCGCTCAGACAGGCGCTCAGACCGGCGACCCCGATGCGCCGAGCCCGATCGCGCGCACCTCGTTCGCGATCGACGAGCAATGGCGCAGCGGCGCCCGGCGCGACGGTGCGCATCGGCCGGACGGCGGCGCGCGCATCGAACGCGACGGACCGCTCGCCGCGCTGATGGGCTTCGAATTGCCTGGCAGCCACGGACGCAGCGTCGTCGCATTGAGCGCCACCGATCCGCAGCAACTGTCGCAACTGCTCGACATGCTCGAAAAGCCGGACCGCGTCGCGCAATTGCAGGGCGACGTCGCGTTGCTGCGCGATGGCAAGGTGGACAGCATGCGGGTCGGCGACACCTACGTGGTCGGCTACGTGCCCTGGTATGCGCAGCTATGGAGCAAGGCGATCCAGCATCCGGTGATGCTCGGCGTGCTTGGCGCGTTCGCCGGCTTGATGCTGGCGATCGGCGCGTTCACCGCGTTGCAGGAACTGGCCGCGCGGCGCCGGGGAGTCTGATCGATGAGCCAGGAAAAGGGCGGGGCGCTGCTGCGAGCAGCGCGCGGCGGGGTGGCCGTGCGAGTCGATGCCGGCGCCGAGGCGAGCGTCGGCGGACGTGCCCGCTTGCGCGCGAAGTTCCGGGTCAAGCGCGTGCGAACAGCAGCGGCGGCGCCAGCCGCGGTGCTTGCCACGATGCTGACGCTCGCGAGCTGTCACAACGCGTTCGCCGCGCAAGCGTTAGAGCCCGGCCGCGCCAGCGTCACCGCTTGCACCGCCGCGCCGTGGCCGCGCTGGCAGGACTTCAAGCGCGATTTCGTGTCCGCGGATGGCCGCGTGATCGACGTCGGCTCGCCCGACGAGCGCACGGTTTCCGAGGGGCAATCGTACGCATTGTTTTTCGCGCTGGTCGCGAACGACCGGGCAGCCTTCGATACGATCCTGCGCTGGACCGAGCAGCATCTCGCGCAAGGCGACCTGACCGCGCGTCTGCCGGCATGGCTGTGGGGCCGCTCAGCCGACGGCAACTGGCAAGTGCTCGACGCGAATGCCTCGTCGGATGCCGACCTGTGGATCGCCTATGCGCTGCTCGAAGCCGGCGACGCGTGGCGCGAGCGCAGCTACACGGCGCGCGGCGCGGTGCTCGCGCGGCGCGTGCTCGACGAGGAAACGGCCAACGCGCCGGGGCTCGGACTGACCTTGCTGCCTGGCCCGGTCGGCTTTCATCCGGACGCGGGCGTGTGGCGCGTCAATCCAAGTTACGCCCCGCCGCAGCTGCTGCGCGGCCTCGCCACGCGGCTGCCCGACGATCCGCGCTGGCCGCGTCTGCTCGCCAGCACCAGCCGCATGCTGATCGATACCGCACCACATGGCTTCGCGCCTGACTGGGCGTTGTACCGCGCGCACCGCGGCTTCGCACCCGATGCGCAGACCCACGCCGAGAGCGCCTACAACGCGATCCGCGTGTATCTGTGGGCCGGCATGCTCGACCGGCGCGATCCGCTCGCGCCGACGCTGCTCGCGCGGTTCGCGCCATTCGCAAGCTTCATCGCCGCACACGGTGCGCCGCCCGAAACAGTCGACACGACCAGCGGCCGTGCCGGCATCAACCTGGGTAACGCGGGCTTTTCAGCCGCGGCCGTGCCGTTTCTCGATGCGCGCGGTCAACGCGCGCTTGCCGATGCGCAGATCGCGCGGGTTGCAACGCTCGATCGCGAGACGGCCGCCGGCTATTACTCGAGCGTGCTGAGCCTGTTCGCGCTCGGTTGGCGCGAAGGCCGCTACCGCTTCGCGGCCGACGGCACCCTCGATCCGAACTGGAGCACATCGTGCCGCGCCGCGCCGCAGTAACGCGCGCGGCGCGCCTTGGCGTGCTCGCGTGCGCGGGCGGCGCGGCGATCACGGGCTCCGCATACGGCAATACCGGGGAATCGGAAGCGCTGCATACGACGGTCGCGCGCACGGCTGCCGTTGACCCAGTGGCGGCGAGCGCTGCGTCGCCAACCATTGCGCCATCGCCAAACCCCGTCGCGCAACGCCTGTTCGCGACCGCGCGCATGTGGTCGACCAAACATCGCGACGACCTCGCGTTGCAGGCGATCGACAAGGCGCTGCTCGCCGCGCCCGGCGATCCGTCCTTGCTTGCCGAGCAAATGCGCATCGAGTTGCGCCTCGGGCATGCGCAAGCCGCGCAAGCGACGCTCGCGCGCCTGCGCGCCCAAGCCCCGGGCAGCGCGGCGATCGAGCAGCTCGACGACGAGTTGCGCGTCGCCACGAACGGCCGCGAGGAATTTGCGACCGTGCGTCTGCTCGCGCGCAGCGGTCAGTCCAGCGAAGCGGCGCGGCGTTTGCGGCTATTGTTTCCGCACGGCGCGCCGTCGGGCTCGCTCGGCGCCGAGTACTACCAGATTCTCGCGGGCACGCCGGAGGGCCGCGAACAGGCGCTCGTCGCGCTGCATCGGCGTATCGCCGCCGATCCGTCGGACGTCGATGCGGCGCTCGTGCTCGCGAATTTGCTGAACACGCGCGGCGAGACCCGCGCGGAGGCCAACCGCATCGCGTGGAATCTGGCGACACGGCCCGACTCCGATCGCACCGCCTCGCTCGACACGTGGCGTCACGTGCTGCAATCGGCGGGCGCGGACCTCGCGTATCTGCCGGCGTTGCGCGCCTATCTGCAACTCGTGCCGGACGACACCGAATTCCGCGAGCGCGTCGCGACGCTCGAAGCGCGCCTCGACGCGCAACGGCAACTGGAACGCAACCCCGACTACATCGCGCAGCAGCGCGGTGTGCAGGCGCTCGCGCGCAACGATCTGGCGGCCGCCGAGCCGCTGCTCGCGCGCGCCGCGAGCGCGCGTCCCGACGATGCCGAAGCGGTGGGCGGTCTCGGCATCGCGCGCATGCGGGCGGGGCGGCATGACGAAGCGCACGCGCTGTTTCTGCGCGCGGCCGCGCTTGCGCCCGACAATCGCGCGAAATGGCAAAGCCTCGCGCGCACCGCGCAATTCTGGGGAGTGCTCGGGCAAGGCCGCGCGGCCGCCGCGGCGGGTCACGCGCAGGACGCCGAGCGGGCGGCGCGCGCGGCGCTCGCGATGGAGCCGGACAACGCGGACGCGAAGCTGATGCTCGCCGACGCGCTGCTCGCGCAGCACGATTGGCATGCGGCTGAACCGCTGCTGCGCGACATGCTGAATTCGCGTGCGCCGAGCGTGGCGGCGCTGCGCAGCACGCAGACGTTGTTCGAGAACACCGGTCGCGCGGACCGGGTCGAGCCGTTGATCGACGCGTTGCAAAGCCGCTTCACCGCCGCCGACGATCGCCGCAGCCTCGCTCGTCTGCGTGCCGGTCTGCTCACCCAACAGGCGGACCAGTTGCTCGCCGCCGGCGAGCGCGGTCCCGCTGCGCAGCGCTACGAAGCGGCGCTGCGCAGCGAGCCCGACTCGCCGTGGACGCGTTTCGCGCTCGCGCGTCTGTACCGCGATCTCGGCCTGCCGCAACTCGGCCGCAACGTGATGGACGACGGTCTCGCGCTCGCACCATCGCCCGAGATGCGCTACGCGAGCGCGCTGTATCGCAATTCGCTCGATGATCTGAGCGGCGCGCAAGCGGTGCTTGCGCTGATCCCGGAGCAAGACCGCACCGATGGCATGCGCGCGCTCGATCGCAATCTGCGCACGCAGCAGCGGCTGGCCGACGCGCGCGCTGCATTCGCGCGCGACGATCGCGCAAGCGCGGGCCGACAGCTCGACGAGGCGCGTGTGTTGGCCGGCGACGATCCGACTCTGCTCGCGTCGGTCGGCGCGCAGTGGATCGACGCGGGCGACCCTGCACGCGGTCTCGCGCTGCTGCGCGACTGGATCGACGCGCATCCGCAACAGGCCGACGCGGACGTGCGGCTGCGCTACGGCGATCTGCTCGGCAGCGCGCGACGCGACGCGGAGCTGTCCGCATGGCTTCAGCAACTGCGTGACGATCCGCGGCTGAAACTGGACGCCGCGCAACGCGCGCGCCTGGAGGATCAGGCGCTGCGCGTCGCGCTGCGGCAAACCGACGATGCGATCGATCATCAGGATTACGATGCGGCCCAGCAACGACTCGCGGCGGTGAGCCCGGCCGGTCGGCGCGACAAACGCTATGCGCTCGAACTCGCCGATCTGGAGCGGGTGCAGGGCCACTACGCGGCCGCGCGGGCGACCTTGGCGCCGCTGCTCGCCGCGCAGCCCAGCGATGCGGACGCGCAGCTTGCGCTCGCCCGCGTGCTGGAGCAGAGCGGCCAGCGCCGCGCCGCGCTGGGCGTCGTCCACGACGTGCTCGACAGCGCCGCGCCCGACGACGTCGACACCCGGCTCTCCGCCGCGCGCCGCCTCGCCGCGTTGAACCAGGCGCGCGATGCGCAGCAGATCACGGCGGCGCTGCGCGTCGCGTATCCGGCGCGGCCGGACGTCACGGTACAGAGCGGCCGCATCGCCGAAGACCTCGGGCAGTACGAGGATGCCGCCTCGCTGTTCCGTTTGTCGCGCGCTCAGGAACGCACGGCGGGCGTGACGGCGGGGCCCGCTGGCACTCCCGCGCAGGTCGCGCTCGACGATCTCGAACAGCGCCGCGATCCGTCGATCGAGACCGGCTGGCTGCCCGCGTATAAATCCGGCGATGCCGGCATCTCGCAGCTGCGCGCCTGGCAGGTGCCGGTCTACGTGCAGATACCCTATCGCTACGACGGCCATTTCTTCGCGCACATCGACACCGTGCGTCTCGATGCGGGCACGCTCGACGTCAGCGACGCCAACGCGTCCACGCGCGACACCTTCGGCACTTTCGGTGCGGCCGACAAGCTCGGCACGGCGCTCGGCTTTTCGCCGCAGCAACTCGCCGCGCGGGCCGCGCTCTTGCGGGATCTGCATCAGCCGGCCACCGGCGTTGCGCTCGGCGCGGGCTACACGTCCGACGCGTGGCGCTTCGACTTTGGCACGACGCCGCTCGGTTTCCCCGTGTCTTATCTCGTCGGCGGCGTGCGCTATCAGTTCGACGCGGGACCGGCGAGCTTTTCGCTCAGCGGCTCGCGCCGTCCGGAAACCGGCAGTCAGCTGTCTTATGCGGGCATGCATGATCCCGTGACCCGCAAGGTATGGGGTGGCGTGCGCCGCGACGGCATCGACCTGCATTCGTCGATCGATCTCGGCGCGACGAACCTGTTCGCCAATCTTGGCGCGGGCCAACTCACCGGGCGCAACGTCGCGAGTAATCAGGAACTCACGCTGCGCACCGGCTTCACGGTGCCTGTATATCGGCGCGCGAATGCGCTGGTGAGCACCGGCCTCATCGGCAACGTGTGGCACTACACGAACAACTTGCGCTTCTATTCGTTCGGGCAGGGCGGCTACTACAGCCCGCAGCGCTATCTGTCGCTCGGTGTGCCGCTCGAATGGCTGGGACGGCGTGGCGCGCTGAAGTGGGATCTGAGCGCGACCGTCGGCGTGTCCAACTCGTACGAGAAGAGTTCGCCGTACTACCCGAACGGTCTGCCCCCCGTGCTCGCCGCGGCACCGGGGCTCGCGAGCCTCGTCAATGCCGGCAGTTCGACACGCGGCGTTGCGTTTTCGTATGGGCTCGCGGGCATCGTCGAATATCGCTGCGACCCGCATCTGGTGATCGGCGCTCAACTGAGCATCGATCGTTCGCACGACTACGCACCAAGCACCGCCCTCGTCTATCTGCGCTACGCGTTCGATGCGCGCAGGCAGGACAACCGTCTGTCGCCACAGCCGGTACGGCTTTATTCGAGCTATTGAATGGCGATGCAACGAGATCGGGGACAGCAGACGTGAACACCGTTTCGAATCCAGGCCAGGCGCGCGTGCGCGCATTCATGCGACGCTGGCTGCACGCATTCGCCGGCACCGCCGCGCCGCGACGCACGCAGCAGGTCGGCCATCTCGCGATCGACGCATTGCCCGACGAATGGGCCGCGCTCGAAACCGGCAAGCTATACGCGATCTATGCGGCGCCGCGCACGCCGGGCGTCGACACGCCGGGCGTTGTGGCGCCTGCCGTCGACACACTGATCTGGGAAAGCGCACGTGCCGCGCAAACGCGCGACGTCACGGTCGTGCTCGCGCGCGAGCGCGCGGACGTTGCCCAGCGTCTGCGCGAATTGGGCTTTAGCGCCGGCGCGCCGGCTACGGGCTGGCCGCGCAATCTGAACGTGCTCGCGATGCCGGCCGTCGCCGACGAGCAAGCGCGGGAGCCGCGCGCCGACAGCGCCGCGACGCACGGCAAACTGTTCGGCGGTCTGCGCGCGCTGAAGCGCTTCGGTTTTCGTGCTCGCTCGCTGTATTTCATCGAAGGCGCCGAGCGCTGGTTCGACTGGCACGATGCTGCCGCGCTCGCGCACGAAGGCAGCATGCTGGCGAACTGGTGCGCGGCGCGCCGTATCACGCTGGTGCTGCTGCTCGGCGTCGATGGCGATGGCGATGGCGGCGCTTCACTCGATGCGCGCGACGCGCCCGCCGGCACCGTCGATGCGTCGCGCCGCAACGCGTTCCATGCGGCGTGCGCGGGCGTCGCGCGGATGGAGCGCACACACGGCGAGCTGCTGTGGCATGCGGACTTCTGGCGCGCCGATCGCACGCTCGTGACCGGCGAAGTCCGCTCGCTGCGCTTTACCGGTAGCGGCCGCCTGAGCGTCGCGCCCGATGCACCGACCGACGGTGCCGCGCGCGGCGATCGCCTGCTCGCGCGCGACGAACAGCGGGTGGTGGTGAGCCGCGCGGTGGTGCGAGGTCACGAGGCGTGGCTGCCGCCGCATTGGGAAGTGTGCGCCGATCAGGCCGCGGTATTGACCGCGTGCGCCCATGCACAGGCCGCGACCGTCGTGCTCGATTACGTGGGCGGTGCGCAGCTCGACGCGTTGTGCGCGACGATTCACGCGCTGCGCCGTCAGGCCGGGAGCGCGCTGAAGATCGTCGTCGCCGAACGGGGGGAAGTGCTGCGGCATCAATATGAGTTGCTCGTGCTGACGCTCGGCGCGAACCTTGTGTTGGGCCGCGACCTGCCGTTCTCGCGGCTGCAGTCGCTGCTGCAGTCGTTGCAGGGGCAACTCCGTACGCGACCGGTCGCCGCCGACTATCGCAGCGCGTTGAGCGCCGCGTTGAGCGACGACGTGCGCGGCTATCTGCCAGTCGGCGCGTTCTGCGAGCGCGTGCGCGTCGTGCTTGCACGCAGCGTGACGCTGCACTTGCCGCATGTGCTCGTGAAGCTGACGCTGCTGCCGCAATGCGCGCACGTCGATGCGCTCAAGCACTGCGTGCCGCGCCGCGCGGGCGACGTGCTGAGCGTCGACGCAGCGCATCTGTACGTGTTTCTGTTCGCATGCCGGCTCGCCGATGCGGACGCCGCGCTGGCGCGAATCGTCGATGTGCCGGTCGAACGGATCGCCGATACCGTCGTGCATCTGGCGGAGCAGAGCATCGGCGCCGAACTCGACGCGCTTGACGCGGCCAACCGGCGCACGCGAATCGCGGACTACAGCGACATGTTTGCGGCGGTCGCGCGTGACGGTGCGCCTTTGCGCTCGCCGCTCGCGGCTTCGTCGGATGACGCAGCGCGCGAACCGGCGCAGGTGGCCGCCGTGCGATTGGCGCGAGTGGAACAGGCGTTGGTTCATGCGCGCGCTGAACTCGCAGTCGACGCCCCTGCGACGCAGCCACTGGCGTCCGGGCCACTACCATCCCACCCCCCGCGGGCGCGGCGTCACGCCGAACCCAGCGCGATGCCGGTGCGCGCGAGGAGCATCGAATGATCGAACTGGTTCTCATGTGTTTCGTAGCCGGCATGGTCGTCGGGCTGCCGGTCTGGATCGTCTGGCAGCGCGTCGGCGCACGGCGCGGCCTCGCGGCGATGCGCGGCTTCAACCCGCGCGATGCGGTGCCGTGCGGCATCGAACCGGTCGCGCTGCGCGCGCGTCTGCTGCCCGCGCTCGACGACGCCCAGCACGAGGTGTCGCGATGAAAACGATCGCCATTGTCTCCACCGCGGGTGGCACCGGCCGCACCACCTTGACCGCCGCGCTTGCGGTATTGCTCGCGCGCCGCGGCCGCCAGGTCGTCGCGCTCGACTTCGATCCGCAGAACATGCTCGGCGCGCAGCTCGGCATCGACGGTCTCGCGGCGACCGGTGTGTCGCAAGCGCTGCTCGATGCGCAGACCGCGTGGCATGGGTACACCTGGCGCAATGCGGACGGCGTGCTGTTCGTGCCGTACGGCGCGGTGTCCGCCGCGCAAAGCGCGCAGTGCGACGCACGCCTTGGCGCCGCTCCGCGCTGGCTCGCCGACGCGCTCGCCGAGCTCGATCTGCCGCGCGATGGCGTCGTGCTGATCGACACCGCGCGCTATCCGTCGCAGCAGGCCGAGCATGCGCTGCGTTGCGCCGACCTCGCGCTATGCGTGACGCCACCCGAGCCGGCCGCCTGCGCGACGCTGATCGCGCGACTCGCGGCGCTGCGCGGCGCATGCGCGCATCTGCGGATCGTCGTGAACCGGCTAAACCCCGCGCGCGACATGCAGCGCGACGTGCTCGCGATGCTCGGCGCGGCGCTCGACGATAACCTGCCGCTCGCGCAGCGCGTGCATGTCGATGCCGCGATGCCCGAGTCGTTCGCGCGCGGCACCTGGCTATTCGACGACGCCCCGCATTCGCAGGCCTCACACGACCTGCAGGGGCTCGCGAATTGGCTCGACGCGTGGCTCACCGAGGCCGCCGCGCCGCTCGATCGGCCGGACGGCGCGTCATGAGCGCGCGGGTATCGCGCTTGTCGCGTGAGCGTGTGCTCGACTGGCTCGCGCGTGGGCTCGGCCTGCCCGCGACGCGCACGCCGCTCGACTGGTTCGTGCGCCTGTTCTTCCAGCCGCCCGCGCCCGGCAAGCCCGATTGCGCGCGCCGCTGGATTCGCGCGGCCGTGCTGCATTTCGCGCTGCAATGGGGCGTGCTCGAGCCGCATCGACCGCGCGCATGGTTGTGGCGTGCGATCGTGCGCGCGCCGCGCTCGGCGTCAAAGAGCGCTGCCGCGAGCGTCCAGGCGCTGGCCGGCTGGATCGACCGTTGGCTGGTGCCGCTATGGTTGCTCGGGCGACGCGGGCGCGAGCGCATCGACGCACTGCTGGCGAGCTTGCCGTGGCAGCGCTGGGGCGCGCGGCTCGAAGACGCGACACAGCGCGTCGGCCGTGCTCGCTGGCTGCTGCCGTTGCTGGCCGTCGGCGGTGTCGGCTTGTGGGCGATGATCGGCTCGTCGCCGCTGCAATCCGGCGGCCAGTTCGAATTCTTCGCGGTCCTCGTGATCGTCGCGCTGATCGTGCGACGCTTGCCGGGCCGCATGCCGGTGTTGATCCTGACGACGCTTGCGCTGCTCGCGATGATGCGCTACGTCTGGTGGCGCGTCACGCAGACCTTGTCGTTTCAGACGCCGGGCGAGGCGATCCTCGGCTATCTGCTGTTCGGCGCGGAGGCGTATACGTGGGCGATTCTGCTGCTCGGTTTCGTGCAGACCGCATGGCCGCTGAAACGCGCGGTCGCGAGTCTGCCCATCGACACGTCGAGCTGGCCGAGCGTCGACATCTATATTCCGACCTACAACGAGCCAATGGCCGTCGTGCGGCCGACCGTGTTCGCCGCGCAAGGCATCGACTGGCCCGCCGACAAACTGCGCGTGTATCTGCTCGACGACGGCCGCCGCGACGAATTCAAAGCGTTCGCGCACGCGTGCGGTATCGGCTATCTGACGCGCGACGACAACCGTCATGCGAAAGCCGGCAACATCAATAGCGCGCTCGCCAGCACGCAAGGCGAGTACGTCGCGATCTTCGATTGCGATCACGTGCCGACGCGCTCGTTCCTGCAAACGACGATGGGCACCTTCCTGCGCGACGCGCGCTGCGCGATGGTGCAGACGCCGCATCACTTCTTCTCGCCGGACCCGTTCGAGCGCAACCTCGGCACCTTCCGCCGCGTGCCCAACGAAGGCAACCTGTTCTACGGGCTCGTGCAGTCGGGCAACGATCTGTGGAACGCGTCGTTCTTCTGCGGCTCCTGCGCGGTCCTCAAACGCGCGGCGCTCGAAGAAGTGGGCGGCATCGCGGTGGAGACGGTCACCGAAGACGCGCACACCGCGCTCAAGCTGCACCGGCGCGGCTACACGACCGCCTATCTGCCGACCGTGCAGGCCGCCGGTCTCGCGACCGAAAGCCTCGCGGGCCATATTCGCCAGCGCACGCGCTGGGCGCGCGGGATGGCGCAGATTTTCCGCATCGATAATCCGTTCCTCGGACGCGGGCTGAGCTTTTTCCAGCGGCTCTGCTACGGCAACGCGATGCTGCATTTCTTCTACGGCGTACCGCGGCTCGTGTTTCTGACGATGCCGATGGCGTACCTGTTCTTCCAGATGTACTTCATCAACGCATCGGCCACGACGATCGCGGGATTCGTGCTGCCGTACATCGTGCTCGCGAACGTTGCGAACTCGCGCATGCAGGGCAAGTTCCGTCATTCGTTCTGGGCCGAAGTCTACGAGTCGGTGCTGGCGTGGTACATCGCGCTGCCGACCACGATCGCGTTCTTCAGCCCCAAGCACGGCAAGTTCAACGTGACCGACAAGGGCGGGCGCATCGGCGAAAGCCACTTCGACTGGTCGACCTCGAAGCCGTATCTGGTGCTGCTCGCGCTGAACACCGGCGCACTCGCCGCCGGCGTGTACCGGCTCATGTTCGGGCCGGGCGGCGAAACGGCGACGATCCTGATGAACGTGTTCTGGACGCTCTACAACCTCGTGATGCTCGGCGCGGCCGCGAGCGTCGCGCGCGAGGCGAAGCAGGTGCGCGTCACGCACCGGATCGCGATGCGTGCGGCGGCGACGCTGCTGCTCGCGGACGGCACGACGCTCGCGTGCGCGACCAGCGACTATTCGACCGGCGGCCTCGGTCTCGACGTCGAGCCGGGTCTGAATCTCGCGCCGGGGGACAGCCTCGGCGTGTGCCTGAGCCGCGGCGACCGCCAGTTCCATTTTCCGGTGCACGTGAGCCGTTGCGCAGGCCGGCACCTCGGCGTGCGCTTCGACGGCCTCACGCTCGAACAGGAGCGGCAACTCGTGCAATGCACGTTCGGCCGCGCCGACGCGTGGCTCGACTGGGACGCGCAAACGAGCGAGGATGCGCCGCTGCGCGGTTTGAAGGAAGTGCTCGCGATGGGCGTCGAAGGCTATTCGCGGCTGTGGGGCGGGCTTGCGCGTGCCTGCGAGACGCTGCTCGCGCTCGACCGCACCCGATATTGATGCCGCCTCTCGCGCAGCGTCGCGCGCCAGGCCAATGAGAGAACCCGTTCATGACTCTGTGGAACCTGTACTTCATCCTCAAGCTGTATCTGTTCGCGGGCGGCCATCTGCAGCCGCTGTGGCTCGCCAACCTCGGCTTCGCGCTCGCGCTCGTCGTCAGCTCGACGCTGCGCCGGCGCGCGCTGCGCATCGTGCGCAACCTGCTCGGCCTCGCGCTCGGCGTGCCGCTGATGTACCACGAGGCAAACGTGCCGCCGTTCTCGCGTCTTACCGAGGAGTTCGGCAATCTGACGACGTTCAGCTTCGGCTACTGGCTCGAACTGGCGCAGCGCTTCTTGCCGCCGATGCTGCTGCTCGCCACGCTGGGCGCGCTCGTCGGCTATCTGATCGTGAATCGCTGGATGCGGGTTACGAGCTTCGTGCTGATCGCGCTGGTCGCGATTCCGTTGTGGCACGAGGGCGGGCTGGTGCTCGCGCAATGGCGTGACGCGTCGGCGCGTACCGCGGCGACGAGCGGCGCGAATGCAGGGAACAACCCGCTCGCCGCTCAGCCGCTCGACCATAACGCGGCGCTCGCCGCGTTCCGCACGCAGGAGTCGCAACGGCAGGTCAGCTTCGGCCATCTCGCCGCCGACCCTAACGCGCAGTTCGATGTGATCGTGCTGCATATCTGCTCGCTGTCGTGGGACGACCTCGATGTGGCGAAGGCTCGCAATCATCCGCTGCTCTCCCACTTCGACTATCTGTTCACGAACTTCAGCACCGCGGCGAGCTACAGCGGGCCGGCCGCGATTCGCGTGCTGCGCGCGAGCTGCGGTCAGCAGGCGCACGCGGACCTCTACAAAAACGCGCCGCCGCAGTGCTACCTGCTCGCCGATCTTGCACAGGCCGGCTACACGACGCAGACGATGCTGAACCATGACGGCCACTTCGACAACTTCCTGGAACTGGTCCACGACAACGCCGGCGGGCCGAACGTGCCGCTGATTCCGAACACGAGCGTGCCGGTCGCGATGCATGCGTTCGACGGCTCGCCGATCCGCGACGACTACGAGACGCTCGCCGCCTGGTACGCGCAGCGCGCGAGCATCGCGGGGCCGGTCGCGCTGTACTACAACACGATCAGCCTGCACGACGGCAACCGGCTGCCGAACAGCAGCCTGACGAGTATCGATTCGTATCCGCTGCGCGTGAACAAACTGATGAGCGACTTCGACCGCTTCGCCGATCTGATCGCGTCGTCGGGGCGGCGCGCGGTGATCGTGTTCGTGCCCGAGCACGGCGCGGCGCTGCGCGGCGACGCGAACCAGGTGGCGGGCCTGCGCGAGATTCCGACGCCGCGCATCGTGCATGGGCCGGTCGGCGTGCGCATCGTCGGTTTCAACGGAAATCATGGGCCGACCACGGTGATCGACAATCCGACGAGCTTCCTCGCGGTGGCGCAGCTGCTGTCGAACCTTGTGTCGAACAGTCCGTTCAAGCCGGGCGTGAGCTTGTCGCAGTACGCGACGAACCTGCCGCAAACGCAGATGGTCGGCGAAAACGAAGGGACCGTGACAATGAAGACCGCATCCGGCTATGTGGTGAAGACGCCGGACGGCGTGTGGGTGGACGGCAAATGACGAACCCGCAACATGCCGCCAAAGACGCCGCGCACGGCGCTTGGCCCGTCGACGACATCAGCGGCCTCGCGCTGCGCTTGCCGGAGGTCGAGCCACGCCGCTATTTCGATGCCCAGGCGAAGGAGGCCTACCAGGAGTCGCTGCTGAAGTGGCCGGTGCTCGCGCGGCTGATGAATCTCGTACCGCGCGACGAAGCCGATGTGCAAGCCGCGCGAGGCGAGCGGCAAGCATCGGCGCTGAAATAAGGCCCGCGTCGAACGCTCATCGCAACTGCGTGAACGCGAGCAGCAACACCATGCTGCCGATCGCGCCATCCAGTACACGCCACGCCGTTGCGCGGCGAAACAGCGGCGCGAGCACGCGCGCCCCATAGCCGAGGCCGACGAACCACACGGCGCTGACCGTCATCGCGCCGAGCGCGAAGGCGACCCGCGCGCCTTGCGGCTCGCGCGCGCCGGCTGTGCCGATCAGCAGGAACGTGTCCAGATAGACGTGCGGATTGAGCCACGTGAACGCAAGCGTCATCAGCACGATCGGCAGCGCGCGTTGCGCGGGCGGCGCTTCACCGGCGCAGGCGCCCGCCGAGCCATCGAGCACCGCGTGTCCCGGCCGCACGGCGCGGCGCAGCGCGCTGATGCCGAACCAGGCGAGATACGCGAGCCCGACATAGAGCATCGCGTGCACGAAGCGCGGGTAACGCTCCATCAGCACCGCGGCACCGCCGACGCCCGCGCCGATCAGAATGAAATCCGATAGCGTGCACAACAGCACGATCTTGCCGACGTGCGAGCGCACGATCCCTTGCCGCAGCACGAACGCGTTCTGCGCGCCGATCGTGACGATCAGCGACGCGCACAGCGCCGCGCCGTGGGAAAAAGACAACCAGTTCATAAACGGTCCGAGAAAATGGAAGCAGTGGGATAGACGGGGCCCTCCAACAGCGTTAGTCTGCGTGTCGATACCTCGTAAGAGAAGCTAATTTACTTAATGCCGATTAAGGAACGCTAATGCTCGATTACGCGTTGCTCGACGCGCTGGCCGCCGTGGTCCGTCACGGCTCGTTCGACCGCGCCGCGAGCGAGCTCAATGTCACGCCGTCGGCGGTGTCGCAGCGAGTCAAACTGCTCGAGGAGCGCGTCGGCAGTGTGCTCGTGAAGCGTGGCCAGCCGTGCGTCGCGACCACCTCGGGCGCGCTGCTGTGCCGCCATACCGAGCGTGTGCAATTGCTCGAAGCAGAGCTGAACGGCCGCGTGCCGGCGCTGCCCGGCGCGCTCGGGCAGCCGTGGCCGGCATTGCGCGTTGCGGTCAACGACGACAGCGTCGGCACCTGGTTCATCGACGCGGTCGCGCCGTTCTGCGTCGAACGCGAGATGCTGCTCGACCTCGTGATCGACGATCAGGACTACACCGCGCAGCGCATTCGCGACGGCAGCGTGCAGGGCGCGATCACGACGCAGGCCGAACCGGTGCAAGGCTGCCGCTCCACCCGGCTGGGCCGCATGCGCTACCTCGCGGTCTGCTCGCCCGGGTTTTTCGCGCGCTATTTCGCCGACGGCGTTACGCGCGACAGCCTGCGGCGCACGCCGTGCGTCGACTTCAATCCGAAAGATCAGTTGCAAAGGCGCTTCATGCGACGCATCACGCGCGCGGAGCTCGATCCGCCGCTGCACTGGATTCCGCACGTCGCCGGTTTTTTGCGCGCGTGCGCGACGAGCCTCGGCTGGGGCATGTGCCCCGAGCGGATGATCGCCGGGCATCTGCAGCGCGGCGAACTGGTGGAGATCGCGCCGGGCAAGCCTATCGACGTCGATCTGTACTGGCAGAGCTGGCGTCTGTCGATCGGCTGGCTGGACGATTTCAGCGCGATGCTCAGAAAGCGGGCGGCAGAGTTTCTGGATTGACCACGCGGCGTGCCGCATGGAAAACCGCGGCAGCCGCTACGGCAATAGCCCGGTGTGTCGCTGGATAGCTACAACGGACTGCGCAGCAGCTGCTGCCGCAGGCGATTTGTACATGAAGCGCGCCTTTACATCCTGTACCCGGGTTTCTTGTAGATCGTTTGAGAACGCTCCTCAATGTCCGGCCGATAGACTTCCTCCTTCCATCGGTCAGACGGGATTTCCTCAAAGCCGACTGAAACGGATTGCTCGCCGTAGCCAAGGATCTGCATCACATCACGGGTGATGGCCTCGGCCAGACGTCGCTTCTGGTCCTCCGTCTTTCCGGGCCAGGCTTTCACGATGACATGGGGCATGGCGTCTTTCTCCTGTAGTGGAAAAGACCGGGCAGGTGAAGTCGCGCGCCCGGTCGGACAGCGCTCAATATGCTTGTGTAGTGGAACGGGAAAGCACTTCGTTGATGTCTACGTCGTCGGGCTGGCTGATGGCGAAGGCCACTACGCGCGCAAACGAACTGGCCGCGATGGCCTTCTCATACGTCTTGGCCATGCCCGCGGCCACGTCCTGATCGGTCGCCGCTGCCGAGATACTGCTCGTCCGTGACCTTTTCCAGCCATTCGACGTTCTTGCCGTCGAGCGCTTCCTGAATGGCGATATGCGTCATCGCGGTCGTCGAGGTTGCGCCATGCCAGTGCTTGTGGCTCGGCGGACACCAGATCACGTCGCCGGCACGGATTTCGACGCGCGGCTCGCCTTCGCATTGGGTCCAGCCACAGCCGGCCGTAACGATCAAGGTTTGACCAAGCGGATGGGTGTGCCAGTGGGTCCGCGCGCCGGGTTCGAACGTGACGCTTGCACACGAAACGCGCGCCGGCGGGGGCGGGGCGTTCAGCGGGTCGAGCCGCACCGTACCCGTAAACCATTCTTCAGGACCTTTCTTCGAGGGCTGCGAGCCCGCACGTTTCAATTCCATGACTGTTCCTCGTGGGTGCCGGTGTGGGTGTACACCAGTTCCAGCTAATCTAACGCCTGGCAATTGATGCGACTAGATGGCAATATCGGCATGCCCTTATGCGCTGGAGCATTAATTGAAAGAGGATTTGAACGACCTAGTCGGCTTCATGAACGTCGCGCGTGAGCGCAACTTCACGCGGGCGGCCGCTCAACTGGGCGTCTCGCAGTCGGCCTTGAGCCGTACGGTTGCCGGCCTCGAAAAGCGGATGGGCCTTCAATTGCTGACGCGCACTACCCGCAGTGTCTCCTTGACGGAGGTAGGCGAACGGCTACTGGCGGCGATTGCCCCGCGTTTCCAGGAAATCGAAGCGGAGCTTGATTCCTTGCGCGCGATGACAAGCCGCCCGGGCGGAACCGTCCGAATCACGACCACCGATTACGCGGCAAACTCGTATGTTTGGCCGCGTCTGCAACCGTTGCTGCGCCAGTACCCCAACCTGAAGATCGAATTGGTCAATGACTACGGGTTGGCGGACATCGTCGCCGATCGGTACGACATCGGCGTGCGGCTAGGCGACCAGGTGGCCAAAGACATGGTTGCGGTGCGAATCGCGCCTGACATGACGATGGCAATCGTGGGCTCTCCAGGGTACCTGCAATCGACCGCACCTGCCAGGAAGCCGCAGGATCTGACGCTGCACAACTGCATTAATCTGAGACTGCCAACGCGAGATTCACTGCTGCCTTGGGAATTACAGAAGGGCCGCCGAGAACTGCAGGTGCGGGTCGAAGGCCAGCTCACGTTCAATAATGTCTACCAGATGTTGGACGCGGCACTCGAAGGGTTTGGGCTCGCGTACGTGCCCAAAGACCTGGCCGAGGTGCATGTCCGGGCAGGGCGTCTGCGTTGGGTGCTGGAAGACTGGTTTCCCACGTTCGTTGGGCATCACGTCTATTATCCGGGTCGCCGCAGATCATCCCGAGCAGTCGAGCTTGTCGTCGACGCATTGAAGAGCGGCTATAAGCGTCGAGCGCAGTGACCGGCAATCTCCCGCACCTCACCTCGCTGCCGACTTCCCCCGACCGGCCACCGCCGCGCCATTACCATCGCCGTTACTGGTTGCCGCCGCATCACGCGTCTCGGGCATCGCCGCCCACACCAGCAGCACCGCGAGCGCACCGGCCGCCGCGAGACAGAAGAAGCTCACCGCATTGCCGAAATGATCGGCGACGAAGCCCGCCGCCGTCGTGCTCAGCGTCGCGCCGATGCCGGCCGCGAGCCCGAACAGGCCGATACAGAGGTTGTAGCGGCCCTTGTCGCCGGCGACGTCGGCGGCGATCAGCGGCAGCATCACGCCGAACACCGCGGCGCTCAGGCCGTCGAGCATCTGCACCGGCACGAGCAGATAAGGGCTGCTGATGCCGGCGAACAGCAGCGCGCGGACCGGCAGCGCGGAGAAGCCGAGCAGCAGGATCGGCCGGCGGCCCCAGCGTTCGGCCGAGCGCCCGACCCACGGCGACATCATCGCGACGATCGCCTGGGGCACGATGATGCACGCCGCGATCACGAGCTGCACGTTGTCGCCCATGCCGGCCGTCACTTCGCCTGCGGCCAGGTTCAGCATCGCCGCGTTCGACAGATGGAACAGCACGATGCAGGCGGCGAACAGCAGCATGCGCCGGTCGCGCAGCAGCGCGCGCAGGCTTTCGCGCCGCTCGAGCTGCTCGGGTGTCGGCGCCGCTTGCGGCAGTTGGATCGTATCGGTGCGCTGGATCATCGCGAGCGCGATCAGTGCGGGAACCGCGAGGCCCGCGGTCAGAAAGAACACCGCGCGCGGCGAGTAGTACTCGCCGAACAGACCCATCAGGCCGGCCGCGACCGCGCTGCCGATCGACGCCCAGCGCGCATTGCGCCCGAGCCGGTCGCCGAGATTGGCGCGGCCCACGAGCGCGAACGAGATCGCCGCGAGCGCCGGGGTCAGCATGCAGCTCGCGAAGCCGTGGAACACCTCGGCGGCGATCACCGGCAGCACGGTCGGACTGATCCCGAGCAGCATCGCGCTCAGGATGATCGCGCCGATCGCCCACGCCGCCGCGGCCTTCTTGTTGCGCAACGCGTCGACCGCGGCGCCGCCGGGCACCTGGCTGACCATCGCGCTGATCGTGCCGACCGACAGCACCATGCCGATCTCGCCCTGGGTCCACTTATGCGACGCGAGGTACGACGCGATGAACGGCCCGAAGCCCGTCTGCACGTTGGCGACGAAGAAGTTGAGCCAATCGAGCGCGCGCAGACTTCGCGCCGTGACCAGAGTGCGGACCGTCATCGGACCGCCCGTGCGTTGGAAACCGCGACCGCGGTCGACGCGGCCGGCGGCGCCGTGGCCGCCGGCGCGGCAGGTGGCGCCGGCGACACCGCGCGGATCGGCTTGTCGCTCGCATAGGCCGGTGCCGCGTTGATCTGCGCGTCGCTCAGATCGATCTGCGGATGCAGTTCCTTGTCGCGCGTGACGAAGCGCAGCGCCGACCAGTTCGCGGCGATCGTGCGCCGGTCGGTGCTGACCATGCCGCTCACGTCGAGCACGATCGCCTGCGGCTGCGCGTTGCCGTCGATCAGCACGTCGACTACGCGACCCACCTTCGCGCCGTTCGCGCGCTCGACGGTCGAATCGAGCAGCGGCAATTCCAGCGGGCTCAGCTTGTTCGCGCTGATCGGCACGGCTGTCGCGTTCAGCGTGATCGGCGGACCCTTCGCGCTCGGCGTGAAGTGGAACGCGCCCCACTGAAAGTTCACCTTGCGGTCGCCGACGCCGAGGAAGCCTTGCAGATTGACGACCATCTCGCGCGGCTTGCCGGCCGCGTCGGCGATCAGGTCGACCGCGCGGCCGACCACCTTGCCGTCGGGCTTCTGCACCTGGCTGTCGAGCAGCGCGCGCGCGTCGCTGCGCTCGATCGTGCGCAGCACGATCAGCGGCGGCGGCGGCGGGGGCGGCGGCGGGGCGGGCACGACGATCGGCGGCGGCGGCTCGACCTTGCGCGGCTTCACCACCGGCTTCTTCGGTTTCTTCGGCTGCTCGGGCCCTTCGTTCGCCTCGGTCTCGACCGGTTCAGGCGCGGACGCGGCGACCGGCGCGCTCGCCGGCTCGACCGGCATCACCGTCGCCTCGACGATCGGCGCCTGCTGCGTACCCCACAGCAGGCTGCTGCAACCGGACAGCGCGGCGAGCGCGAACAGCGCGGACATCACGCACAGCCAGCGGAACAGACGAAGCAGATCGAGCGAATCGGGCGAATCGAGCGGGACAATCGGCAGGCGCCGGGCGGGGCGCGGAAAACCGCCAGTCATCAGGAAAAACTCCACGAGCTGTGCGGACAGGCGCGATGAGCCGCCGCGGTTGGATGGGCACGGCCCAGAGTTTAACCTGCGCTGCCACGCGGGCAGGCTTTCGCGAGCTGCATGCAATGCTGTTTCGCCGATGCTCTGGTGGCGTTTCGCCGGTGGCCGGATGCGGTAGGTGTAAACGCGCGGCGCGCTCGCGCGAGCGACCGTCGCGCACAAGTTATAAGTCGCGCGACATGTCCGGCATGCCGTCCATGCGATTGGACCCATAGTTGTGTTCACCTACATTTCGACTCAGAACAGCGCTACCCACACCGACAAATCCACGAGACGAACCTGATGACGGCCGCTCCAGCGGCCGTTTCAGCACGCTGATAAAGGAGGCACTCATCATGATGGAACCCCAGGCCCTCGCGAATTCCGAGGTCGCGAACGAATCCTTCGACACGAAAACATTTCACCCCACGGGCTTTCTAGACCGCTACTTCGACATTTCCGCGCGCGGCAGCACGCAGCGCCAGGAGATCGTCGCGGGCATCACGACCTTCCTCGCGATGGTCTATTCCGTGTTCGTCGTGCCGGGCATGCTGGGTAAGGCGGGCTTCGATACCAGCGCGGTGTTCGTCGCCGTCTGTTTGACCACGGCGTTCGGCTCGCTGCTGATGGGCGCGTGGGCGCGTCTGCCGATCGCGATCGGCTGCGCGATCTCGCTGACCGCGTTTACCGCGTTCGGGCTGGTGCTCGGCAAGGGCCTGCATCCGAGCGTCGCGCTGGGCGCGGTGTTTCTGATGGGCGTCGTGTTCACCGCGATTTCGGTGACCGGCGTGCGCTCGTGGATCTTGCGCAATTTGCCGGCCGGCATCGCGCATGGCACGGGAATCGGCATCGGTCTGTTCCTGCTGCTGATCGCCGCGAACGACGTCGGGCTCGTGGTCAAGAATCCGGGGGCCGGGCTGCCGGTGTCGCTCGGGCAGATCACGGCATTGCCGGCGTTGATGTCGGTCGCCGGACTCGCCGCGATCGTCGGGCTGGTGCGGCGGCGTGTGCCGGGTTCGATCCTGATCGTGATCGTCGCGATCTCGGCGATCGGGCTCGCGATCGATCCGGCTGTGGTGTTTCACGGCGTGTTCGCGGTGCCGTCGTTGAGCGCGCCGGGTCATGCGTCGCTGATCGGCGCGATGGACGTGAAGGGCGCGCTGTCGATGGCGGTGCTGCCGAGCGTGCTCGCGCTCGTGATGACCGCCGTGTTCGACGCGACCGGCACGATCCGCGCGGTCGCGGGCCAGGCGGGACAGCTCGACGAGAACGGCCGCATCATCAACGGCGGCCGCGCGCTGACCGCCGATTCGCTGAGCTCGATCTTCTCGGGTCTGCTCGGCGGCGCGCCGGCGGCCGCGTATATCGAGTCGACGGTCGGCGTCGCGGCGGGCGCGAAGACGGGGATGGCGGCGGCGGTGGTCGGTCTACTGTTTTTCGTGGTGATGTTTTTCTCGCCGCTCGCCGCGTTGGTGCCGTCGTATGCGACCGCGCCCGCGCTGATGTACGTGGGGCTGCTGATGCTGTCGAACGTCAGCAAGCTGCATATGGACGACATGGTCGACGCGATGGCCGGTCTCGTGTGCGCGGTATTCATCGTGCTGACCGCGAACATCGTGACCGGCATCATGCTCGGCTTCGCGACGCTGGTGATCGGACGCGTGGTTAGCGGCGAGTATCGCAAGCTCAACGTGGGCACCGTGGCGATCGCGGCGGTGCTGGTCGGGTTTTATCTGGGCGGCTGGGCGATCTGAGTTGGGTTGGGTTCATTTCACTGCTGCGCACCTGTCCTTGACTTTCCCGCCAGCGCTTCTAAACCATAACCGTATGGTCACGAGGAAAGGAGACGCAGATGGAACCGCAACATCGCATCGCCAGTCGCGAGGAGTGGCTCGCCGCGAGCCGCGCGCTGCTCGCCGAAGAAAAAGCGCATATGCGCGCGGGCGACGAACTCGCGCGCAAGCGTCGCGAATTGCCGTGGGTGAAGGTCGACAAGCTGTATACCTTCGAAACGCCGGAGGGCCGCAAGACGCTCGCGGAACTGTTCGATGGCCGCAGCCAGCTGATCGTTTATCACTTCATGCTGGGCCCCGACTGGCAGGAGGGTTGCGTCGGCTGCTCGTTCCTGTCGGACCATATGAGCGGCATTCTCACGCATCTGGTTCACCACGACGTGAGCTACGTGACGGTATCGCACGCGCCGCTCGCGAAGATCGACGCGTTCAAGCGGCGGATGGGATGGACCTTCCCGTGGGTGTCGTCGAGCGGAAGCGATTTCAATTTCGACTACCACGTGTCGTTCACGCCGGAGCAGCTGGCGAGCAGGAAGGCGTTCTATAACTTCACCGAGCAGGACGTCGGCATCGACGAACAGCACGGCCACAGCGTGTTTTACAAGGACGAAAACGGCGATGTGTACCACACGTACTCATGCTTCGGACGCGGCGACGAGCGTTTCGTGACCACGTACGCGCTTCTGGATATCACGCCGAAAGGCCGTAACGAGAAGATTAGTCTGACGGACTGGGTCAGGCATCACGACCGCTACGACGACCACGCGCAGGCGGTTTGCCCGGCGTGCGGATCGTATACGGTGTGAAAGAGGTGAAAGCGGTGAACCGTGTGGACGAAGAGTGCGAGGGGCGCGCGCCGCGCTAGCCGGCGCGCCGCCTCCGCGCTGCTTGAACGCGCTACAGCGCCATCTCGAAGGCGGGTCTGAGGAACAGCTCCATCGCCATGACGATGAGGCTCATCGTCGCGGCGGCGAGCGTCAGAACGCCGTATTCGTCGTAGCGCGTGTCGTACAGACACGCGACCACGAACAGAATCGCCATGATGTTGGTCAGCCAGTCGAAGTTCAGCGCGAGGCTCATCGGTCGAGTCGGGGCGTGTGTGCGACGGTGCAAGCGCACCGTCAAGTGGCCGCGATTCTATCGAAACGAGCTTACGGATTCGCAACGCCCCCGCTTACACAGCTTACGCGGCGCGGCGCGCAAAGCCGCGTCAAACGGTGCTTTGCGGCACCATCATGTCGCGTTCGATCCATTCGATTACCCACGTGCGCCGCGGTTGAGCGTGCGCGAAAACCGGCGCGGGTCAAGCGGTAATCGCGCGTCGGGAAATCCCCAAGCACCGAAACTTTAAAAACGAGTTGTATATACAAGGCTCGCCGGCTAGACTTGTTTGAACTTGTATAGACAGGACGACAACCATGATTCTGAAGCCCGGCTACCTGACCCTCCCGCAACTGCGCCGGATCGCGCGTGAACAGCTCACCCTGCAACTCGATCCCGCGAGCCACGCCGCCATCGACGCATGCGCGCAGGCTGTCGCCGATATCACCGCCAAGGGTGAGCCGGCCTACGGCATCAACACCGGTTTCGGCCGCCTCGCCAGCACGCACATCCCGCGCGATCAGCTCGAACTGTTGCAGCGCAATCTGGTGCTGTCGCACGCGGTCGGCGTCGGCGAGCCGATGTCGCGCCCCGTCGTGCGTCTGTTGATCGCGCTGAAGCTGTCCAGCCTCGGCCGCGGCCACTCGGGCATCCGCCGCGAAGTGATGGAAGCGCTGATCGCGCTGTTCAACGCGGACGTGCTGCCGGTGATCCCGGTCAAGGGCTCGGTCGGCGCCTCGGGCGACCTCGCGCCGCTCGCGCATATGTCGGCGACCCTGCTCGGCGTCGGCGAGGTGTTCGCGAAGGGCGAGCGTATGCCGGCCACCGAAGGCCTCGCGCTCGTCGGTCTGAAGCCGCTCACACTGCAGGCGAAGGAAGGCCTCGCGCTGCTCAACGGCACGCAGGCTTCGACGGCGCTCGCGCTCTACAACATGTTCGCGATCGAAGACCTGTTCCGCACGGCGCTGGTGACCGGCGCGCTGTCGGTCGATGCGGCGATGGGCTCCGTCAAGCCGTTCGATGCGCGCATCCACGAACTGCGCGGCCATCAAGGCCAGATCGACGCGGCGGCGGCGTATCGCTCGCTGCTGCAGGGCTCGGCGATCAACGTGTCGCATATCGACTGCGACAAGGTGCAGGACCCGTACAGCCTGCGCTGCCAGCCGCAGGTGATGGGCGCGTGTCTCGACCAGATGCGTCAGTCCGCCGACACGCTGCTGAAGGAAGCGAACGCGGTCTCCGATAATCCGCTGATCTTCCCGGACACCGGCGAGGTGCTGTCGGGCGGCAACTTCCACGCCGAGCCGGTCGCGTTCGCCGCGGACAACCTCGCGCTCGCCGCGTCGGAAATCGGCGCACTCGCGGAACGCCGCATCGCACTGCTGATCGACGCGACGCTGTCGGGGCTGCCGCCGTTCCTCGTCAAGGATGGCGGCGTGAACTCCGGCTTCATGATCGCGCACGTGACGGCCGCCGCGCTCGCGTCGGAAAACAAGACACTCGCGCATCCGGCCTCGGTCGATTCGCTGCCTACGTCGGCGAACCAGGAAGACCACGTGTCGATGGCGACGTTCGCCG
This sequence comes from Paraburkholderia sprentiae WSM5005, assembly GCF_001865575.2. NCBI lineage: Bacteria > Pseudomonadati > Pseudomonadota > Betaproteobacteria > Burkholderiales > Burkholderiaceae > Paraburkholderia > Paraburkholderia sprentiae. The sequence goes on from NZ_CP017561.2 coordinate 1,174,581, forward strand.
CGCGCAAGCTCGGCGATATCGCCGAGAACACTGCGAACATCCTGTCGATCGAACTACTCGCCGCCGCCCAGGGCGTCGATCTGCGCGCGCCGCACAAGACCAGCCCGAGCCTGCAGAAGGTGATGGAGCTCGTGCGCAAGGACGTTGCGCACTACGAGATCGATCACTACTTCGCGCCGGACATCGCCGCGGTCACGAAGCTCGTGCAGGCCGGCGCGGTCGCGAAACTGAGCCCGTTCTCGTTCGCGTCGGAACAATAACGCATCGACAGCGCGGATCACACTGATGAACGCACCCGCTTATCAGGGCATCAAGGACTTCATCCTCGCACGCATTCATGCGGGCGAGTGGGCCGAAGGCGACCAGGTGCCCTCTGAAAACGAGCTGGCGCGCGAGTTCAGCGTCGCGCGCATGACGGTCAATCGTGCGTTGCGCGAATTGACCGCTGAGCAGGTGCTCACGCGCGTACAGGGCTCGGGCACTTTCGTCGCGCGGACCAAGTACGAGTCGACCCTGGTGGCGATCCGCAGCATCTCCGATGAAATCGTCGCGCGCGGTCATCGCTATCAGGCGAAGGTGCTGAACCTCGGCGCAAGCATCGCCGATGCGGCGCTCGCCGAAGAGATGCAAGTGAGCGCCGGCAGCCCCGTGTTTCATTCGCGGCTGCTGCATTTCGAAAACGACGAGCCGGTGCAGCTCGAGGAACGCTGGGTCAATCCAGCCGTCGCGCCCGACTATGCGTTGCAGGACTTCACGAACACGACGCCGAACCAGTATCTGGTGCGCGTCGCGCCGCTGCAGCGCGTCGAATACCGCATCGAGGCGCTCGTGGCCGACGATACGACGCGCGAGCTGCTGAGCATGAGTGAACGCGAGCCGTGTCTCGTGCTGCACCGGCGCACGTGGTCGCAGGGCGAGGTCGCCTCGATCGCGAACCTGTGGCATCCGGGCAGCCGTTACCGCTTCACTGGGCATTTCTGAATTCGCTGGCTGGTCTTCGCCGAATCTTTATCGAACATCTTCGCATTCCGAGGGACACCATGAACGATCCGAAACACATCGATCCGCGTCTTGATCCGACTCGCACGATCCGCGCACCGCGCGGCGCCGAAAAGACCTGCAAGACCTGGATCGCGGAAGCCGCGTACCGGATGATCCAGAATAATCTGGACCCCGAAGTCGCCGAGCACCCGCACGCGCTCGTCGTGTACGGCGGCATTGGCCGCGCCGCGCGCAACTGGGATTGCTTCGACCAGATCCTCGCATCGCTGAAGGATCTGAATGAGGACGAAACGCTGCTGATTCAATCGGGCAAGCCGGTCGGCGTGTTCCGCACGCATGCGGACGCACCGCGTGTGCTGCTCGCCAACTCGAACCTCGTGCCGCACTGGGCGACGTGGGAACACTTTCACGAACTGGACCGCAAGGGCCTGATGATGTACGGCCAGATGACGGCGGGCAGCTGGATCTACATCGGCAGCCAGGGCATCGTGCAGGGCACCTACGAGACGTTCTTCGCGGTCGCCAACCAGCACTTCAACGGCGATCCGCAAGGCCGGTGGATTCTGACCGGTGGTCTCGGCGGCATGGGCGGCGCGCAGCCGCTCGCGGCGACGATGGCGGGCTTCTCGATGATCGCGGTCGAATGCGACGAGACGCGCATCGACTTGCGTCTGAAGACGCGCTACGTCGACAGGAAAGCGAACACGCTCGACGAGGCGCTCGCGATGCTCGACGAAGCGAAGCGCGCCGGCAAGCCGGTGTCGGTCGGCCTGCTCGGCAATGCCGCCGACGTGTTCGGCGAGTGCGTCGCGCGCGGCATCACGCCGGACTGCGTGACCGACCAGACCAGCGCGCACGACCCGATCCACGGCTACCTGCCGCAAGGCTGGACCGTGGAAGACTGGCGCGTGCGCATGAAGACCGCGCCGGAGAGCATCGTCACGCCGGCGAAGCAGTCGATGGCGAAACAGGTCCAGGCGATGCTGACGCTGCAGGAGCGCGGCGCGGCAACGCTCGACTACGGCAACAACATCCGCCAGATTGCGCTCGACATGGGCGTGGAAAACGCGTTCGATTTCCCGGGCTTCGTGCCGGCGTATATCCGTCCGCTGTTCTGCGAAGGCAAAGGGCCGTTCCGCTGGGTTGCGCTGTCGGGGGACCCCGAGGACATCTACAAGACCGATGCGAAGGTCAAGGAACTGATCCCCGACGATCCGCATCTGCATCACTGGCTCGACATGGCGCGCGAGCGCATCGCATTCCAGGGTTTGCCGGCGCGGATCTGCTGGGTCGGCGTGAAGGATCGTTATCGCCTCGGCCAGGCGTTCAACGAAATGGTCAGGAACGGCGAGCTCAAAGCGCCGATCGTGATCGGCCGCGATCACCTCGATACCGGTTCGGTCGCGAGCCCGAACCGCGAAACCGAATCGATGCAGGACGGCTCGGACGCTGTCAGCGACTGGCCGCTGCTCAACGCGCTGCTCAATACCGCGGGCGGCGCGTCGTGGGTCTCGCTGCATCACGGCGGCGGCGTCGGCATGGGCTTCTCGCAGCACGCGGGCGTCGTGATCGTCGCGGACGGCACGCAAGCCGCGCATGAGCGCCTCGGCCGCGTGCTGCTGAACGATCCGGCAACCGGCGTGATGCGTCACGCGGATGCGGGCTATGAACTCGCGCAGCAAACCGCGCGCGAGGCCGGCCTCAAGCTGCCGATGCTGGGCCGCTGATCGTGAGCGTTGCCAACCACGCCGGCGACATGGCAAGCATCACGCTGATTCGCGGCGCCGACCTCGTGGCGGCGCCGTGGAAAAATGGCGGCGGGGTGACGCGCGAAGTCGCGGCGTTTCCGTCGGCCGGCGGCGGGCAGGGCGCGGCGAGCCACGATTTCCTCTGGCGCGTGAGCGTCGCCGATGTCGCGCGAGCGGGGCCGTTCTCGCGCTTCGACGGCGTGGACCGGACGCTCGTGTTGCTCTCTGGCGCGGGCATGCTGCTCGATGAGCTGGGCGATGCGGGCGTCGTCGACACGCATGCGTTGCGCGAGCCGCTCGACATTGCGCGCTTCGACGGCGAAGCGCGTATCGACGCTCGGCTCGTCGACGGCGCGACGCGCGACTTCAACCTGATGGTTCGGCGCGATGCGGCGCAGGGCGAGCTGGAAGTGTGGCGCACCGGCACGCAGCCGGATGCGCGGCGCATACTCGACAGCGACGTGGTCCTGCTGTTTTGCGCGGGTGGCGCGGTGACGGTCGCGTTGGCGGCGGGCCACGCACAAGCTAAGCAGCTCGGCACCGGCGACACACTGCGCATCGACCGGCCGAACGCGCTTGCTTGCACGCTGACGGGCGATGGCGCGGTGCTCGCGATCACGATCCGCTACACGCGCTGACGATTGAACCATAACCGGGCACCGCATGCGGTCTACCAAGGCGAACCCATTCACCGACACGCAACGAGCTGCAACGAGCACGCAATGAAGCAAACCGTCTGGCATCACCTGAATCTGTGTCCGCAGGGCGATCCTCGCCACACCCTCGCCGATGCCGCGATCGCGGTCGAAGACGGCCGCATCGCGTGGCTCGGCGTGGCGGCTGAAATGCCCGCGCACTATGCCGGATGGCCGCGTGAAGACTTGCGTGGCGCGTGGGTGACGCCGGGTTTGATCGATTGTCATACGCACCTCGTGTATGGCGGCCAGCGCGCCGACGAATTCGCGCAGCGGCTCGCGGGCGTCAGCTACGAAGAAATCGCGCGACAGGGCGGCGGTATCGTATCGACGGTGCGCGCGACGCGCGCGGCGGATGAAGCGTCACTGTTCGCGCAAGCGGCCGCGCGGCTCGAACCGCTGCTCGCCGAAGGCGTGACGGCGATCGAAATCAAATCGGGCTATGGCCTCGACCTCGCGAGCGAGCGCAAGATGCTGCGCGTCGCGCGGCAACTCGGCGAGCGCTATCCGCTCACGGTCTATACGACGTTTCTCGGCGCGCACGCGTTGCCGCCCGAATTCACGGGCCGCGCTGACGCGTATATCGACGAAGTCTGCAACACGATGCTGCCCGCGCTCGTGGACGAAGGCCTCGTCGATGCGGTCGACGTGTTCTGCGAGCGCATCGGTTTTTCGCTGCAACAAAGCGAGCGGGTGTTCAACGCGGCGGCGCGCCACCAGCTGCCGGTCAAGATGCACGCCGAGCAGTTGTCGAACGGCGGCGGCACCGCGCTCGCGGCGCGGCATCGCGCGCTGTCGGCGGATCATCTGGAGTTTCTCGACGAAGCCGGCGTCGCGGCGATGAAACAAGCCGGCACCGTCGCGGTGCTGCTGCCGGGCGCGTACTACTTCATTCGCGAGACGCAATTGCCGCCGCTCGAACTGCTGCGGCGCTACGAGGTGCCGATCGCGATCTCGACCGACAGCAACCCGGGCACGTCGCCGTCCACGTCTTTGCTGCTGATGATGAACATGGCGAGCACGCTGTTTCGCATGACCGTGCCCGAGGTGCTGCAAGGCGTCACCGCGCATGCGGCGCGCGCGCTCGGCAAGCACGATCGGCACGGCGCGCTGCAGGCCGGGCGCGCGGCCGACTTCGCGGTGTGGTCCGTCGATTCGCTGGCCGAGCTCGCTTACTGGATTGGCCGGCCGCTGTGCGCGCGCGTCGTGCGCGCGGGTGAAACCGTTTATACGCGGCGCGAGTCGGGTGCGACCTCAACGAGAAGCTGACAGATGACGCAATCCAATCAATCGCTGTTCGCCGCCGACGCGTACTTGCCCGAGGGCTGGCGCCGCAACGTGCTGCTCGAATGGGACGCGCACGGCACGCTGAGCGCGGTCACGCCAGATCGAGCCGAAGCGCCGTCGGGCGTGCCGAAGGCAGCGGGCCCGCTGATGCCCGGCATGCCGAATCTTCACTCACACGCGTTTCAGCGCGCGATGGCGGGGCTCACCGAATATCGCGCCAACGCGACGGATAACTTCTGGTCATGGCGCGAGCTGATGTATCGCTTCGCTGCGCGCATGACGCCGGAAGGCCTCGCGAGCGTCGCGCAGTGGCTCTACATCGAAATGCTGAAGGCAGGTTATACGTCGGTGTGCGAGTTCCACTACGTGCATCACGCGCCGGACGGTCAGCGCTATGCGAATCACGCCGAGCTTGCGCAACGCGTGGTGGACGCGGCATCGGCGAGCGGCATCGGCGTCACGATGCTGCCGGTGCTGTATCAGTACAGCGGCTTCGGCGCGCGCGCGCCGCGCGACGACCAGCGGCGTTTCATCAATACGCCGGAGAGCCTGCTCGATCTGCTCGGCACGCTGCGCGCGGCGCGCCCCGAACATGCGGCGCTGCGTTACGGCGTGGCGCCGCATTCGCTGCGCGCGGTGTCGGCGGCGTCGTTGCGGGCGTTGCTTGGCGGCATCGATGCCAGCGCGCCCGTGCATATCCATATCGCCGAACAGACCGCCGAGGTCGACGCGTGCATCGAAACCGAAGGCGCGCGGCCCGTGCAATGGCTGCTCGATCGTTTCGATGTGGACAGCCGCTGGTGTCTCGTGCACGCGACCCATGTCGATGCGAACGAAACGCTCGCGCTCGCGAACAGCGGCGCGGTCGCGGGATTGTGTCTGATCACCGAGGCCAATCTCGGCGACGGCATTTTTCCCGCCCGCGACTATCTCGATGCGCACGGGCGCATCGGCGTCGGCTCCGACAGCCATATCGCCGTCGACTGGCGCGCCGAGCTGCGTCTGCTCGAATACGGCCAGCGTCTGACGCGCCGGCAGCGCAACGTGCTGGCGTCGGCGCAGGCCACGCATGTCGCGGACCGTCTGTATGCAGCCGCGCTCGACGGCGGCGCGCGCGCGAGCGGCCGTGCGGTCGGCGCATTGCGGCCCGGCCATCGCGCGGACTGGCTCGTGCTCGATGCCGCTCATTCGAGCATTGCCGAGCATGCGCGTGAGGCGTGGCTGTCGGGCGTCGTGTTCTGCGAGCACGGCGACACGCCGATTCGCGATGTCTACGCGGGCGGCGTCAAGGTCGTCGACGATCGCAGGCATCGCGACGAAGAGGGCGCGTATGCGCGCTACCGCGCGGCACTCGCGGAACTGCTCAAATAAGGTCATGACCTGCCGAGCCAATTCTCCGAAACCACCGATTCCGGACTGACATGACTGCTTCGAACCTCACGCCGGTTTTCTCGCTGCATCAGGGAAGCCTGCCGCTTCTGATCTCGATCCCGCATGTGGGCACCCAGATTCCCGCCGACATCGCCGCGACGATGACGCCGGTCGCGCAACGCACCGACGATTGCGACTGGCATCTCGATCGCCTGTATGCATTCGCGAAGCGCCTCGGCGCGTCGATCCTGACGCCGGCCTACGCGCGCTACGTGATCGACCTGAACCGTCCGCCCGACGGCGCGAACCTGTACCCGGGGCAGGACACCACAGGTCTGCTGCCGGTCGATACGTTCGACAAGGAGCCGCTCTATCGTGACGGCCATCTGCCCGACGATGCGGAAATCGCGCGCCGTCGCGACGCGTACTGGCGGCCGTATCACGACGCGCTCACCGGCGAGCTCGCGGCGCTGAAAGCGAAGCACGGCAAGGTGCTGTTGTGGGAAGCGCATTCGATCCGCTCGCAGGTGCCGCGTTTTTTCGACGGACGTCTGCCGGACTTCAACTTCGGCACCTCGGACGGGGCGAGCGCGGCGCCGGGCATGGCCGAAGCGCTGGCGGCGCTGGTCGAGCGTCACGGCGGGTATTCGGCGATTGCGAATGGCCGCTTCAAGGGCGGCTATATCACGCGGCAATACGGACAGCCCGAACAGGGCGTGCATGCGGTGCAACTCGAGCTGTCGCAGATCACGTACATGGAAGAGCGCCTGCCCTATGGGTACGATGAAAAGCTCGCCGCGCACGTCGCGCCGCTGCTCGAAGCGCTGCTGACGACGGCTCTCGCGCGCGTGACGGCAGCCTGAGGTCAACGCATTCGCGTATCACGAAGGTGTAACAGCATGTGTCTGTGATTGCATGCCGGCGCGGTCGTATGGAATGTTTGAACGTCGAGCGCGCAAAGCGTATCGTGCGCCGGCTGGTCCCACGACGCGGCGGGCAATGAAAAAAGCCCCGCGAAAGCGGGGCTTTTTGATGTGCACCGCGTCCTTGGACACGGTTTCACCGCCATTAGTGGCAGCGCTTTTCCCAATGATGATGCACGCGCACCTTGTGGCACTCGTGACGATGCTCATCAGCTTGAGCGGGAGCGATCGCGCTCAGGGTGGCGACGGCTGCGGCGATGGCGAGAACGATTTTCTTCATTACAAAACCCTTAAGTCAGTGTTGGGGAGCAACCGATACAGCACGACGCGTGCCGCGGCGGCGTGTAAGCATGCCACAATCGCGCGGCCGCTGGCAGGAACGGCGCGCGCGTACGTGTGTCGATGCAACACGCGATGTGTCGTACGCCCCGTTTTAACGCCGCGACACCACGAGGCGACTATCCTTTCACAACGATGAGGTGCGCGACGCAGTCATCGGTTCATCAGGCGAAAAGATGGAAGACCCAGCGATGGAAGATTCCGACGAATTGCTGCTGCCAGTCTGGCGCGCGAACCTGGTGTTGCTGACCAGCGAGGTCGGCGCCGCGAGCCGGCTCGCGCGCATGATGACGTTTTCCGCGAGCTATCTGAAGTTGATGCTGTCCGGCAAGCGCGAATTCAGCGAGGAATTCGTGCGCGGCGTCGAGGCGGTCACCGGTTTGCCGGCCGGCTGGATGAACGTGCCGCACGCCGATCACGAGATTCCGTCGAATGCGCGCGAGGCGATCGACAACGAGCAGCCGCTCGCGCGCTTTCGCGGCACCGCGCATCCGGTGCGCAAGAAAACGGTGCTGCGGCCCGAGCCGATTTTTGGGCAGCCGGGGCCCGCGCGGCGCATCGACGAAGGAACGCTCGATGTCGAAGCGCACCGCCGGCACGCGCATTTTCGCAAGGTGCGCGATCTCGCGACACAGGAAGTGCGGCGCTTCGAGCGGCATCTGCTGCATGCGCCGGTGGAGCTGGCGTCGATGCGCGCGAAGGTCGAGGACGTGGTGGCCGCGGCCGAGCTCGACGACCGCATTCAGGCCGATCTCGAGGGCCGGCTCGAACAGATCGACAAGCACCGGCATCTGCTGCTCAGGCACGTGGAAAAATTGCAGGCGCTGTTGAGCCAGCTCGACGACGGCGAGTGAAGGCGGCCGCTGAAACGCGCGTGCCGGCGTTGTGCTACAACCACGACACGAACCTGGCCGAGGTGGAGCTTGCGGAACATCGTCGTCACGTTGGCGCGCACGTCGATCGTCGGCGTCGGGCTCGCGTGCGTCGCCTTCCCTTTGTGCGCGGCCGCAGGCGAAATCGCCACCTCCGCCGACGAACGCGCCCCTTCGACGATCGAGCGCGACGTCCACCTGTTCGTGATTCAGAAAGACGGCTCCATCGAGGAACACGACGACACGCTGATGCGCGCGGACACGGCCAGCGGCGTCGACGCTATCGCGCAACGCTACGTGTGGTTCAACAAGGACATCGAGCAGGTGCAACTGTTGGCCGCCGAAACGATCGATCCCGACGGCACCGCGCATGCGGTTGGCCCCGAGGCGATCCGCGACGTGGAGGAGCCGCGCTCGGCCGGCGCGCCGAGCTTCGAGGACGGCGTGCTGCGCACCGTGATTTTCCCGGGCGTCCAGACCGGCTCGCGCGTACATCTCGCGTTTCGCAAGACCCGCGCGAAGGCGCTACAGGCGGGTACCTTCGCGTATCTGGTCGAACCGTCGCTCGAGCCCATCGACGAGCAGCGTCTGATCTTCGATCTGCCCGCCGACCTGCCGCTCCATGCGGACGCGCGTGGCTACGTCGCGCTGCCGCCCGTCACCGCGAACGGCCGCACCCGCTACGAGTTCGACTATCGGCACGGCCCGTATCCGCGGCTGGAAGCGGGCGCGGTCGGCTATGCGAACTGGGGCGACCGGCTGATGGTATCGACGGTGCCGGACTTCGCGAGCTTTGCCGCGCGCTATCGCGGCCCCGCCGACAACGACCCGACCCGCGACGACCCCACGATCGTCCGTCTCGCGCAGCAACTGACGGCAGGCCTGACCGATCCTCGCGACAAAGCCCGCGCGCTGTACGACTGGATGCGTCTGAACATCCGCTACGTCGCGCTTTTTCTCGGCGAGACGGCGGCGATTCCGCACAAGGCCGCCGACATCCTGCGCAACCGCTATGGCGACTGCAAGGACCACGTCGCGCTATACGGCGCGCTGCTCGCGGCCGCCGGCATTGGCAGCGAGCCGGTGCTGCTCAATCTCGGCCCGTACTACACGCTGCCCGACGTGCCCGGCTACGGCGCGAGCGCGATCAATCACGCGATCATCTGGATTCCTGAACTGGCGCAATTCGCGGATACGTCGGCGGGGGGCACCGAGTTCGGCTATCTGCCTGGCGGCGTGATGGACCGCCCGGTGCTGCTCGTCGACGACGGCGTGCTCGCGCGCACGCCCGCCACGCAACGGCGCGAACGCAACGCGCGGGTGCAGATCGACGTCGACGAAAACGGCACCGCGCACTACGCGTACCGCGTCGAGGACGCGGGCTATACCGCGGAACTCGAGCGCAACACGCTGCGCCGCGCGACGCGCCAGGGCGCGCAGCAGCTTGCCGCGAGCCGTCTGCTGCAAACGGGCCTGCACGGCACCGCGCAGTTGCAGACCGACGACGTCGCCGTGACCGGCGGACCGTTCGCGACGTCGATGCAAGGCAGCGTGCCGCATCTGATCTGGCCGGACGGCACGACCGCCGTGCCGGCGCTGACGAGCCTCGCCGGCGGCATGCGCTCGCAGATCGAGGCGTGGCTCGCGGAGCCCGTCAGAACGCAGCCGTGGGCGTGCATCGGCGGGCAGTTCGATGAAACGCTGGAAATGAGCTTGCCGCGCTTCGTGCGCGTGACGGCGCTGCCGACCGACGGCACGGTCGAGGACCCGCAGATCACGTTTGCGTCGCATTACGTTTTCGATCCGGCGACGCACACCTTGCAGGTCAACCGGCATCTGCGCGCCGCGTTCGGGCACCAGATGTGTACGGCAAACGAATTCGCGGCGATTCGCGAGGATCTCGTGCGCATCGAGCGTGATCTCGATGCCGAGCTGGTCGTGCGGGCGGCGAGCGCAACCCGGTAGCGCGCCCCGCGCCGGCCGCCAACCGGGCAGGGCCGCCACGATTCGTCGCACGGGAAGCTTAGGTGCCGCTCTTCGTCACGACCGGCACCCACGCACCGTTCTTCACCTGATACAGCGTCGATGCGCCGCTCTTCAACGCGCCGGTGCCGTCGAACGAGATCTTGCCGGTCACGCCGTCGTAGTCGATCGTCTTGAGCACCGGACGGTACACGTTCGGCGAATCGGATTTCGCTTGCTGCATCGCCTTGATCGCGACCCACGCGCCGTCATAGCCGAACGGCGCATAGGACAGCACATCCACGCCGAAGCGCTTCTTGAACTTCGCGTTGAAGTCCTTGCCACCCGGCAGTTGCGCGAGCGGACGGCCGTATTCCCAGGCCATCGCGCCGTCGGACGCATCGCCCGCGAGCTTGATGAAGTCCTCGTCCATCACGCCGCCGCCACCGACCAGTTGCGCGTTCAGGCCGAGCTGCTTCATGCGTCGCGCGAAGCCCGCCGCCTGGCTGTCGAGACCGGCGAAGAACACGAGGTCGACATTGGCGCCCTTGAACTTGGTGATCTGCGTGCTGAAGTCGACCGCGTGGTTGTCCGTGTAGTCGCGCGCGACGATCGTGCCGCCGTGCGCCTTCACGGCCTTCTCGAATTCGTCGGCCTCGCCCTGGCCGAACGCGGTGCGATCGTCGATGATCGCGATGCGCTTGGCCTTCGTCACGTCGACCGCATAGGCGCCGGCGTTGCCGGCGTTCTGCGCATCGGTCGAAATCACCATGAAGGTGTTCGCGAAGCCGCGGCCGGTGATGATCGGGTTCGTCGCCGCGGGGTCGAGCACCGGAATGCCAGCCTGCTCATAGACCTGCGAGGCAGGGATCGTCGTGCCGGAGTTGAAGTGGCCGACGACCACCGCGACGCCCGAGTCGACCAGCTTCTGCGCGGCCTGCACGCCGACGCGCGGGTCGGCCTGGTCGTCCTGCGAGACGATCTCGAAGTGCGCGACCTTGTCGCCGATCTTGATCTTCTGCGCGTTGGCTTCGTCGATCGCCAGCCGCACGCCGTTTTCCAGGTCCTTGCCGTAGCCGGCATTGGCGCCCGTCAGCGGCGCGGCAAAGCCGATCTTGACCGGCAGGTCGGCGGCGAAACTGGCGGCAGGCGCAACGGCAAACATCGCGCCCACGAGCAGCGCCAAGGGTTTTAGCGGGTTGCGAAGACTCATGGTCTCTCCTTGCATCGACGGTTGTTGTGAAAGCGGTCAGACGGCGAAGCGATACGACACGTGAAGCAGAGCTCGGAGCCTCGTGCATTGCGAGACTACAAAGGATCGGCCGCCGCTCACCGTGCTGGAATACACGCAGTCGCGTTGCGCTTCGCAGCGTGTTTGCGCGGTCACTGTGGGGCGAATATAGAAAGCCAAATTGCCGTCGTCTTGGCAATTCGTGGCGTGTTGAATGAGCATTTCGGCATAGGCGGCAACACGCGCATCACGTGCGTATGGAGCGTGCGTCAGGCTAGCGAGGGGGCGTGCCGTGCGAAGGTCCGCGGCGGCTGCGGATTACGGCACATGCTTAAGAAGCCGGCGCGAGCGCGCCGGCCGGTGTGGCGGTGTCGGGTCGACGCCGCGTGATGCGAGTCTTGTGCCTAGCGCTCGCCCTGCTGACGCAGCAGCTCTTCACGCAGACGTAACAGCGGCGCCTTGGTGTCTTCGTCGGCCCACGTGTCGAGGTCGTCGATCGCGCGCTGGCAGCCGTCCAGCACGACGTCGAGATCGACCGGCACGCCGTTGTTCAGCGCGAATTCGATCGTCTCCGCGAACTGTTGGCACTCGTCCTCGCCGTACGCGATGTCGAGATTGTCGGCGATGATTTCGGCGATGTTGCTGCGCGCCTTGTCGTCGGCCGTCACCATCTCGACGATGCCGCGCGCGACGGCGGGCGAGTAGTAGAGCGCGATATCGAGCCATTGCGCCGGATCGAAGTCGGGCTGGTCGAACTGGTTCTCGAAGAACTCGATCGCTTCCTGTTCGTGCGCTTCGTCCGCGTCGACGCTCATGCACAACTGCTCAAAAAATTCTTCCCGCTCGCTGCGGATGTGACCGTCCATCGATGCCTCGTGTGCTGTATGCCGGGTGCTGAAAATGCGGTGGAGTGCGGGCGCAAGCCCTAGTCCACCACGCGGCACGCATTATAGGACGGCCGCCAGCAAGGCGTGGCGAGGGTGCCCGGTCACGCGCGATGTGCCTAAGCGGCCTAAGCCGTCTCCGCGACCCAGGCGTCGAACCACTCGCGCGGCTGGGCGATTTCATTTTGCATCGCCACGAGTTCGAGTTCATAGCGCCCGGCCTGCCAGGTCGCCTTGACCACCGCGTTCACCGCGGCGAGCGTGTGCTCGAAGGCCGAGCGGATCGAATCGCCGAGCAGCGTGCGCGCGACGAATATCGCGCTCGTCAGATCGCCGACGCCGACCGGTTGGCGCGCGAACGGATAGAGCGGGCGCTGCCCCATCCACGCTTCGCGCTCAGTGACGACGAGCATGTTGAAGCGGTCTGCGGGACTGTTGCGATCGAGCAGATGCTTGACGAGCACGAGCTTCGGCCCGCGCGCGAGCAACTCGCGGCACGCGGCCACGGCTTCCTCGAGCGTCTCGATCTCGCGGCCGACGAGGCGCTGTAATTCGATGTGATTCGGCGCGATCGCGTCGGCGACTTGCGGCATCTCGCGCACTAGGAATGCCTGGATGCCCGGCTCGGTCTTGTAGCCACCCGCGGCACCCATCACCGGATCGCAGAAGTACCAGGCACGAGGATTGACCGCCTTGACCGCCTTGACGATTTCGATCACCGCGCGCGCCTGTTCCGTCGTGCCGAGATAGCCCGAAAGCACCGCGTCGCAGCGCGGCAGCATGCCGATCGCGCCGATGCCTTCGACGAGCTCCTCCATCTGCGATGCGTCGATCGCGCTGCCGCTCCAGTGCCCGTATTGGGTGTGATTCGAGAACTGCATGGTGTTGAGCGGCCACACGTTGACGCCGAGCCGGCGCATCGGAAACACGGCCGCGCTGTTGCCGGCGTGACCGAATACGACATGGGACTGAATGCTCAGAACGTTTTTCGTCATGGTAAGGCTCGCGCAACCGGTCATGCGCGCTCAGCAAAACAGGGAGAGAGGCCCGCGCGCCGCGCGGCAGACATGCCTGATACAGATGGTGCAGGAAAAATGCACAAACTGCATCGCCGGCAAGTTAGCAAACGATACAGGAGTTTGACAGCCGCGAGTTGATCCGTCCCCGTGCTGTTGCGCCGAACCATCAAACGCGCGCGAAAATGAATAAAACCTGGCGGATACGCGCGCGGGCGATGCGTCAGAGGAGCTCGCGATACAAGGCCAGATAGCGCTCGGCCGACGCGCCCCAGCCGAAGTCCTGGCGCATCGCGCGGCGCTGCGTGGCCTTCCATTCGGTGCGGCGCGCGTAGAGCGCGAACGCGCGGCGGATCGCCCCGGCGAGTCCCTTCGGATCGAAGCGGTCGAACACGAAGCCGGTGGCGAAATCGTCGGCGAGGTTTTCGAGCGATGCGTCGGCGACGGTATCCGCGAGACCGCCGACGCAGTGCACGAGCGGCAGCGAGCCATAGGCGAGGGCATAGAGCTGGGTGAGCCCGCACGGCTCGAAGCGCGACGGCACCGCGACCACGTCGCTGCCGGCGATGATCGTATGCGCGAGCGTTTCGTCGAAGCCGAGCTCGACCGCGACCGATTCGGGGTGCGCCTGCGCGACCATCTTCAGGCCGTTCTCGAGCGCCGGATCGCCGGTGCCGAACACGACCAGTTGCCCGCCGCGCTTGACGATCTCCGGCACCGCGCCGAGCAGCAGGTCGAGGCCTTTCTGCTCGGTCAGCCGGCTGACGACGCCGAACAGCAGCGCATCGCTTTTCTGCGCGAGGCCGAAGCGCTTTTGCAGCGCTTCCTTGCAGGCGAGCTTGCCTGCCAGCCGCGACGCGCTGTAGTGCGTCGCGAGCAGCTGATCGGCGGCGGGGTTCCACACCGTGTAGTCGACGCCGTTCAGGATGCCGCTCAGATCGTGCGCGCGATGGCGCAGCAGCGCATCGAGCCCGCCGCCGTGCGCGAGCGTCTGGATTTCGCGCGCATAGGTCGGGCTGACGGTCGTGATGCGGTCGGTGTAGTAGAGCCCCGCCTTCAGGAACGACAGCTGCCCATAGAACTCGACACCGTGCATGTTGAAGAAATCGTGCGGCAGGCCGAGCAGGCTGAACTGATGGGCGGGAAAGATCCCCTGGTAGGCGAGGTTGTGGATCGTGAACACGCTGCGCGCGGGCGCGCGGCCGTGCTCGCGTTCGGCGGCCTTCAGATAGGCGGGCGCGAGCCCCGCGTGCCAGTCGTGCGCGTGAACGATCTGCGGCGACCACGTCGGGTCCAGCTGCTGCGCGAGCTGCGCGGCGATCCAGCCGAGCAACGCGAAACGCTGCGCGTTGTCGCCGTATGGCACGTGTTCGTCGTTCAGATACGGGTTGCCGGGCCGGTCGTACAGCGACGCGGCGCGGATCACGTAGACGGCGAGCCCGTTGGTGGGCAGCGTGCCGCGTTCGAGCGTCACGTCCGGCGCGCCGAAGCGGCTGCCCAGCTGCGCGACCGGCTGCAGATCGCGCAGGCCCGCGAGCACGGCCGGGAAGCCCGGCAGCAGCACCCGCACGTCGGCGCCGCGCTCGATCAGCGCGGACGGAAGCGCGCCCGCGACGTCGGCGAGACCGCCCGTTTTGAGGAGGGGATACAGCTCGCTTGCGACGTGCAGGGCGCGAATCGTCATAGGCCGGGTCTTGGTTGGGACGGCAGGGTTGCTCGGGGTTGGCACAGAGTCGACACGGCGGTTGCGTGCGGCGCGCGCTACTGCGGATGCTTGCGCAACGCCTCCTGCGTGACCAGCACGACGCCTTCGTCGGTGCGATAAAAGCGCTCAGCGTCGCGCGCCGGGTCTTCGCCGATCACCGTGCCTTCCGGAATCGTGCAGCCCCGGTCGATCACCACTTTCTGCAGGCGGCAGCTCGGGCCGACCATGACCTGCGGCAACAAGACTGCCTCATTGATGTTACAGAACGAACTCACTTTCACGTTCGACGACAGCACCGAGCGCGAAATCTGCGAGCCTGAGATCACGCAGCCGCCGCAGACGATCAGATTGTTGCCCGTGCCCTGCAACCCCTTCATGTCGCGGACGAACTTCGCGGGCGGTAACTGTTCCTGGTACGTCCAGATCGGCCATGACTCGTCGTACAGGTCGAGCGTCGGGATCGTCGACGCGAGGTCGAGGTTCGCGGCCCAGTACGCGTCGATCGTGCCGACGTCGCGCCAGTACGGCTCGACGCTCGGGTCCGACGACACGCACGACATGCTGAACGGATGCGCGATCGCGACGCCCTGCGTGACGACGCGCGGCAGGATGTCCTTGCCGAAGTCGTGATCGGTGTCGATCGCGGCGATGTTCTCTTCGAGCAACCTGTACAGGTAGTCGGCGTTGAACACGTAGATGCCCATACTCGCGAGCGCCGTGTCGGGGCGGCCAGGCATCGCGGGCGGGTCGGCCGGCTTTTCGACGAAGCCGGTCACGCGGCGGTTTTCGTCGACCGCCATCACGCCGAACGCGACCGCTTCCATGCGCGGCACCTCGATGCAGCCTACCGTGCAGTCGGCGCCGCTGTCCGCGTGATCGGCGATCATGCGCGTGTAGTCCATCTTGTAGACGTGGTCGCCCGCGAGCACGACCACGTACTTCGGGCGGATCGAGTGGATGATGTCGAGGTTCTGGAACACCGCGTCGGCGGTGCCGCGATACCAATGCGCGCCTTCGACGCGCTGCTGCGCGGGCCATAGGTCGATGAACTCGCCCATCTCGCCGCGCAGGAAGCTCCAGCCGCGCTGTAGATGCCGCAGCAGCGAATGCGCCTTGTACTGCGTGACCACCGCGATGCGGCGGATGCCGGAGTTCAGGCAGTTGGACAGCGCGAAATCGATGATCCGGTATTTGCCGCCGAAGTGCACCGCCGGCTTCACGCGCTTGTTCGTGAGCGGCCCGAGCCGGGTGCCGCGGCCGCCTGCGAGGACGATCGCGAGGGTAGTGCGCTGTAAGTCGTTCAGCCGTGCGGGGGTATTCATAGGTGTCTCCTGTGGACCGAAGCGAACACTGCGGTGCTTGCTTCGCTCCGATGCAAGATGGTTGCTTGATTGATATACCCCCGGGATGATCTGGTCGCTTCTTCGGCGCAGGTGATTCGTGCTGCCTGGCAGTCGTGCCGCGTTACGGTTGTCGGCTGCCTGCTTCTCGCGCGTCCGTCAGTCTGTTCTAGCACCGATTGGACGCGAGCGAATAGTGTTTATTGCCGGGCCGCGCGGCGGACCATCCTCTAACGATGGGCTGTTGCGGCGCGCCAATCGGTGCGGCGCAACACATAGGGCGCAAGGTTGCGCGCGGACAACGCGTGGTCCTACCTGCCGCAATGTGCATGCCACACCACCCGAGCCGCGAGGCCCCGCGGTTGCGCGACCGGCGTCACAGCTCGGCGGCGCGTCGTAGAATCATGTGCTCCGAGCCTCGTGCCTTCCTTGTTGCATCTTTTCCAGACCATCCGATGACTCTTCGCCGCCCATTCCTGCTTGCCGTATCGAGTGTCTGCGCTTGTGCGATGCTCTGCGCGGCGTCTGTCGCGGCGGCCGCCGCGAGCGCCGCGGCCGCGTCTTCTGTCGACGATCCGGGCAGGGCCTACGGTCCGGAGCTGCAGGGCTACGACTATCCGGCGCCGGTAGAACGCTTCGAATTCACCTCGCAGGGCGTGTCTTTGCAGATGGCCTTCATGGACGTGAAGCCGGCGCATGGGAACGGCCGCACCGTGGTGTTGCTGCACGGCAAGAATTTCTGTTCGGCGACGTGGGACGCGACGATTCGCCGGTTGAGCGATGCCGGCTATCGCGTGATCGCACCGGATCAGATCGGCTTTTGCAAATCGAGCAAGCCCGAGCATTACCAGTACAGCTTCCAGCAGCTCGCGCGCAATACCCATGCGTTACTCGAGTCGCTCGGCGTCAGCGACGTGACGATGGTCGGCCATTCGACGGGCGGCATGCTCGCCGTGCGCTATGCGCTGATGTATCCGCGCGAGACGCAGCAGCTGGTGCTCGTGAACCCGATTGGGCTCGAGGACTGGAAGGCCAAGGGCGTGCCGTCGCTGTCGGTCGACCAGTGGTATCAGCGCGAGCTGAAGACCACCGCCGACGGCATCCGCCGCTATGAACAGGCGACGTACTACGCGGGGCAATGGCGCGCGGACTATGAACCGTGGGTGCAGATGCTCGCGGGCATGTATCGCGGGCCGGGCAAGCAGGTGGTCGCGTGGAATTCCGCGCTGCTCTACGACATGATTTACACCCAGCCGGTTTTCTATGAGCTAGGGCAGCTCAGCATGCCGACGCTGCTGCTGATCGGTCAGAAGGACACGAGCGCGGTCGGCAAGGATGCGGCGCCCCCCGAAGTGCGCGCGACGCTCGGCCATTACCCGGAACTAGGCCGCGCGGCCGCGAAAGCGATTCCGCATGCGACGCTCGTCGAGTTCGCGGGGCTCGGTCACGCGCCGCAGATGCAGGACCCGCAAGCGTTTCATCAGGCGCTGCTGGATGGGATGGCGGCGGTGCCGGCGAATCGGTGAGCGTTCAAAAGGCTTTCTGTCCCGCCACCATAGTCCTACGTCGTTCACCGCTGGGCGAAACTTCTTAGCGGCTACTTTATGCCTCCGGCAGCTCGACGTGCACGCGTATCTGCTCACCGAGCGGTTCGTGCACGAGTGCGCCGGCAACCAGCAGTTCCGTGGCCGCTTCAACTTGAACCGCGCGCATACGCTGCTGAATGACTCATGGAATGCCGAACGTCTGCTGCTCGGTGACGGCGCTGACTACTGGAGGAGCCTGGACGGCCGAGGACTTGGGGGCGAGGTTCATCCGACGGAGCACAACTGGGTCGACTACGACTCGTTGGGCCACATCGTGTTGTGCGTGTTGAAAGACATCCCTGATTGGCGCGAGTACGCACTTGCCAATCACAGCGACGACGTCCAGCGGATTGCGGCGTGTGGTTCGTGGGCAGCTCGTGAAATTTTGGGGACTGCGCAAGATGCGCAGTTGCCGCGCTTGCCGGATACCGAGAGCGCCAAGCGGTTCTTCGATGGCGACGTCGCGCTTTTCACGGCGCTTCGGGACGCTTACTGGAATCGAAAGCCGAAGACTTGAGTCGCAAAGCCGTGGCCAGCCGCTGTGGCCGTTTAATGCTGCCCACATCGGGTCGGCACTAGCCGGTCAGCCACGAAATCTCGCGCGTGCCCTGCTTAACTTGCCCGCTTGGGAGCGCTGAACAGCGCAGTCCAACCAGCGAAGCAGGGTGGGTAACTTGTTACCCTCGCGGATGTGACAGTCCATACAATCCCAATCCTGCCTACTTTCACGGGATTTGAAAATGTGTCGGCTCTACGCGTTCGTTGGCGCGGGTAGCAAAGCTATCCACCTTACGCCTCTGAGCTTCCGCTTCGGGTCGAGAGTACGCACTGCCGACTGGCTGCTTCCGGGCCGCTGAATTCCAGCGGCCGCTTTGGAGCGATGAGTTCGAAGAGCCGACCGACGCTGCCCCGACCCCAAAGAGACGGTCGGTTTTGCGGAAAGCCGCCGTTCAGAACCGTTGCAGACTGTCCGGCAGACGATGGGACGAATTACCGCGGCGACCTACTGGCGGACCGGCGTTGATGTCTTCTCTTCATACGACGCTGTCAGAACGTTTCCCAGTCCGCGCCCTCGACCGTCACCGGCGAGTCAGCGCGCCGCGGTATCGGCGCGGGGACTTTCGTGGTTGATACGGCACGCTCGGCTACACAGACGGGCCGCTTCGCTGCTGGCGGCTTCGCAACAGACAGCGGGCGCGCTGCTGGCGCGGCGATATCGGTCTGCGCCGTGCGGAACACCGCTACCGCAGCGCGCAACTGCTTCGCCTGGTCCTCCAGCGAGCCAGCCGCGGCCGCCGCCTCTTCGACCAGCGCCGCGTTCTGCTGCGTGACTTGGTCCATTTGGCTGATCGCCTGGTGCACCTGTTCAATGCCGCGGCTCTGCTCGCTCGAAGCCGACGCGATCTCGCCCATGATGTCGGTCACGCGCTGAATCGCTGTGCCAACCTTGTCCATCGTCTCTCCTGCCCGCGCGACCAAGTCGGTTCCGGCTTGCACGCGGCTGCCCGAGGTCTCGATGAGCTCCTTGATTTCCTTCGCCGCTACCGACGAGCGCTGCGCCAGAGAGCGCACTTCGCTGGCTACTACCGCAAAGCCCCGACCCTGCTCGCCCGCCCGCGCCGCCTCCACCGCCGCATTGAGTGCGAGGATGTTGGTCTGGAATGCGATGCCCTCGATCACGCCGGTGATTTCGGCGATCTTGCCCGCGCTTTCCTCGATGCCCGCCATCGTCCCGACTACCTCCCCGACGATTGCCGAACCTTCTTTGGCAACAGCATGCGCACTGTCCGCGAGGCCGCTCGCCTGGCGAGCGTTCTCCGAATTCTGCTTGACAGTGGCCGTGAGTTCCTCCATGCTCGCCGCCGTTTCCTGCAGCGACGCCGCCTGTTCCTCCGTGCGAGAAGATAGGTCGGTGTTGCCCTGCGCGATCTGTCGCGCGCCCGTCATTACCGACTCGGCGCCCATGCGGATCTCGCCGACGGTGTTAGACAGGCTTTCGGTCATGGTGCGAAGCGAGCGAAGCAGTTGCCCCGTCTCGTCCCTGCCATCTGCGTCGATCCCCGTGGCCAGGTTGCCCTGCGCAACTTTCTCAGCCGCGTCGACGGCTACATGCAGCGGCCGAACGATCGAGCGCGTGACCAGCAGCGCGCAAACCCCTCCGATCGCCAGCGCGAGCGCCGCGAGCACCAGTACGAGCATGCGAGCGTCGGCATACGATGCGCTCGATGCGTCGTGCTCGGTCGCTACCTGGTTGCCGACATAATCGATCAGGGCTTGGACTGCGCCGAGATACTGGTTCTCCAGCGGCACCTGTTCGCTCAGTAACTTCTGGCGTGCCCCTTCGGCGTCGCCGGCCTTGATCTGCGCGATGACTGCCGCCCGGTCGGACAAATACGCCTGACGGGCGGACGCTACATTGGCCCAGAGCTCTTTGCCCTGGTCCGTGTCAAGGAGTTGCTGGATTTCTTCGACTGCCTTGGACACGATATCGTGACCATTGCCGATCGATTGCAGATTGCCGCTTACGACCTCCGACTGGTTGCCTGCCAACGCGGCCAATGCGTCGCGTTCCATCACCGCCTGCCCTCGAGTGATTTCGAGCAGCTTGTGCAGATCCCACAACACCGGCATGCGCGAGCGCGTGACGTTATTGACGTCCTGGTTGAAGCCACTCAGTCCACTCAGTGATACGGCTGCAAGTGCGAACGTTAGCAGCAACGTGACTGCGAACGCCAGCGCGAGGCGCGCTCCTATTTTCATGTTGCTCAATCGCATATGAGAGTTCCATCTTTCAATATCTGCCACCTGGCCACCGGCTTGCCGGGCAATTGTGTTAACGACAAGAAGGACGGAAACTTAAGGGTTAGTACTTATAGTTTGGCTGCAAAGTAGCCGATTGTCGCGAATGCGACCGTCCACTTAGCGACCGATGATCAACTGCCCCTAGCTCAGATTGCATAAGATCGAATCGGGCTCATGTCGACCCTATATAGATAGTCCTTCACGGGTTCTGATAATGGCCGTTCGATGACACCATTACTGGCCCGGTATGATGCCCGGCGAGACCCGGTCGCAAAAGTTGGGCAATGGTTGATGCAGTAAACCCGATGGAAGCTTGGGCGTCATTCGACACCTTCGCTGCGATCGCCAGCATCCCCCGCTCGCGATATGCCACTGGCGTTGGGACCAACGTCAAATGCAGGATGCCCACGATTGTGGACGAGATAAACCGCTGCCCTTCGCAGTCGGCGGAGCTTGACCCCGGGCAGCCGGGATACCGCCCGGTCGACATCTAACGGCAAAGTTCTCCGCTCAGATACGCAGCCACTGGCGCTGTCAGTCCGAAGCCATGCAATTCCTCCGGCGTTGCCAGATGCGCGGCGACAATCTCGCGATTATCAATTCGCAGCTCGGGTAGGCGCTCGAGGTGTAGTTCGAAGAAATGCACCCGGTCTCGTCGTCCGTCCCAGGCGCCGCAGACGCTGCCCACCGGGAGCAATGTGTACGACGACAGACCAATTTCCTCTTCCATTTCGCGCTGCGCGGCTGCCTCGGGCGTCTCTCCGGGATG
This sequence comes from Paraburkholderia sprentiae WSM5005, assembly GCF_001865575.2. Lineage (NCBI taxonomy): Bacteria > Pseudomonadati > Pseudomonadota > Betaproteobacteria > Burkholderiales > Burkholderiaceae > Paraburkholderia > Paraburkholderia sprentiae. The sequence goes on from NZ_CP017561.2 coordinate 1,196,113, forward strand.
GACACTTCCTCCCGGAAGATTCCACGCGGTCCGGTACGATGCTTTCACGAGCAATAGCGACTGCCCGACATAGATTGCGACAAGCGCGCCCTGATGGGTGGGTCGTCGAAGGTGCCACCAGACACGAGCAAGCGGATATCCGATGCGAAGTGCCATACGCCAGACAAAGTCGATGATCATGGAACCGTAGTTTAGGCAGCGTTTGATATTGCTCAGGATAGCGATGGACGGCAATTCCGAGGCGTATGTCGACCGGCCGTCGATGGCCGAACTGGGTCCGATGACGATTGGCTCAGGTCAACCCGTTATAGATAGTCCGTCCCGCTGCGGATCGTGGTGATGGTCGGCGAGAAGATCGGCAGCAGGACGAGATCTCATGTGGACGCCTCATGAACGCGGCGGGACGCGACACCACGTGACTGCCACGACCAGCAGGAACACCGCGTAGGCCATCGCGAACACCCCCGAAGCCCTGTGGGCCGACGCATCCGGTACGAAGCCAGTCCTCCAGGACCGTCAGCGGACACGGTATGTCAAGAATAGCGAGAGTCGCGACGACGCCTATCTCGGTGAGATGCGCGATCCGGAACACGCGGTTGCGTATCCAGTCGCGTTTCAACCATGCGCCTGTCCAGATAGCGATTAACCCGCCGACGATAAACAGTACGATCAGCGCGTGCAACACAAGAACGGTATTGGCCAGCCAGTTCATGATGCGGGCGTCCGGTTCGATATCGCCAACGTCGACCAATGTCGGCCCCGCCTACGGCAGCTTCAGAGCGATCGTTCAGTATAAAAGCCCCTCGAACGGAACGCGGTACCCATACTTCACGCGATTGTCGCCAATTCTCACTTGACGCTCGAATGTCTGTTGTTGGCCGATCGGGTGAGGTCGCCAACGGTCGCTTAGTGGCGCTCCTGTTTGCAAAATCGGGGTTTGGCCGACTGACCGGTTTCGAGAAAGTCGTCTGACCGGAGTGGGTCGGCTGCGGAAGTTGGACGCAGCGGTGCAGCCGGCGATCACCGGAGGCCGCTCGATTTCCGGGATCGGCCATGAACGGTCTCTCACAACCGGTTCGCGAAGGTCCGCTCACGAAGGGCGAGCCGCCCTTTGACGCCGCGCGGGCGAGAAAAGCCTGCGCACATCTCACGGCACGCGTGGATGGTAGCGTTGTTTCTGTAGCGGCACGGCGTTATGCCTGATGGATGTCAGGCCCACCCGCGCGTGCCGCATTCGTGCCGGTCCGTGCGATCAGAACTGGTGCCGCAGGCCTGCTATAACAGCCACTTGCGTGCCCGTCGAAGACGGCGACAGCGTGTTGAGCATCGCATGCGACAGCACGGAATCCGCAGGCGCGCCATGCACGTTCTGATACACGCCTTCAACATAGAAGTCGGTGCGCTTGCTGAGTGCGTAATCGGTTTGCAGCATGGCCGTATTCCATCCCGGCGACGAGCCGTTATACGCGCCATGCGTGAACGTGTACGCACCCGATACGCTCAACGCCGGCGTGAACGCATACTTCGCGTTCACTTCATAGTTGTCGAGGCGCAGGGAACCGGCGAGGGTGCCGGCAGTGCTGTCGTTCGCGCCGAGATAGCTGCCCGTGCCGAACGAGAATACGCCCGCCACGTTGTCGATCTGCGTATGGCTCCAGACCAGCCCGACAGTGGCCGCCCCGAAGGTGTAGTTGCCGCCGAGCGACCAGATACGCTGGCGTTCCGCGATGAAGTTCGCGCTCGTATCGGCCGTGGTCACCGCGCCGCTGCCGTTGCCTGCGTTGTTCAGTTGCAGGTAGCCGGCGGCGAGATTCAGCGGGCCTTGCGCATAGGACAGGCCGAAGCCGTATGAGCGATTGTTCGCGAAGTTGCCGGCCTTGTTGCTGAACGAGTACATCGTTTCGAACGTGACGCCGCGGTAGACCGGGCTCGCGTACTTGACCGAGTTATTGACGACGACCGAATTCGCAGCAAGGTTGTCGTTATCGAACGGATGTGCAGCGATGCTGCCGCCCCACGTGTTGAACCCGGCCGTGAGCGGTCCGACGGCGTCGTTCATCACGTCGAACTGGCGACCGAATGTCAACGTGCCGTACGGATCGCTTTGCAATCCCACCCATGCCTGCGAACCGAACGCGCTACCTGAGAAAGCCTGCGCGCCGTTGTTCAGCAGGAAGCCTTGCTCCAGTTTGAAGATCGTGTGCAAGCCCGCACCCAGATCTTCCGAACCCTTGAGGCCGAACACCGTGTTCTGCGTCGAACTGGTGGCCATTTGCCAGGCGCTGTGACCAGTCTGGTTGTTCGTATAGACGATGCCTGTATCGATGAGACCGTACAGGGTCACGCTGCTTTGGGCATGTGCCGATACTGCAAATGCTGCGGATAGCGTGAGTGTCAGTAAAGATTTTTTCATAGTTATTCGCCGTGATTTAGCCGAAACCGCGAAAATAATTGCCTTGGCCAGCAGTGTCAGCCGTCAACCCCGCTGCGCCTGGTCCCAGATGTCGGGACGAGGAACAGATGCAAGTGATATGCCACCCGAGGACCTCGACTCATCCTGGGGCCGTCCCGCGGCCCATAGACGCCAGAAAGGTCGGGCCCACCGCCGTTCGCCGCATGAGGTGGCCGCAACACCCACTGACGGGGCGCCCAAAGTGGACAAAAGTGCACTGGAGTCGGGCGTGCCATCGGGCCTCTTGCCTAGCCAAGGTGCAGCCGACGAAGCGATGCACGCCGCCTCGCTGCCATCTCCGGTACGTCGCTCGCGAACGGCGAGCGCAGCGGCTGGCCTCTGTCGAACGGTGCGACGCGCGGCGACCGCTCGGCTGGATATCGCTCAACGGTGCCAGCCGCGATATGCGAGGTGCGACCGAGCCCAGCGGGGCGCCGCACCCTAGGCCGCGTTTTCGAGTTTGCATCTGAAGACAAAACAACAGCGTCGGCAGCCATCATTCGGCTTGCTAACTGGATGCCTGTCGATTTGGCGAATCTGGAACCGAGTTGTGCGCCGGCCCATTGGGGGATGGTGTAAGGCGTCGGGTAGTAGAAAAGCGCGCTTGACCAGGTTCGCGACCACGGCGAAACCTCTGCCTGCGTTCCCGGCGCGGGCGGCCTCGATCAGCGCGTTGAGTGCGAGAAATGTGGTTTCCCTGTTAATGTCGTTGATGTCCGAAATCTTGCCGGTGGCGAGGCGTTTCACCTCTGCGTCAGATCGACGATGGCTTGCGGGTTTGAAGGACACGACCGCGATCGGCAAGGATGCGGCGCCCCCCGAAGTGCGCGCGAAGCTCGGCCATTACCCGTCGAGTTCGCGGGGCTCGGTCACGCGCCGCAGATGCAGGATCCGAACGCGTTTCACAAGGCGCTGCTCGACGGACTGGCGGCGGTGCCGGCGAACCGCTGATGGTGCCCTCGAGCTGAGACGCGGGGCCGCTGCGTCCGGCGTGGTCCAACCCGGTGCAAAAACAAGGGCGGCTCGCGATGAGCCGCCCTTTTTTCGTGCGTTGCGGTGTGCGCCGATCGGTTCGCGAACCGCTTATTTGCCCGCCGCCAATTCATCGCGCACCTCGGCGCCGATCTCGAACGAGCGCAGCCGCGCTTCGTGATCGTAGATCTGCGCAGTGAGCATCAACTCGTTCGCGCCAGTCTGCTCGATGATCGATTGCAGGCCTTCGCGGATTGCGTCGCGATCGCCGAGCACCGTGCAGGCGAGCGCGCGTGCGACGTTGTTCAGCTCCATCTCCGACGCATCGAGCCGCGCGACCGGCGGCTGCAACTGCCCCGGCGTGCCGCGCCGCAGATTGATGAACTGCTGCTGCAGCGACGTAAAGAGCCGCGCGGCTTCGTCGTTCGTGTCGGCGGCGAACAGATTGACGCCGACCATCGCGTAGGGTAGCGCTAGCGTCGCCGACGGCCGGAACTGCGAGCGATACACCTGCAGCGCGGTCATCATGTAGTCGGGCGCGAAGTGCGACGCGAACGCGAACGGCAGCCCGAGCGCCGCGGCCAGTTGGGCGCTATACAGCGACGAGCCGAGCAGCCACAGCGGCACGTTCAGGCCCGCGCCCGGCACCGCGCGAATGCGCTGGCCCTCGACCGGCTCGGCGAAGTAACGCTGCAATTCGACGACGTCGTCGGGGAAGGTTTCGGCGCTCGCCTGCAGATCGCGGCGCAGCGCGCGGGCCGTGGTCTGGTCGGTGCCGGGCGCGCGGCCGAGGCCGAGATCGATCCGCCCCGGATACAGCGACGCGAGCGTGCCGAACTGTTCGGCGATCACGAGCGGCGCATGGTTCGGCAGCATGATGCCGCCGGAGCCGACCCGAATCTTCCTGGTGCCGCCGGCCACGTAGCCGATCACGACCGAGGTCGCCGCGCTTGCGATGCCGGTCATGTTGTGATGCTCGGCGAGCCAGTAGCGCTTGTAGTTCAGCTTTTCCGCGTGCTGCGCGAGCGATAGCGTGTTCCTGAACGCGTCAGCGGGCGTGGCGCCCGCGGTGACCGGCGAAAGATCGAGAACCGAAAAGGGGATCATTGTCTTGGATGGCTAGAGGCGGCGCTTTCGCGCGATGCGGCATTGTGGCAAAGCGGCGGTTTTTCTGCTGGCGGCGCGGCGATGTCCATGCCGGCCGAAGGGTCGGCAAGAGCCGACGCGGCGCGATACGTGGTGCGCTACGTGGCGCGGAAATTGCGCGTGCATCGGGTGTTGGCGCGGCGGTGCTTCGCATTCGCAGTGCGCCCGAATAAGCAATCCAGCGAGTGATCGTGCGCCGATCGGAATTCGAGTGTACGGTTAAGTATGGGTGCGGTGACGCGACCCGTTGCCGGAAACCTGGAATGTAGCGAAGGAGTTTTGGATCCCATGAATGTCGTCAAAGAGTTTCGTACCCGGTCATTCCGAGACGTGTGCCACGCATTGCTCGACCGAGAAGAGATCGCGCTCATCGACGTGCGTGAGGAAGATCCGCACGCGCGCAGTCATCCGTTGTTCGCGGCCAATCTGCCGCTATCGCGGCTCGAACTCGACGCACCGCTGCGGCTGCCGCGCCCGGCCGTGCCGATCGTCGTATTCGATGCCGGCGAAGGTCTCGCGACGCGTGCCGCCGAGCGACTCGCCGAACTCGGTTATACGAACGTCGCATTGCTCGAGGGCGGGCTGCAAGGCTGGCGCGAAGCAGGCGGCGAATTGTTCAGAGACGTCAACGTGCCGAGCAAGGCGTTCGGCGAACTGGTCGAAAGCGTGCGTCACACGCCGTCGCTGTCCGCGCAGCAGGTGCAGGCGCTGCTCGATCAGGAGGCCAATATCGTGGTGCTCGACGCACGCCGCTTCGAGGAGTTTCAGACCATGAACATCCCCGGCAGCATCAGCGTGCCCGGCGCGGAGCTGGTGCTGCGCGCCCGGCAGTTGGCGCCGGATCCGGCCACGCGCATCATCGTCAATTGCGCGGGGCGCACGCGCAGCATCATCGGCGCGCAGTCGCTGATCAACGCCGGCGTGCCGAATCCGGTGGCCGCGCTGCGCAATGGCACGATGGGCTGGACGCTCGCCGGGCAGCCGCTCGCGCATGGCAGCGCGCGGCGCATCGAAGGCGCGGTCGACGACGTCTCCCGTCTCGCCGCCGCCGACGGCGCGCGCACGGTCGCCGACCGGGCGCGCGTGCGCCGTACGTCGCGCGACGAAGCGCGCCGCTGGGCCGACGAAGCGGTGCGCACCGTGTATCGCTTCGACGTGCGCACGCCCGACGAATACGAGGCGGGCCACGTGCCCGGTTTTCGCAGCGCGCCGGGCGGCCAGCTCGTGCAGGAAACCGACCTGTTCGTGACGGTGCGCGGCGCGCGCGTGATCCTTGCGGACAGCGACGGCGTGCGCGCCAACATGAGCGCATCGTGGCTCGCGCAGATGAACGTCGAGGTGTACGTGGTCGATGGCCTGACGGCGGCCGATTTCGCCGAGAAGGGCACGCCGCCCGCGCGCAATGCGGTCACGCCGCCCGACGTCGACGAGATCGGTCCGGCGGAGCTCGTCGCGCTGCTGCAGTCGCACGGTACCGTCGTGCTCGATTTCACGAGCAGCGCGAACTATCTGACCCGGCACATTCCGGGCGCGTGGTTCGTGATCCGCAGCCAGCTCGCCGACGCGCTGCGCACGCTGCCCGACGCGAAGCGCTATGTGCTCACGTGCGGCAGCGACGCGCTCGCGCGCTTCGTCGCGCCGGAGCTCGCCGCGGCGACCGGGCGGCCGGTGCAGGTGCTGCGCGGCGGCACGAATGCGTGGATCGACGCGGGCTTGCCGGTGGAGTCGGGCGGCATGCGGATGGCGTCGCCGCGCATCGATCGATATCAACGGCCGTATGACGGCGCGGAGAACGCACGCGAAGCAATGAGCGCGTATCTGGAGTGGGAGCATGGGCTCGTCGCGCAACTGGCGCGCGACGGCACGCATGGCTTTCGGGTGATCTGATCGGATGGCGATCCCGCGAGCCCCTCGCGTCGCGCGAATCTTCTGCCGATTCCGTGTAAACGCGCTCTCGTCGAAAGCCTCCAATGCGTTTAGATTAGGGGCATCTGGAAGGCTTATCGAGGGACCAGGGCGGCCATAAAAGGCAGCGGTTTGTCATTCGGCGATGGCGCAAGGTGAGTAGCCAAGGTTGCTCATCGCTTCGTCTGGAGCAGGCCGCTGCGCGTCGTCCGCGGTGCTTCGCGCAAGGCGGCTAACGAGCCGCCGTCACTTCCGGTTGATCGCATCGACCGACATGGCGACGCTGTTTACAGCGTCGCCTTTTTGCTTCTGGCATGCCCACCTCAGTTGATCCTCAGGCACTCTTTTAGCGCTGCGCGCGACACGTTGCGTGCGTAGCCGCACTCGTCGCGCCCGCGTCGCTCGCGGTTTTCTCCGTGCACGGTTATGCTTGTAGTACACACTACACACCGGCCCTGCGCGGCGACGGCAAATCCCGCGCATCCGGACAGGAACCGATGTGAGCCTCAAACCGCTGAGCGCGGCGCTGCTGATGGCGTGCGTTGCGCTGACCGGCTGCGACCAACAGCAGAGCGATCAAGCCGTGCAAAAACTCAAGGACTTTTTCAACGCGGTCAAACCCGACGCGTTGCTGCTCAAGGACATGACGCCGGGCGTCACAACCGAAGCGCAGATCCTCGCGCAGATGGGCAAGCCCGAAACCGCGCGCACCTTCACCGACGGCTCGAAGCGCTTCGAATATCCGCGTGGCCCGCAAGGCCTGAACACGTACATGGTCGACGTCGACCGCGACGGCAAGCTGCAAGCGATCACGCAGGTACTGACCGCGGCCAACTTCGCGAAGATCCGCGCCGGCATGACCGAAGACGAGGTGCGGCGCTTGCTCGGCAAGCCTGGAGAGATCGCGGTATTTCCGCTGAAGCCCGAAACCGTGTGGAGCTGGAAATGGCGCGAGGGCGGGGTGACCGAAGAAGGCATCTTCAACGTTCACTTCGACCGGAGCCAGAGGGTGTACACCACGTCACGCTCGGACGTGATTCGAGGGCGATAGGCGGGGAAAAGTCGGCCAGAAGATGGCCGGATAAGCGGGCCGCACAAGCTGGCCGAAAAAGCGGGGTAAGCATGATACGTCGACGTCGATACAGCCGGATCGGGCTGGTGCTGGGGGGCGGCGCCGCGCGCGGCTGGGCGCATATCGGCGCGATTCGCGCGCTGCAAGACGCTGGCATCAAGCCCGACGTCGTGTGCGGCACGTCGATCGGCGCGCTGGTCGGTGCGGTCTATGCGAACGGCGACCTCGACTGGCTCGAGGAGTGGGTGTCGCGTCTTACGTGGCAGACCGTGGTGCGGCTGCTCGATCTGCGCATCTCGGGCGGCCTGCTGGGCGGGCGCAAGGTGATCCAGCTGTTCGCCGACAAATTCGCCGGCAGCTCGATCGCGCAATTGCAGATGCCGTTCGCGGCGGTCGCGACCGAACTCGACACGGGCCGCGAAATCTGGCTCCAGGACGGCAGCACGATCGACTCGGTGCGCGCGTCGATTGCGATTCCGGGCATTTTCACGCCGGTATGGCACAACGGCGTGTGGCTCGTCGACGGCGGGCTCAGCAACCCGGTGCCGGTGTCGGTCGCGCGTGGCATGCGCGCCGACTGCGTGATCGCGATCGATCTGAACAACGACATCCTCAACGGCCGCGACTTCGGCGGTGCGGTCATCGAAACGCCCGCGCTCGATCCCACCGCGCCGCCGCCCGTGGCGTTGCGCCGCAACGGCAAGCCGTGGCCGCGCTGGCTCGCGCCGGCCGAAGCGAGCGCGACCGACGACGTGCGCGTGCCGCCCAAGCCAAGCGCGCACGTGCCGTCGATGTTGAGTTCGATCGCGCAAAGCATCGACATCATGCAGGTGCGCATCACGCGCAGCCGGCTGGCCGGCGAGCCGGCCGATATCCTGATCCAGCCGCGTCTCGGCGGCATGGGCATCTTCGATTTTCATCGCGCGGCACCAGCCATCGCGGAAGGGCGCGACGCGGTCGAGCAGATGCTGCCGGCGATTCGTGCGCGGCTCGGGATCGACTGAACGCGCGTGGTTCGGCATCGGCGCCGGCGCGGCCGCGCTAATGCAGCAGCGCCGCGAGTTCGGGCGGAGCGCCTTCGAATGCGAACGGATTCAGGAACTGGCGCCGCCACATCAGGCCGCGATCGATCTCGCTCAACTGCGCATCGGTGCAGACCGCGTCCCAGTGCGCCAGAATGACCTCGATTTGCTGTCGCGCGATGGCCACCGCTTCATCGCGCGACAGCAGAAAGAATGGCGCCGCTCGCAGACACGTGTCGATGCGGCTGAAGCGATCGTCGCCGACGACCAGCATCGCCTGGGTCGCTTCGTTGCCGGCGCGTGCCTGCGGGCAGATGTCGTAGGCGGGCGTCAGCGTCAGCTCGCGGCCGTCCCAGTAAGCGGCGTGATTGCGGGCATGGTCGTCGGTATTGCCGCACAGCACGTTGAACAGCAGCCGCGCGAAAAGCTGCCTGAGCGTCGCGCCCGGGTTCGTGAAGCGATGGCGGATCAGCGTCGCGAATTCCTGGTAGCTCGCGTAGCGCGCCATCATCTCGTCGAGTTCGAACAGGGTTAGCGCCGACACCATCGCGCGGCGCTGCCAGCCTTGTGCGTCGCCGGTACGATCGAAGCGCTCGATCAGCAGCACGTCCTTGCCGCCGACATGCTCGAGCTTCACCGGCGCGGCATCGATGCCCACCAACGACGCGATGCGCATCGCAATGTATTCCGCCTTCACGACGCTGTAGACGTCGCTTTGCGACGAAAACTTCGCGATGAACTTGCGCTCGTGCGTGGTGATCATCGCCTTTGGGCGCGCGCCGCCGATCGAGCTGCCATGAAACAGCGCGCGTTCGAGGTCGGGGCTGAGCTTCACGCCGCGCTCGACACCCGACACCGCGTTTTGCAGATCGTCGAGCGACGCGCTCGCCGTTTCGCGCGGCGCATATTCGCTCGGCGACAGCTGAAAGTCGAGCGCACCGATGCGGTCGGAGCCGGATTCGAGCAGATAGGTCATCTCGTCGAGCTCGCCGGTGTCGATCTGCGCGCCGCGCATGCCGAGCTTGCGATTGATGATCACGCGCCGGCCCCATGCATCGGGCGCCGCATCGCGGATGCAGCCGGGCATCGTGAGGCCGCTGAGCAGCGGTAAGGTGCCGCGCCGCAGCGGCAATTCGGGCACATAGAGCGGGATCGCGTCGTCGCGCGCGAGGTAGCTTTGGCCGTAGTTGAACAGCATCTGACCGCCGGCCGCCACGAGGCGCCCGGCGACCACCGGCTCGGTCGCGCCAGGCAGCCAGGTCCATACGAAGGCTTCGTTATAGGCGGACTTAGAAATCATCCTTGGCTTCCGGGCGAGGCGCGCGCACCGCGCGCGGCAACAGCGTCAGCACGTCGGCGTTGGCGCGGATTGCGCTGCCGAGGGCGGACGTGTCGGCGTCGAACAGCCGCACACCGACCACCGCCGCGGCTTCGAACACCGCGCCGATAGAGCAGCGCGGATCGCCTTTTTCTATCCGCTGCACGAGGCTGCGCGACAGCCCGGCGCGCTCGGCCAACTGCGCGGCGGTGATCCTGCGCTCGAGCCGCGCGCGACGGATCAGCTGGCCGAGCAGGCGGGCAGCGTCCAGACTGTAACGCGAGGCAGCGCGGGTAGCGGGAGTGGGCATGGCAACGTGGGATGGCTCACCTGTGAGTCATATGACGCATTCGGGACTCACTTATGACTCATTATCGGACTTTTTGGGCCAAGACACAAACAATGACTCATGAATGGGCCATAAACCGCTTTCGCGACTCATACATGAGTCATTCACGCGCGCACCGGCCCTATACCTCGGATGCCAGCGGCCGTCCGCGCGGTCTATCGGAAAAGCGACCGGAAACTGGCCAAATCGCCGCACGGCCCAGCGCGCGCGGCGCGCCTCGCCCAACGATAATTCACCTGAAACCTAGCGCCATCAGTGTTGCGCCCCCCGCCGCCGCGTCATATTGCATCGCAGCAAAGGCACCGCCCGGGATTTGAGAAATTGATTTTCGCTTGCGAGACTCCGCGCCATGCGGGAGCAGCGGCAGGCCTTGAAGCCTCCGCGCCAATTCAACCCACCTGGATGGAGACAAGCATGTTCCTATACGGCTTTGGTCCCGTGCTGCTCGCCGGCACGATCCAGACGATCGAACTATCCGTTCTGTCGCTGGCGGCCGCCGTGTTGCTCGGCCTCGCGGGCGCGGCGGCGAAACTCTCGTTGAACCGACCCTTGCGGGCCGTCGCGACCGGCTACACGACGCTGATCCGCTCGGTGCCCGACCTCGTGCTGATGCTGCTGTTGTTCTACAGCATCCAGATCTGGCTCAATGATCTGACCGACATGTTCAGCATGGAGCAGATCGACATCGATCCGTTTCTCGCCGGCGTGCTGACGCTCGGCTTCATCTACGGCGCGTACTTCACCGAGACATTTCGCGGCGCGTTTCTCGCGGTGCCGCGCGGCCAGCTCGAAGCGGGCAGCGCGTACGGCATGAGCGGCGTGCGCGTGTTCGCACGCATCCTGTTCCCACAGATGATGCGCTTCGCGCTGCCCGGCATCGGCAACAACTGGCAGGTGCTCGTGAAGGCCACCGCGCTGGTGTCGATCATCGGACTCGCCGACGTCGTCAAGGCCGCGCAGGACGCGGGCAAGAGCACCTTCAACATGTTCTTCTTCATTCTCGTCGCCGCGTTGATCTATCTGGCGATCACCACCGTATCGAACCTCGTGCTGATCTGGCTGAACCGCCGCTATTCGATCGGCGTGCGACACGCGGAGCTCTGAGCGTCATGATCGACATCCTGAACCAATTCTGGAAGGCGTATCTGTTCTGGGACGGCCAGCGCCTGTCGGGTCTCGCGGTCACGTTGTGGCTGCTGGTCGCGTCGATTGGGATCGGCTTCGTATGCGCGGTGCCGCTCGCGGTGGCGCGCGTGTCGAACCAGCGCTGGCTGTCGACGCCGGTACGTCTGTACACCTACGTATTTCGCGGCACGCCGCTCTACGTGCAGCTGTTGTTGATCTACACCGGCGTATACAGTCTCGCGTTCGTGCGCTCGCACAGTCTGCTCGACGCGTTCTTTCGCAGCGGCTTTCATTGCGCGATTCTCGCCTTCGCATTGAACACCTGCGCGTACACGACGGAGATTTTCGCGGGCGCGATCCGCTCGAGCTCGCATGGCGAAGTCGAAGCGGCGCGCGCCTACGGCATGAGCTGGTTCACGATGTACCGGCGCATTGTGATACCGTCCGCGCTGCGCCGCGCATTGCCGTTGTACAGTAACGAAGTGATCCTGATGCTGCACGCGACCACGGTCGCATTCACGGCCACGGTGCCCGACATTCTGAAGGTCGCGCGCGATGCCAACTCGGCGACCTACCAGTCGTTCAACGCATTCGGGCTCGCGGCGCTGATGTATCTCGTGGTGTCGTTCGCGCTGGTTGCGCTGTTCCGGCGCGCCGAGCGTCGCTGGCTCGCGCATCTTGCGGTGCGCGCGCGATGAGCGCGCGTTGACCTTGCATCGGGCGCCGCGCGCTTCGCCGCGGCGGCGTCTGCACCCGACCGATCCGTATTCTCACTGGGAGAGCATCTTGCTCCATACCACGCAAACCGACGCTTGCAAGCTCGCCGTGCAGGACATCCACAAGCGCTACGGCGACAACGAAGTGCTCAAGGGTGTGTCGCTGAACGCGAACAAGGGCGACGTGATCAGCATCATCGGCGCGAGCGGCTCGGGCAAGAGTACTTTCCTGCGTTGCATCAATTTTCTCGAGCGGCCGAACGCAGGGCAAATCGTCGTCGATGGCGAGGCGGTGAAGACCAAAGCCGATCGCGCCGGCAATCTCGAAGTCGCCGATCACAAGCAGCTGCAACGCATCCGCACGAAGCTCGCGATGGTGTTTCAGCACTTCAACCTGTGGGCGCACATGAACGTGCTCGAGAACGTGATCGAAGCGCCGATTCATGTGCTCGGCCTGAAGCGCAAGGACGCCGAGGACCGTGCGCGCGAATATCTGGAAAAGGTCGGTCTCGCGCCGCGTCTCGAGAAGCAGTATCCGTCGCATCTGTCGGGCGGCCAGCAGCAGCGCGTCGCGATTGCGCGCGCGCTCGCGATGGACCCGGACGTCATGCTGTTCGACGAACCGACCTCCGCGCTCGACCCCGAACTCGTCGGCGAAGTGCTGAAGGTGATGCAGAAGCTCGCCGAGGAAGGCCGCACGATGATCGTCGTGACGCACGAAATGGGCTTCGCGCGCAATGTGTCGAACCATGTGATGTTCTTGCATCAGGGCCGTACCGAGGAAGAGGGCGATCCGGCCACGGTGCTGAGCGCGCCGCGCAGCGAGCGCCTGAAGCAGTTTCTGTCCGGCAGCCTGAAGTAACGCGCGCGTTTTTCACTGACCACCGATGCCCCGCACGTCCAGCCCGGCTCGCACGACGCAGGTTGCGATCGTCGCACTGCCGCCCGTGTCCATGTCGGGCGTCGGCCCGATCGTCGACGCGCTCAATCTTGCCAATGAAATCGACGGCCGCGCGCTGTATCGCGTGCAGGTGTGTTCGTGGGACGGCCGCGCCGTGCCGCTGTCGGGCGGCGCGCAGTGGCCGGCCGATGCCGCCTTCGGCGACGCGCTCGTGTGCGACTGGCTGATCGTCGTCAGCGAGCGGTTTCGGCAGTTCGCCGACTACCGTCTGTTTCTCGCCAGCCTCGCGCGCGTCGGCCAGCGCACGCCGCTCGTCACCGGCATTCATCACGGCGTGTGGTGGCTCGCAATGGCCGGGCAGCTGTCCGGCTATCGCGTCAGCGTGAACTGGGAAACCTATCAGCAGTTCTCCGAACAATTCGAACGCTCGATCGTCACGCAGCAGATCTTCGAAATCGATCGCGATCGCGCGACCTGCGCGGGCGGTCAGGCGAGCGTCGACTTCATGCTCGCGATGATCGGGCGCGAGCACGGGCCCGAACTCGCCGAGCGCATCGCCGATACGCTCGGCGTAGGCGTGCTGCGCGCGGGCGAGGAGCGTCAGCGCATTCCGTTCGTGACCGCACCGGGCGAGCGTCATCCGCGCCTGAACGACGCGCTGCTGCTGATGGAAGCGAACATCGAGGACCCGCTGACGACCGATGAGATCGCCGGCCTCGTCGGCGTATCGCGGCGCCAGCTCGAGCGCCTGTTTCGCCAGTATCTCGGCGCTATGCCGTCCAAATACTATCTGGGGCTGCGGCTGTCGAAGGCGCGCACTCAATTGCAGCGCACCAGCAAATCGGTCGTGCAGATCAGCCTCGCGTGCGGGTTTTCGTCGGCGGCGCACTTTTCGAATGCGTATCGCGAGCGCTTCGGTGTCACGCCGCGCGAGGATCGCCGCAACTGGATCGAGCGGCACACCGGCGCGCACGGCGGCGCAAGCGAACCGCGGCCCGCTGCGCTGCTCGAACGGTCCGAGGACGATTGATGCAAAGTGGCGTGCGAAGCGGGCGTGGCTCGTGCGCCCTGCAAGCCATCTGTAAGCGAAGCCGCGACTAGCGCGCAGGCGCGGCAGCTACGCCGCGCGGAACCTCATAGAACGCGTCGCGTATGCGCAAGACTTGCCGCGCGCGGTTTCCTACACTAGCTGTATTACCTGTCACCCGTAAAAGGATTAGCTATGAACGACCCGACTGTGACACGCCAGACCTTCGACGAAGTCATGGTGCCGGTGTTTTCCCCCGCCGCCTTCGTACCGGATCGCGGTCTCGGCTCGCGCGTGTGGGACACGCAAGGCCGCGACTATATCGACTTCGCCGGCGGCATCGCCGTCACCGCGCTCGGTCATGCGCATCCCGAGCTGCTGAAAGTGTTGCATGACCAGGGCGGCAAGCTGTGGCACATCGGCAATGGCTACACGAATGAGCCGGTGCTGCGCCTCGCGAAGCGCCTCGAAAGCCTCACGTTCGCCGACCGCGCGTTCTTCGCGAACTCGGGCGCCGAAGCGAACGAGGCCGCGCTCAAGCTCGCGCGCCGCGTCGCGTTCGACCGTCATGGCGCGCAGAAAGCCGAAATCATTTCGTTCACGCAGTCGTTCCACGGCCGCACGCTGTTTACCGTCAGCGTCGGCGGCCAGCCGAAGTACTCGGAAGGCTTCGGCCCGGTGCCCGCCGGCATCACGCATTTGCCGTACAACGATGTCGAAGCGGCGAAGAAGGCGATCGGCGCGCAGACCTGCGCGGTGATCGTCGAGCCGATCCAGGGCGAGGGTGGCGTGATTCCGGCCGAACCAGCGTTCCTCCAGGCGCTGCGCGAAGCGTGCGATCAACACAACGCGCTGTTGATTTTCGACGAAGTGCAAACCGGCGTGGGCCGCAGCGGCTACTTCTACGCACACGAGGACACGGGCGTGACGCCCGACATCCTGACGAGCGCGAAGGCGCTCGGCAACGGCTTCCCGATCGGCGCGATGCTGACCACGAAAGAACTCGCCGCGCACTTCAAGGTGGGCGTGCACGGCACGACGTACGGCGGCAATCCGCTCGGCTCGGCGATCGCGGACAAAGTGGTCGAGCTCGTCAGCGACCCGAAGCTGCTCGAAGGCGTGCGCTCGCGCAGCGAAGTGCTGAAGGGCCACCTCGCGAAATTGAACGAGCGCTTCGGGCTTTTCACCGAAGTGCGCGGCAAGGGTCTGCTGATCGGCGCGGAACTGAGCGACCCGTTCCAGGGCCGCGCGAAGGACTTCGTCACCGCGGCTGGGCAGCATGGCGTGATCATGCTGATGGCGGGCCCGGACGTGCTGCGCTTCGTGCCGTCGCTGATCATGCCGCTCGACGACATGGCCGAAGGCTTCGCGCGTCTCGAGAAGGCGTTCGGCGAACTCGTCGGCGCGAATGCGCAGGCGGCGTCGCATTGACGTTCAGGCAGTCCCGCACGCCCACGCTGATGCAGCGGATCATGCGTCACATTCAATAGGAACGATGATGCTCTTCGTACGTCCAGGCCGCCTTGCCGATCTCGATGCGCTCGAGCATATGGCGCGCACCGCGCAACCGGTGCTGCATTCACTGCCGCACGACCGGCGCGCGCTCGAAGCGCGGGTCGCGTTGTCGGAAGACTCGTTTCGCGCCGAGGTCGACTTTCCGGGCGAGGAGTTCTATCTGTTCGTGCTCGAAGACTCGCGGACCGGCGAGCTGATGGGCACCGCGAGCATTGTGGCGGCGGCCGGTTACGCGGACCCGTTCTACGTGTTTCGCAACGACGCGCTGATTCATGCGTCGCGCGAGCTGCACGTGAATCGCAAGATTCACGCGCTGACGATGTCGCACGAGCTGACCGGCAAGAGCCGGCTCGCGGGCTACTACATCGACCCGTCGCTGCGCGGCGACTCGGCGGCGCAGCTGATGTCGCGCGCGCGGATGATGTACATCGCCGCGAATCGCAAGCGCTTCACGCCCGAGGTGTTCTCGCTGCTGCTCGGCGTCACCGACGAAAACGGCGTGTCGCCGTTCTGGGAGGCGGTGGGCCGCAAGTTTTTCGGCCGCAACTTCGCCGACATCGAAGTCGAATCGGGCGGCCGCAGCCGCACCTTCATCGCCGAAGTGATGCCGACCTATCCCGTCTATGTGCCGCTGTTGCCCGAAGCGGCGCAGCGTGTGCTCGGCGAGCCGGACGCTAACGCGCTGCTCGCGTACGAAATCCACCTCGAGGAAGGCTTCGAGACGGATCGCTACGTCGACATCTTCGACGCGGGTCCGGTACTGACCGCGCAGGTGGATCGCAGTGTCAGCGTGAAGCACAACCAGACCCGCGTGGTGCGCGAGGCACCGGTGACCCACGGCGAGACTTACCTGATCGCGCACAACGGCGCCCACGGCGAATTCCGTTGCGTGCTCGGCGATCTCGCGCCCGGCAAGGAGGCGGGCGCCGGGTTGGCGGAAGCGGCGCGCGCCGCGCTTGGCGTACGGGAAGGCGATGCGGTGCGCTGCGTGCCGCTGCACCAGCCGCAGGACGAACCATCGGGAGACGCGCAATGATCGTCGTTCGCGTAGTACAACGAGGCGATGTGGATGCGCTGATGCGACTCGCGCAGGAAACCGGGCCGGGCCTGACCACTTTCAAGCCGGATCGCGATGCGCTCGCGGCGCGTGTCGAACGCGCGCGCCGCACGATGGAAGGTGAGGCCGAGCCGCACGAGGCCGGCTATTTCTTCGTGATGGAAGATACCGCGACCGGCGACGTGGCGGGAGTCTGCGGTATCGAAACGGCGGTGGGTCTGCGGCAGCCGTTCTACAACTATCGCGTGAGCACGGTCGTGCACGCGAGCCAGGATCTGGGCATCTGGACGCGCATGCACGCGCTGAACATTTCGCATGACCTCACCGGTTATGCGGAGGTGTGCTCGCTGTTTCTGAGCCCGCGTTATCGCGCGAGCGGCGTCGGCGGTTTGCTGTCGCGCTCGCGCTTCATGTTTCTCGCGCAGTTTCGGGAGCGTTTTCCGCAGCGTCTGTGCGCGGAGCTGCGCGGCCATTTCGACGAGCAGGGGACGTCGCCGTTCTGGCGCGCGGTCGGCTCGCATTTTTACCAGATCGATTTCAACGCGGCCGACTATCTCAGTTCGCACGGCCGCAAGGCGTTTCTCGCCGAGCTGATGCCGCGCTATCCGGTGTACGTCGAACTTTTGCCGGAAGAGGCACAGCGCTGTGTCGGCCTCACGCATAACGACACGATCCCCGCGCGTCGGATGCTCGAAGCCGAAGGGCTGCGCTACGAGAACCACGTCGATATTTTCGACGCGGGCCCGGTGCTCGAATGCCATATCGCGGACCTGCGCACGGTGCGCGAGAGCGTGCTGGTGACGACCGGGATTGGCGAGGCATCGGAGCAAGCCGCGCAGGACGGACCGAAGTCGATGGTGTCGAACACGTCGCTCGGCGATTTTCGCGTCGGCGTGGTGGCGGGCGCGCCGCGCGACGGTGTGTTCCGCCTGAGCGCGGTCGAGGCCGATGCACTTCGCGTGAAGACCGGCGATCCGCTGCGGGTGCTGCCGTTGAAACACAAACAAGGATGATCATGAGCGAGCTTTTCATCGACGGCGAATGGATCGCCGGCACAGGACCCGTATTCGCATCGCACGATCCCGGCACGGGTGCGGTGGTATGGCAAGGCAACAGCGCGTCGGCGGACGACGTCGATCGCGCCGTACGCAGCGCGCGCCGCGCGTTCGCCGCATGGTCGGCGCTGGCGCTCGACGAGCGCTGCGCGGTGGTGCGCCGCTTCGCCGCGCTCGTGAGCGAGCGCAAGGAAGCGCTCGCCGAAGCGATCGGCCGCGAAACCGGCAAGCCGCTGTGGGAAGCACGCACCGAAGCGGCCTCGATGGCCGCGAAGGTCGACATTTCGATTCAGTCCTATAACGAACGCACCGGCGAAAGGCGCTCGGCGATGGCCGATGGCACCGCGGTGCTGCGGCATCGTCCGCATGGCGTGGTCGCAGTGTTCGGGCCGTACAACTTCCCGGGCCATTTGCCGAACGGGCACATCGTGCCCGCGCTGATCGCCGGTAACGCGGTCGTGTTCAAGCCATCCGAACTGGCGCCCGGGGTCGCGGCGCTCACCGTGCGGATCTGGCGCGATGCGGGGCTGCCCGCCGGTGTGCTGAATCTCGTGCAGGGTGAGAAGGAGACCGGCATCGCGCTCGCGAATCACCGGCAGATCGACGGTTTGTTTTTCACGGGTAGTTCGGATACCGGAACATTGCTGCACAAACAGTTCGGCGGACGGCCGGAGATCGTGCTGGCGCTCGAGATGGGCGGCAACAATCCGCTCGTGATCGGCCCAGTGGCGGACCTCGACGCCGCCGTGCACCACACCATTCAATCGGCGTTTCTGTCGGCGGGGCAGCGCTGCACCTGCGCGCGCCGCATCTTCGTGCCCGACGATGGGTTCGGCGAGCGTTACCTCGCGCGCTTGACGGAAGTGACCGCGCGCATCGGCGTCGGTGCATACAACGCGGAGCCGCAGCCGTTCATGGGCGCCGTGGTGTCGGCGCGCGCGGCCTCGCGTTTGATCGGCGCGCAAGAGCGTCTGCTCGCGAGCGGCGCGAAGGCGCTGCTGAAGATGGCGCAGCGCGATCCGCAACTCGGCTTCGTCACACCGGCGATTCTCGACGTGACCGACGTGCGGGACCTGCCCGACGAGGAGCACTTCGGTCCGCTCGCGCAGATCGTCCGCTACCGCAGTTTCGACGACGCGCTAGAACAGGCGAACGACACCGAGTTCGGTCTCTCCGCGGGCCTGCTCGCCGACGACGAAGCGCTGTGGACGCATTTCCAGCGCACGATTCGCGCGGGCATCGTCAACTGGAACCGGCCGACCAACGGCGCTTCCTCGGGCGCGCCGTTCGGCGGTCCTGGCCGCTCGGGCAATCATCGGCCGAGCGCGTACTATGCGGCCGACTACTGCGCGTACCCGATGGCTTCCGTCGAGAGCGCGCAACTGAGCATGCCCGCGAGCGTCTCGCCGGGCCTCCAATTCTAAGGATCGACGATGCTGCAAGCCACTGAAGCCAATTTCGACGGCCTGGTCGGCCCGACTCACAACTACGCGGGCTTGTCGTTCGGCAACGTCGCGTCGCAAAGCAACGAGAAGTCGGTCGCGAATCCGAAGGCCGCGGCACGCCAGGGTCTGCGCAAGATGAAGCAGTTGGCGGACCTCGGGTTTCATCAGGGCGTGCTGCCGCCGCAGGAGCGTCCGTCGATGCGTCTGTTGCGCGAGCTCGGTTTTTCCGGCGACGACGCTTCGGTGATCGCGCGTGTCGCGAACAACGCTCCCGAGTTGCTCGCGGCGGCGAGCTCGGCCTCGGCGATGTGGACCGCGAACGCCGCGACCGTGAGCCCGTCTGCGGATACGCACGACGGCCGCGTACATTTCACGCCGGCCAATCTGTGCAGCAAGCTGCATCGCGCGATCGAGCATGAATCGACACGCCGCACGCTGCGCGCGATGTTCAGCGACACCGACCGTTTCGTCGTCCACGAGGCGCTGCCGGGCACGCCCGCGCTCGGCGACGAGGGCGCGGCGAATCACACGCGCTTTTGTGACGAATACCGGGCGCGCGGTGTCGAATTCTTCGTGTACGGGCGCAGCGAGTATCGGCGAGGGCCGGAGCCGAAGCGCTATCCGGCACGCCAGACCTTCGAGGCGAGCCGCGCGGTTGCGCATCGTCATGGCTTGCAGGAAGCGGCGACGGTGTACGCGCAGCAGAACCCCGAAGTGATTGACGCGGGCGTGTTCCATAACGACGTGATCGCGGTTGGCAATCGCAACACGCTGTTCTGCCATCAGCTCGCGTTCGTCGAGCAGCAGGCGGTGTACGACGAGCTTCGCGCGAAGCTCGCGAGCCTGCACGCTGGCTTGAACGTGATCGAAGTGCCCGACGCGCAGGTCAGCGTCGCCGATGCGGTGACGTCGTATCTGTTCAACAGCCAACTGCTGACCCGGCCCGATGGCAAGCAGGTGCTGGTCGTGCCCCAGGAGTGCCGCGAGAATCCGCGCGTGGCCGCGTATCTGGATGAGCTCACTTCGCACAGCGGTCCGATCGACGAGGTGCTCGTGTTCGATCTGCGCGAGAGCATGAAGAACGGCGGCGGTCCCGCGTGTCTGCGTCTGCGCGTTGTACTCGACGACACTGAGCGCGCGGCGGTCGCGCCGGGTGTGTGGATCGACGACACGCTATTCGGCCGTCTCGATGCGTGGATCGAAAAGCACTACCGCGATCGTCTGGCACCGGCCGATCTCACCGATCCGAAGCTGCTGGTCGAGTCGCGAACCGCGCTCGATGAGCTGACGCAAATCCTCGATCTGGGCTCGCTGTATGACTTCCAGCGCTGAGCACGCGATGCCGGCCCCGAGCGCGATGCTCGACGATTTTCTCGCGTGGACGCTCGCGGGTTCCCGGCCTGCCGCGCATGAAGCGCAAGGCACATGCGCAAACGGCGTGCGCTGGACGTGGCAGGATGACGGTGTACTCGTCATCGAGCCCGCGAAGCAGCACGCAGACCTGTGCAGCGTGCTCGTCTCGGCTGGCGTGCATGGCGATGAAACCGCGCCGATCGAGCTGCTGTCGCGCATCGTCGCCGATATCGCACGGGGCCGCGCCGCGCTCGCGTGCCGGCTGCTCGTGATTCTCGGCAACATCGAGGCGATGCGCGACGGCGGCCGCTATCGCGACGACGATCTGAACCGGCTTTTCAGCGGCCGTCATCTGCAACTGCCGCACAGTCATGAAGCGCCGCGCGCGGCCGCGCTCGAACAGGCCGCGATGCGCTTTTTCGCGCCCGCGTGCGCCGCGCCCGGCGCGCGCTGGCATATCGACATGCATACGGCGATCCGCGCGTCGGTGTTCGAGCGCTTCGCGCTGCTGCCGCATACCGGCAAACCCTTTTCGCGTGCGATGTTCGAGTGGCTCCGCGACGCGCGCATCGGCGCGGTGCTGCTGCACACGACCAAGGGCAACACCTATTCGCACTTCACCGCGCAAGCGTGCGGCGCGGCGGCCTGCACGCTCGAACTTGGCAAGGTTCGGCCGTTCGGCGAAAACGATCTGACACGCTTCGAGGGCGCGGATCTCGCGGTGCGCGCGCTACTGGCCGGCACGCGGGTGGGTTCGCGAACCGACACGCAAACCGACGCACAAGCTGCGCTGCCGCGTGTGTTCACCGTCATCGATCAGCTGACCAAGCAAAGCGACGCATTCGAACTGCTGCTCGCACCCGATGTGCCGAACTTCACGCCGCTCGCAAAGGGCACCTTGCTCGCGCGCGACGGCGACTATCAATACACGGTGCAGCACGACGACGAGCGCGTCATGTTCCCGAATCCGACGGTCAAGCCCGGGCTGCGCGCGGGTCTGCTGGTCGTCGAGACCACCGCCGATACGCTGTCGAAGCTAGTCTAGACGCGCCATGCGTATCGCACACGCTCAGCAAATATTTCGAGATATTGCCTCGTAAGCCTGTTTTGCCCAATGACGCTGCGATAAAATCGCAACGCACGCTGCCGCGCGCGACCGCACTCCGTGCGTCGCACAAACGCGCCACCGTGCAACGAAAAACAGAACATAGCGGCCAGGCGCCAGCGGCGCCGAGCGGGGACTGGAATGACCACCATCGCAATCGAGACTCCGAGCCAAGGCGGCACGACCGACGACGCATCGCTCACCGCCAGCTTCGCGCGGCAGCCCATTCTGAATCGGGACGGCATGCTGTGCGGCTACGAGATCAAGGTCCGTACGCCCGCGCTGCCGGCCGTCGAAGCCGATCAACGCGTACCGCAAGCGGATCCCGATACCCAACCCGACGCCTTGCCGGGCCGCGCACCGACGCCGGGGCAACGCGTCGCGCGCGCGACCGTGCACGGCCTCTTGCAGGGCGACGTGCGCGGCGCGCTGACCGGCCATCCCGCTTACGTCGATGTGAACCGCGAGCTGCTGCTCGACGACGCGATCCTCAGGCTGCCCCCCGAGCGCTTCATGCTCGAACTGCCTTTGTCGCTCGAAGTCGACGACGCGTTGACCGCGCGGGTCGTCTATCTGCACGGCCGCCGCTACCGCTTCGCGCTCGACGACGTCGCGCAGCCCAATGAGACGTTCGCGAAGCTGCTGCCGTACGCCGAAGTCGTCAAGATCGACGTCATGCGTGCGCCGCGCGCGCTGCTGCCGAAACTCGCGAGCGTGCTGAAGTCGGCGGGCAAGCTGCTGCTCGCGTCGGGCGTCGATACGCAGGCCGATTTCGAAACGGCGCATGAGCTCGGCTTCGACCGCTTCCAGGGCTATTACTTCGCGCATGCGCAAAGCTCGGCGACGCGCCGCGTCAGCGCGCCACGGCACGCGCTGCTCAATCTGCTGCAACTGCTGGCGGGCGACCCGACGGTCGCGCAGCTCGAAGCCGAACTGAAACTGAACCCGGTGCTGGTCATGCATCTGATGAAGCTCGCGAATTCGAGCGGCCTCGCGGTCGGTCACAAGGTGACGACGCTGCGCGACGCAATCAACGCCACCGGCACCGACCGCATCGCGCGCTGGACGCAACTGCTGCTTTACGCCGACGGCCGCAAGGTCGCGCTCGAGGACGATCCGCTGCTGCAACTCGCGGCCACGCGCGCGCGCTTCATGGAGCTTGCGATCGAGCGCATGCCCGAGGCGGGCCGCGACGAAGCCGACGCGGCATTCCTGACCGGTGTGTTTTCGTTCGTCGATGCGGTGTTCGGCGGCTCGCTCGAAAAGACGCTGAACATCCTCACGCTGTCGCGGCCGATCCAGGCCGCGATCCTGCATCGCGAGGGCAGGCTGGGTTTGCTGCTGAGCGCGGTCGAAGCGCTCGAAGGCGGCGCATGGGAGCGCGTCGCCACGCTATGCGAGCGTCTTGCGCCGTTGACGGTGGAAGAGGTCGCGCAGATGGGTCTCGCGGCCGGCGCATGGGCCGGCGTCGCGGATCGCAGCGCGGAAGGGTTGGAGCGGATCGAGGATTGAGTGGGGCAAAAAAGCCCCACACGTGGCCCGAATTAAATCGTTTTCGGGCAAACACGGAAAAGGTTGAAAGTGAAGCGGGGTGATCAACGATCACGCCAGGTCTTCACATCGTCTCCATTTCCCGCATCTGCCCCTGGCCGAAAAAACGTCCTAACTCCTGAGCCAGTTCGTTGAGCACCCCCATCTCCTTCTGTGAGATGCGGCGCGCCTCCTGGGTGTGCGACCAGTCGCCGTAGAGCAGCGCGACCGTTTGATCCGTTTCGTCGAGGACCGGCAGCAGCACGAACGCGCGAGCATCGTCGAACGAGCGGCGGAACCACTCCGGCAGCCGCGCGACCATCTTCGGATCGCGCGCATTCTCGATGAAAATGCCCACCGAGTTCGCGATCGCGAGGTGGAACACGTCGGGCTCGAACGCGGTGTTGAACGTGAGCCGCGGCATCGCCGCGTCGATCTTCGGCCCGAGACCCAAACGCGCCTTGAAGGTGCCGTTGCTGTGCTTGACGAACACCACGACGCGCGCGAAGCCAAGGCCCGCGAGCACGGTCTCCGCTGCCATCGCGAGCGCCGGCGCGAGTGGGCTGCCCTCGGGCAGGTCGCGCAGGTCCTTTACGCCGACCGCGATGCGCGCCTCGGGCGTGAGCGCCTCGCGCGCGATCGCATCGGCATTCGCGCGCAGCTCGACGATTTCCGCCATCACGCCGTCGCCGCCTTCCTCGCGCGCGAGCGCGACGCTCATCTGCAGCAGCACCTCGGCATCCGTGTTCAGCGCGCCGCTGAACTCGTGCGCAAGCTCGCCGATGCGTGCCTCGCGTTCCCACTCGGGCATGTTCTGCTGCGTGAGCACGTCGGCGACCGCGGTCGAGTAATTGGTGATCGCGCGCAGCCACTGCACCTGGCGCGGTTGCGTCACGTCCTGCGGATCGAACTCGCGCATGCCCGCGCGGATCGTGTCGGGCAGGCGCCAGCGCACGGCGGCTTCGGCGCCGATTTCATCGAACGTGACGCCGAGCACCAGCACGCACGCATCGGCTTCGGGCGCGCCGGCGTCGATATGGCGGCGAATCTGGTCCCATTCCGCGTCGAGATAGAACACGACGAGCAGCTTGCCGATTTGCCGCATCAGCGTGCAGACCACCGCTTCCTCGCCGGCGCGCAGGTCGCCGCGCTCGGTCAGCTTGCGCGCGACGCAGCCCGACAGCAGCGTGCGGTTCAGTTCGAGCTTCGCGTCGATGCGGCGCGGCGCGCTGTGATGAAAGTGATCGACGATCTTCAGACCGACGACCAGATGGCCGACCGCGTCCATGCCGAGCACCATCAGCGCGCGCGACACGGTCGTGATGTTGCCGCCGAACGCCATGTACATCGCCGAGTTCGCGAGCCGCAGTACTTTCTGCGTGAGCGCGAAGTCCGACAGCACCACCTGCACGAGGCCGGTGAAGTCGAGGTCGTCGTTGGTCACTGCCGCCATGGTGGTGCGCAGCGATTGCGACAGCATAGGGAAATCGCCGCGCTCGCTCATTCGCGTCCAGAGCCGGTCGAGCACTGCCGCCTTTACCATGTGAGTCCCGCAAAAGCCATACGTATTCCAGTGAATGCCACGCCGGTCGTGGGCCGGCTTGTTCCGCTGCCTGGGCGCCGCGTTTGCATCGCCCGTTACGCGCCGTGTAGCTGAAGCTCGCGCGTCTCGAAGCGCTGCGCGAGTTCTTCGGACGGCAGCGCCTTGCAGACGAGCCAGCCCTGAATGTGATCGCAGCCCATCTCGGTGAGCAGCGTGCGTTGCGCTTCTGTTTCGACGCCCTCGGCAACCAGTTCGAGGTCGAGCGTTTGCGCAAGGCCGACGACAGCGCTAACGATTGCCTGATCGTTTCGCGAGGTTAGCAGATTCTCGACGAAACTCCGGTCGATCTTGAGCTTCGCGAGCGGAAAACGCTGCAGGTACGCGAGGCTCGAATAGCCGGTGCCGAAGTCGTCGACGGCGAAGCGGATGCCCATCGCGGTCAGCTCTTCGAGCAAGGCCTTCGCGTGCGCCGGGTCGTGCATCAGCAGACTTTCGGTGATCTCGAACACGAGGCGGCGCGGATCGATGCCGGTCAGCTCGATCGCCTCGCGCACCGAGTCCTTGAAGCGCGGATCGCGAAACTGCTGCGGCGATACGTTGACGGCCACGTACTGCAGCGCGATGCCCTTCGCGTCCCACTGGATCAGCTGCATGCACGCGACCTTCAGCACCCAGTTGCCGAGGAAGTTGATGAGCCCGATCGACTCGGCGAGCGGAATGAACATCGACGGCGGCACGAGGCCATGCACCGGATGCGTCCAGCGGATCAACGCCTCGACACCGACCACGCCCCGCGTGCGGCTGCTCGTGATCGGCTGGAAGTGTAGCGAAAACTCGCCGTTGCGTACGCCGTCGTAGAGGTCGGCCTCCAGCTTCAGGCGCTCGGCGTCGGCCGGGTTGTCGTCGGGCACGTAGAACGCGAGCGTGTTGCCGCCCGCGGCCTTCGCCTGCAACAGCGCGTGGTCGGCCCAGCGCAGCAGGTGCGTGTCGTGGCCGCCGGTGTCGTTGGCGTGGCGCACGTCCGGGTACAGCGCGATGCCGATGCTGGCCGACAGGTGCACCTGCTGACCCTTGAACACGTACGGCTGCTGGATCGCGGTGAGCAGACGCCGCGCCAGCGCTTCCGCGGTGGCCGCCGCGTCGGTACGGCTCGCGGCCGGCTTCACGAGGATGGCGAACTCGTCGCTCGCGACGCGCGCGATCGTTTCGTTCGGGCTCGTCATGTTCAACAGGCGCCGCGACGTGTCACGCAGCATCTCGTCGCCGGCGTCGTAGCCCAGCGCGCGGTTCACGCGCTGATAGTCGTCCAGATCGAGCAGCAGCAACGCGACCGGCGTGCCGTGCGCGTCGGCCTTCTGTTGCGCGTCGAGCAACGCGTGCAGCAAACCCGACTGGTTCGGCAGGCTGGTCAGCCGGTCCAGATGCAACGCCTGGGTCAGGCGCTCTTCGGTGGCGCGCCACGACGACACGTCGAAGCCGGCGATCGCATAGCCGTCGACGCCGTCGTGGCTGCTGCGCACGACGCGCAGCTCGACCGTGATCGGGTAGGTCAGCGACTTGACGAGCCCGAGCGTCGCTTTTTCGACGTTGCCCGAGGCCGCCGCTTGCTTGAGCAGCGCGTCGAGGCGCGGCACGTCGGCGGGCGCAACCAGATCGTGCAGCGTGGCGGTTTTGAGGTACTCGCGGTGATAGCCGATGAAGCGCAGGCTCGCGTCGGACACGTAGATGAAGCGCAACGCATCGTCGACGTGCGCGAGCAGGTCGACCGCGCCGACCACCTGTTCCAGCGGGGGCGTGCGGTTCGCGCTGCTCGGTCGCTCGTCGTCCGCGCGCCGGCCGAACGCTCGCAGCCGGTCCATGACCGTGCGCAAGGAGCCCCGGCGGGGCGCGGTGATCGTGTTCGCTTCCATATGTGTGGCTGGCAACCTGGGTTCGTCCGGCGGGCGGGGCTGCTTGTCCGCCGGTCCGGGCGGCCGGCAGATAGCAGGCCACCCTATCAGAACGAGATAACGACGCGTGCGGGAAAATCTTTAGCGGCCCGCGGAGAAAAACATCGGGTAAGGGACGCTCGGCGCCGTCGCCGGGACGATTCGGTTAAAGTGACGCCGCTTCGCGGCCGTTAATATGGCGGTCTCCCTTATACCGCGACGCTGACGGCGCCGCGCAGCGTAGACTTTCCGAACCTTGCACCGATGATCCATGTCTGAACGCCCCGTCGTCAGGTCCGCCAGATCTCCACGGCCCATCCCGCGGGACGTCGAGGTGCGTGATGCATTCGCCGGCTCGTCGGCCGGCTATGCTGAGCACGAGCACCCGGACCTGGCCGCGCAATACGTCTATGTCGGTCGCCAGCCGATTCTCGATCGCGACGGCGCGCTCCATGCCTACGAGCTGCTGTTTCGTGCCGGAACGTACAACTACGCCGAAATCAGCGACGACGCGCAGGCCACCGCGCAGGTGGTCGCGCGCACGATCGGCGGAATCGGCGTGCCGGCCGTGCTCGGCCAGCATCGCGGCTTCGTCAATATCGATCGCGCGCTGCTCTTTAGCGACATCGTCCATTTGATGCCGCCCGAGCGCTTCGTGCTCGAAATCCTCGAAACCGTGCACTACGACGCCTCGCTCGCGCGGCGTCTGCACGAACTGCGCCGCGCCGGCTTCCAGGTTGCGCTCGACGACGTGCACGATCTGTCCGACGAGCTGAGCGCGATGCTGCCATACGCCGACATCGTCAAGATCGACTTCCTGCAGACGCCGCGCCGCACGGTCGCGAAGCTCGCAGCGATGCTGCGCGCCCACGGCAAGACGCTGCTCGCCGAAAAGGTCGAGACGCGCGAGGACTTCGCGCTCGCCCACCAACTCGGCTTCGATCTGTTCCAGGGCTACTTCTTCGCGCGGCCGCAGGTGCTGGCCGCGCCGCGCAACCGCTCGTTGCGCCCGGGCCTGTTGCGGCTGCTCGCGCTGCTCTCGCGCGACGCCGGCATCGTCGAGCTCGAGGCGGAGCTGAAGTTGAACCCAGGCGTGGTCGTGCAACTGCTGCGGCTCGTCAATTCGAGCGCATTCGGCCTCGGGCGCAACATCGCGTCGCTGCGCGAGGCGATCATCGCGACCGGCACGCGGCAGATCGCGCGCTGGGCGCAGCTGTTGCTGTACGCGGACACGGGCGAACTGCCGTGGCGTGCCGATCCGCTCGTGCATCTGGCCGCGACGCGCTCGCGTTTCATGGAGCTTGCCGCGAACTGGCTGCGTCCGGCCGACAGCGAATTCGCCGACGCCGCATTCATGACCGGGATTTTTTCGCTCGTGCACATCGTGCTCGACAGCACACCCGATGCGGTGCTCGAAAAGCTCGGCCTCGCGCCGCAGATCTGCGAGGCGATCGTCGCGCGCAAGGGCGAGCTGGGCGCGCTGCTGCTGATCGCCGAGGTCGCGGGCGAGGGCGGCGACGCCGCGCCGGTCGCGAGGGCGGCGGGCTTCCCGGCGCTGACGCCCGACGTGATGTCGGAGCTGAACCTGTCGGCGGCGGCGTGGTTCGGCGCGCACGTGGCGGAGTCGGGCGTTTGACGCGCTGAGCTCGCGCCGCATGCTTGCGATTCGCTTGTGATCCGGACGGCGACTGACGCCGCGCGCGCATCCGTGATCCAATAGCAAGCTCAGCGACGGCCCGCGAGGCCGGCCGAAGCTGTATCCGATTGACCGGATCAAACGCGTGCGCTCACGCATGGAGAAGCAGATGAAGACAAAACACATACCGGCAGCACTGGCAGCCGTCATGGCGTTCGGATTCGCAATGCATTCGCCGCTCGCTTGCGCAACCCTGAAGCCCGGCGACGTGGCACCGACGTTTACCGCCGAGGCCTCGCTCGGCGGCAAGACCTACACGTATTCGCTTGGCGACGAACTGAAGAAAGGCCCGGTCGTGCTGTACTTCTATCCGGCCGCGTTCACGAAGGGCTGCACGATCGAGGCGCACCAGTTCGCCGATGCGGTCGACGAGTACAAGAAATACGGCGCGTCGGTGATCGGCGTGTCGCACGACAACATCGATACGCTGACGAAGTTTTCGGTCAGCGAATGCCGCAGCAAATTCCCGGTCGCGGCCGACGCCGACGCGAAGGTGATCGGCGCGTACGACGCGGGCATGCCGATGAAGGCCGGCATGGCGAACCGCGTGTCTTACGTGATTTCGCCCGACGGCAAGATCATCTACGAGTACACGAGCCTGTCGCCCGAAAAGCATGTCGAGAACACGCTGAACGCGCTCAAGCAGTGGGCGGCCGCGCATAAGGGTCAATGAAGGGCCGCGTGTGCCGCGTGTGGCATCGCGTATCGCCTGTGCCAGGCTAGAACCTTTCACCGGATGAGCTTGCCATGCCGATTGTCGTTGCGTTGATTGCGCTAATCGCGCTGGGGTACGGCGCCGTGCGCGCCTTTGATGCGCTGCGAGCCGTTTTCGGGCTGGCGGTGGCCGAGGGCGTCGCCGTGCTGGTTGCGTTGCTGATCGCCGGTGCGCTCGCGTACTGGCGGCAGCGCCGCCGCGAAGTCGCGCCGAACGTGCGCGACGGCGACTGGACGCACGAGCTGAAGGGCAGTTGGGGCTCGGTGCGGCTCGCGGCGGCCAAGCGGTTCTGTGAGATTCGCGTCGGCGACCAGCAGGGCGCGTACATCTTTGCCGATCTGCTCGGCGCCGAAGCACAGGGCCGCGACGCGCAGGCGCGGCTCGCGCTGAAGGTCAGGGACACACGGCACGGCGAGTGGCTCGTGCCGATGCCGAACGAACGGATGGCGCGCCAATGGCAGCGGATTTTCTCGCTGGCCATCGAGCAGAAGCTGTGAGCGCCACCGCCTCTGCATCATGACGACGTCGGTGCCGCGCCGCCCGCGCGGCGTGCCTTTCTCGCCTCCCAGCGCACGCGGATGCGATCCATGTACAGATAGACGACGGGCGTCGTATACAGCGTCAGCATCTGGCTGACGATCAGCCCGCCGACGATCGAAATACCGAGCGGCGCGCGCATCTCCGCGCCTTCACCGCTGCCGAACGCGAGCGGCAATGCGCCGAGCAGCGCGGCGAAGGTCGTCATCATGATCGGCCGGAAGCGCAGCAGGCAGGCCTGATAGATCGCGTCACGCGACGACATTCCCTTGCGCGACGCGTCGATCGCGAAGTCCACCATCATGATCGCGTTCTTCTTTACGATGCCGATCAGAAGGATCACGCCGATCAGCGCGATGATGCTGAACTCGGTCTTGAACAGCAGCAGCGCGAGCAGCGCGCCGACCCCTGCGGACGGCAGCGTCGAGAGGATCGTCAGCGGGTGGATGTAACTCTCGTACAGGATGCCGAGCACGATATACACCGCCGCGAGCGCAGCGAGGATCAGGATCGGCTGATCGGACATCGACTGCTGGAACGCTTGCGCGGTGCCCTGGAAGCTGCCGTGAATCGTGGCGGGCATGCCGATCTGGGCCATGGTGTCGTAGATCGCCTGGGTCGCGGTGGACAACGACACGCCCGGCGGCAGGTTGAACGAGATCGTCGAGGCGACGAACTGGCTCTGGTGATTGACCGACAGCGGCGTGGTGCCCGGCCCGAAGCTCGCGATCGCCGACAGCGGCACCATCGTTTCCTTCGCGGTCGATACCGCCGCGCCAGACGACGCGCTCGACTTGCCGCTCGCCGCGATCGAATTGATCGCCTGATTGCGCGCGGAGTCGGCCGCGATGCTGGCCGCGCTCGTCGCCGTGGTGGCCGCGGTGCCGCCGGTTGCCGCGCTCGTCGTGGCCGCCGTGCTGGTCGCTTTCGACGTCACGGTGCCGGCCGGCGCATTGGTGGTTTGCGCGCCGCTCGCGCTGCCGCCCGAGGTGCTGACGAAAATCTGCTTGAGCATCTCCGGGCTCTGCCAGTAGCGCGGCGCGACTTCCATCACGACGTGATACTGATTCAGCGGGTTGTAGATCGTCGACACCTGGCGCTGGCCGAATGCGTCGTACAGCGTGTTGTCGATCTGCGCGGGCTTGATGCCGAGGCGCGATGCCGTGGCGCGGTCGATCGTCACCATCGCTTCGAGACCGCCTTGCTGCTGGTCGGAGTTCACGTCCGCGAGCTCCTTGCGCGCCTGCAGCGCCTCGGTGAGCTTCGGCCCCCACTTGTACAGGTCGGGCGTCGAGTCGGCGAGCAGCGTGAACTGATACTGCGCGTTCGATTGCCGGCCGCCGACGCGAATGTCCTGCACCGCCTGCAGGAACGTGCGCGCGCCGGCCACGTCGCCGAGCGGCGCGCGCAGTTGCTGGATCACCTGGTCGGCGGAGAGCTTGCGTTCGCTCTTCGGCTTCAGCGACACGAACATGAAGCCCGAGTTGGTCTGCCGGCCGCCGGTGAAGCCGACCACGCTGTCGACCGCCGGGTTCTTGCCGACGATCGCCATCATCTCCGAGAACTTGCCCTTCATCGCCTGGAACGACGTACTCTGGTCGGCCTGGATGCCGCCGACGAGGCGCCCCGTGTCCTGCTGCGGGAAGAAGCCCTTCGGCACGATGATATAAAGCGCGACGTTCAGCGCGATGGTCAGCAGCAGAACCATGACGATCAGCAGCGGATGCAGGAGCGCCCAGCCGAGCGTGCGCTCGTAGCCGCGCTGCATCGACGTGAAGCCGCCTTCGAGCCAGCGGCCGAAGCGGTTTTCCTGATGCTTTTCGTGCGGCTCGCGCAACAGGCGCGAGCACATCATCGGCGTGAGCGTCAGCGATACGACTAGCGAGACCGCGATCGCGAGCGACAGCGTCAGCGCGAACTCGCGAAACAGCCGTCCGACGATGCCGCCCATCAGCAGGATCGGCAAGAACACGGCGACCAGCGAGATGCTGATCGACATCACCGTGAAGCCGACCTCGCGCGCGCCGAGGAACGCGGCCTTCATGCGCGGCACGCCGTCTTCGATGTGGCGCGAGATGTTTTCGAGCACGACGATCGCGTCGTCGACGACGAAGCCGGTCGCGATGGTCAATGCCATCAGCGATAGATTGTCGATCGAAAAGCCCATCAGGTACATCGCGCCGAAGGTGCCGACGATCGAGATCGGCACGGCCACGCTCGGAATCAACGTGGCGCGCCAGTTGCGCAGGAACAGGAAGACGACCATCACGACCAGCGCGACCGCGATCACCAGCGTGCGCTCGGTGTCGTGCAGCGACGCGCGGATAGTAATGGAACGGTCCGAGGTCGGTGAAATGTCGACGTCGGCGGGCAGCGACGCGTGCAGCTGCGGCAGCATCGCCTTCACGCGGTCGACGGTCTCGATGATGTTCGCGCCCGGCTGCCGGTACAAAATCACCAGCACTGAGCGCTTGCCATTGAAGAGACCGAGGTTGCGCAGGTCCTCGACCGAATCGACGACCTCGCCCATGTCGGAGAGTTTCACCGGCGCGCCGTTGCGATAGGCGATCACGAGGTCCTTGTACTGCGACGCCTTGCTCGCCTGGTCGTTCGTGTACAACTGCACGCGGTTCTCGCCGAACTCGATGGAGCCCTTCGGGCTGTTCGCGTTGGCCGCGGCGAGCGCCGCGCGCACGTCTTCGAGGCCGATGCCGTAATGCGACAACGCGTGCGGCAGCAGCTCGACGCGCACGGCCGGATTGGCCGACCCGCTCACGTCCACTTCGCCGACCCCCTGAACCTGCGACAGCGACTGCTGCAGCACGGTGGCGGCCGAATCGTAGAGCTGGCCGGCCGTGAGCGTACTCGACGTGAGCGCGAGAATCAGGATCGGCGCGTCGGCCGGGTTGACCTTGTGGTAGGTCGGGTTGCTGCGCAGGCTCGTGGGCAGGTCGGCACGCGCCGCGTTGATCGCCGCCTGCACGTCGCGCGCTGCGCCGTCGATGTTGCGGTTCAGGCCGAACTGCAGCGTAATGCGCGTCGAGCCGACCGAGCTTTGCGACGTCATCTCGGTCACGTCGGCGATCGAGCCCAGATGCCGTTCCAGCGGACTCGCGACGCTCGTCGCGACGGTCTCCGGGCTCGCGCCCGGCAGCGTCGCCTGCACCGAGATGGTCGGGAAGTCGACCTGCGGCAGCGGCGCGACCGGCAGCTTCGTGAACGCGAACACGCCCGACAGCGCGATGCCGATGGCCAGCAGCGTGGTGGCGACCGGTCGGGAGATAAACGGACGCGACAGGTTCATCGCTCAGTTCCCTGCATCGGTGGCGGGGGGCGTGGCGCTACCGGACGAATCGCCGCGGTGAAAGCGCTCGCGCAGCCGACGGCCGAGCGAATCGAACGCGAGATAGATCACCGGCGTCGTGAACAGCGTCAGCAGCTGGCTCACGATCAGACCGCCGGCGATCGCGATACCGAGCGGACGGCGCAGCTCCGAACCCGCGCCGGTGCCGAGCATCAGCGGCAATGCGCCGAGCAGCGCGGCGAGCGTGGTCATCAGGATCGGCCGGAAGCGCAGCAGACACGCCTGGAAGATCGCCTCGCGCGGCGGCTTGCCTTCCTCGCGCTCGGCATAGAGCGCGAAGTCGATCATCATGATCGCGTTCTTCTTCACGATACCGATCAGCAGCACGATGCCGATGATGCCGATGATGTCGAGATCGTGGCCGGTGATCAGCAGCGCGAGCAGCGCGCCGACACCGGCCGACGGCAGCGTCGACAGAATCGTGATCGGATGGATGAAGCTCTCGTACAGCACGCCGAGCACGATATACATCGTGATGATCGCCGCGAGGATCAGGAACAGCTCGTTCGCGAGCGACGCCTGGAACGCGAGCGCCGCGCCCTGGAAGCGCGTCTGGAACGACGCGGGCAGGCCGACGTCCTTTTCGGCCTGCTGGATCGCCTTCACGGCCGCGCCGAGCGACGAACCCGGCGCGAGGTTGAACGACACGGTGGTGGCGGGGAACTGGCTCAGGTGCGTGACCAGCAGCGGCGCGGGCCGCTCGATGAACTTCGCGATCGACGACAACGGCACCTGGCCGCCCGTCGACGTGGAAGAGGGCAGGTAGATCGAGTTCAGCGACGTGGTGTAGTGCTGCATCGTCGGCTGCGCTTCGAGAATCACGCGGTACTGGTTCGACTGCGTGAAGATCGTCGAAATGATGCGCTGGCCGAACGCGTCGTACAACGCGCTGTCGATCGTGGCCGGCGTGATGCCGAAGCGCGCCGCGGTCGCTCGGTCGATGTCGATGAACACCGAGCGGCCGTTGTCCTGCAGATTGGTTGCGACGTCGGCGAGCTCGGGCGACTGCTTGAGCCGCTCGACCAGCTTCGGCACCCACGTCGTGAATTCGCCGATGTTCGGATCGGTCAGCATGAACTGATACTGCGTCGGGCTCACGGTCGAGTCGATCGTCAGGTCCTGCACCGGCTGCATGTACAGCGACGCGCCCGGAATGTGCGCGACGTCTTTCTGCAACTGGCGGATCACGTCGCTCGCGGTGTTGCTGCGGTCGTCGCGCGGCTTCAGGTTGATCAGCATGCGGCCGCTGTTCAGCGTGATGTTGCTGCCGTCCACGCCGATGAACGAGGTCAGGCTTTCGACGTCCGGGTTCTTCAGGATCTGGTCGGCGAGCGCCTGCTGACGCTCGGCCATCGACGCGAACGACACCGACTGCGGCATCTGCGTGATCGCCTGGATCACGCCGGTGTCCTGCACCGGGAAGAAGCCTTTCGGCACGACCACGTACAGCAGGCCGGTCAGCACGAGAGTGAGCAGCGCCACGACCAGCGTGGCGCGTTGACGGTTCAGCACCCACGTGAGCGCGACCGCGTAGCGCGCGATCACCCAGTCGATCGCGCGGTGCGCCTTCGCCTCGAAGCGGTGGCTGTCGTGCGGCGGCGTGTGGCGCAACAGCTTCGCGCACATCATCGGCACCAGCGTCAGCGACACGATCGCCGAAATGACGATCGTCACCGCCAGCGTGATCGCGAATTCATGGAACAGGCGTCCGACCACGTCGCCCATGAAGAGCAGCGGAATCAGCACCGCGATCAGCGAGACCGTCAGCGAAATGATCGTGAAGCCGATCTGCTTCGAGCCTTTCAGCGCGGCTTCGAGCGCCGTTTCGCCTTCCTCGACATAGCGTGCGATGTTCTCGATCATCACGATCGCGTCGTCGACGACGAAGCCGGTGGCGATGGTCAGCGCCATCAGCGACAGGTTGTCGAGCGAGAAGCCGCACAGGTACATCACGGCGAGCGTGCCGATCAGCGACAGCGGCACCGACAGACTCGGAATGATCGTCGCGTAGACGTTGGCGAGGAACAGGTACATCACGAGCACGACCAGCACGACCGACATCGCCAGTTCGAACTGCACGTCGCGCACCGACGCGCGAATCGTCGTGGTGCGGTCGGTGACGACCTGCACGTCGAGCGCGGCGGGCAACGACTGCTGCAACTGCGGCAACAGCGCCTTGATGCTGTCGACCACCTGGATCACGTTCGCGCCCGGCTGGCGCTGCACGTTCAGGATGATCGCGGGCGTGTTGTCGACCCACGCGCCGAGCTTCGTATTCTCCGGTCCCGACACGATGCTCGCGACGTCGGTCAGCATCACCGGACGCCCGTTCTTGTACGCGACCACGGCGCCCTTGTACTCGTCGGCGTCGGTCAGCTGGTCGTTCGAGTTGATCGTGTAGTTGCGCGTCGGGCCGTCGAAATTGCCCTTCGGGGTGTTGACGTTCAGGTTCGAGATCGTGGTGCGCAGGTCGTCGAGATTCAGGCCGTACGCGGCGAGCGCGCGCGGGTTCGCCTGAATGCGGATCGCCGGGCGCTGGCCGCCCGACAGGCTCACCAGACCCACGCCCGCCACCTGCGAGATCTTCTGCGCAAGACGCGTGTCGGCGAGATCCTGCACCTGCGTGAGCGGCAGCGTCTTCGACGTGATCGCGAGCGTGATGATCGGCGCATCGGCCGGGTTGACCTTCGCGTAGATCGGCGGCGCGGGCAGGTCGGACGGCAGCAGGTTGCCCGCCGCGTTGATCGCCGCCTGGACTTCCTGCTCGGCGATGTCGAGCGGCAGGTCGAGGCTGAACTGCAGCGTGATGATCGACGAGCCGGCCGAGCTTTGCGACGACATCTGGTTCAGCGACGGCATCTGCCCGAACTGCCGTTCCAGCGGCGCCGTCACGGACGAGGTCATTACGTCCGGGCTCGCGCCCGGATAGAAGGTCTGCACCTGGATCGTCGGATAGTCGACCTCGGGCAGCGCGGAAAGCGGCAAAAAGCGCAGCGCGACGAGGCCGACCAGCATGATCGCCGCCATCAGCAGCGCGGTGCCGACGGGACGCAGAATAAAAGCGCGGGATGGATTCATGCGGTAAGTGCCGTGCCTTTACCTTATTGCGATGCTTGCGACGCGTGCCGGCCGTGATGCGCGCGCGCGCCCGAGGCGCTCGCCGGGGCGCTCGCGCCGTGCGCGGCGGATGCGCCACGCGGCCGCTCGGCCGGGATGGTGATCTTCGCGCCTTCGCGCAGCCGGTCCGAACCGTCGATCACGACGCGCTCGCCGACCGCGAGGCCCGACTGGATGCTGGTGCGCTCGCCGTCGACCGGGCCGACCTTGACCTGGCGCACGGTCACCGTGTTGTCGGGCTTCACGACGTACACGAAGGTCCCCATCGAGCCGTTGAGCACCGCCGAGGTCGGCACGATCACCGCGTTCCTGATGGTATCGACGAGCAGCCGCGTGTTGACGAACTGGTTCGGGAACAAGCCGTTGTCCTTGTTCTCGAAGATCGCGCGCAGCTTGATGGTGCCGGTGGTCGTGTCGATCTGGTTGTCCATCGTTTTCAGCGAGCCGACTTCGAGCGGGTGGGTGTTGCTGCGGTCGTACGCGGTGGCCGAAAGCTGCTCGCCATTCCGCGTGTGCTGGATGATCTGCTGCAGGTTGTCTTCCGAGGTCGTGAAGACCACGCTGATCGGATCGAGCTGCGTAATCACGACGATGCCGTTCGTGAGGCCCGAGGTCACGTAGTTGCCCGGGTCGACCTGGCGCAGACCGACGCGTCCCGACACCGGCGCGGTGATGCGCGCGTAGACGAGGTCGAGCTTGAAGCTGTCGACGTTCGCCTGGTCGGCCTTGACGGTGCCCTCGTATTGCCGCACCAGCGAGGCCTGCGTGTCGACCTGCTGGCTCGCGATCGAGTCCTGCGCGAGCAGCGTCTGATAGCGCTTCAGATCGAGACGCGCGGTGGCGAGCAGCGCCTGGTCGCGCACCAGCGTGCCCTCGGCGTTGCGCAGCGAAATCTCATACGGGCGCGGGTCGATCTGGGCCAGCACGTCGCCCTTCTTGACCATCTGGCCTTCCTTGAAATAGACATCCTGCAGCACGCCGCTCAACTGCGGCAGCACGGTGACGGTGGCGAGCGGCGTGACCGTGCCGAGCGCGGTCAGCACGACCGGCATCTCGCCCTGCGTCGCGGCGGCGACGTGCACCGGCTGCGCCATGTTGGCCATCGCGTTCGGACCGCCGCGGCCGAAGCGGCCGCCGCGCGCGCCGCTCGCGCCAGCCGGCGCGCTGGCGCCGCTGCCGGCTCCGCCCCACGGATGCCAGCGCCACAGCACGACGCCGAGCACGACCAGCGCCGCGACGATCAGCGCGATAGTACGGCCTCGGTGGCGTTTCACCGCGCCGGGCGCGCCCGCTTGCGGATCGCTCGCGGATGGCTGGGAAGCGGCAGGGCGTTGGGTTTCCGGGTGCTTTTGTTGTTCGTCCATCGGTTCGGTCAGGTGGCTGGCTTTATGATGTGAGCCGCGCATGCGGGCGCCGCCATTCGAAGGGCGGCGCCCGCATGCGCGGCATGTCAGGCGGTCATGGTGGCGGGCGCCGCGCAATATTCAGCGCGATGCTACCCGAGGCGCGGGACAGAGATGTTAACGCAACGCGGAATCATCTCGGATGGGCGAGGCCCTTTTCGACCGGGCTCGCGGCTCGCCGCGCGCGTTCCCGCGACGGGATGCGTGATCGTACGTTGCGGCGTCTGTAACAGTCCAGCCGCGTATTTTTCCTTCGATTACGAAGGTTACAGGATCCTGGCGAAGCGTCGGGCGAGGGCGGTCTGGCGTCGCCACTGCGCAAATTACCGCGGGTGCCGCCGACGGCCTATTCGTCGAGCCGGCGCCCCGGGGCGCCGCCGATCTCCAGCACGATCTTGTCGATGCATTCGAGCAGCGCGGGCGCGGCGCGCGAGATCAGCCAGTCGCGCGGACATTGGTCGGCCGAGCCGCCGCAGTTGACCGCGTAGCGCTCGCCCGATGGACCGACGAAGCCAAGCGCGATCGCATTCAAACCGTCATACCACTCGCCGGTGGCGATCGCGAAGCCGCGCTCCAGGGTGTCCTGGATCGCTCTTTCGAGACGGCTGCCGATGTGGCCCCAGTCGTCACCTTCGTTCGTTTGCAGGCCGGCGAGCAGACGGTCGCGGTCCGGCTGCGCGAGCGACGCGAGGTACGCCCGACCGACGGCGGTGCGCGTCAAGCTCATGCGCGAGCCAATTTCGAGCCGCGACACGAGCACCGCCGAACGCGGACGGATCGTGTCGATCACGACCATGTCGTAGCGGTCGCGCACCGCGAGATGGACCGACAACGCGGTGCGTTCCGCGAGTTCGATCAGGAACGGCCGCGCGCGCGAGCGGATGTCGAAATTGCGCAGAAAGCCGTTGCTCAGTTCCAGCACTGACGAGGTCAGCACGAAGCGCTCGCTGTCGGGCAGTCGCAGCAGAAAACCGGTGCCCACGAGGGTCGCGGTGATGCGCGACATGGTGGGCTTCGGTATGCCGGTCAACTCGGCCAGTTCACGATTGCTGAGTGGCGCATGCGCGGCGGCGACGGCGCGCAGTACGGTTAGTCCGCGCGCGAGGGCGGTGACTTCATCGCCCGAGCCTTCACGCTCTTTGCTGGCGGGGACCTTGGCGGCGACGGTTTGGCTAGGTGCGGATCGGTTCATGCTTTTTTTCGGAACAGTATTTCAAAATGTTCGTTCGACAACGTGTCGGTAGC
This sequence comes from Paraburkholderia sprentiae WSM5005, assembly GCF_001865575.2. Taxonomy (NCBI): domain Bacteria; kingdom Pseudomonadati; phylum Pseudomonadota; class Betaproteobacteria; order Burkholderiales; family Burkholderiaceae; genus Paraburkholderia; species Paraburkholderia sprentiae. The sequence continues at coordinate 1,234,726 of NZ_CP017561.2, forward strand.
CGGTCATGGAGGGCGAGGACATCTCGAAGCCGGGGCACCTGTTCGATTATTTTTGGGAAATTCATTGTATCGGAACAAATTGCCGATTGGCTCGCCAATAGATCTTTTTGCTTGACTTAGTCAGCATAACCATAAAAAATGGAACCTTATTTCGAAAGTCGCTGCCGCATTGCATTTTGCGCGCATGAGTGGAAAAAATCCCGGAATCCAGGACCAATTGCGCATTCTAGAGGCCCGCTCCTTTCGAATACCTTCTCTCAGGTTCTAGCACGGCCCTCGGAATGGCTAGAACTTTTAAGGCGTCACGGCAACGTGACGCCTTTTTTTTGTCGTGAAAAGAGCGGTCGCGAGAACCGCACGCTTGCGGAGAAGCATACGGTCGAGACGATAGGACGCTGCGAGTCTCGACGGTTGTCGCAGGAATTATGGTCTACCGGGCATGGGCGTTGCGCGTTGTCGACGGCGGGTACGAGCTGCCCATAAGGTCAGGAACGCGGGAGGGGCCATGCAGGCGATTGGAAAAACCCGATGGGCGATTGCCGAGGGCTATCTGCCGCAATACAGTACTGGCGATGGTCCCGATTTGATCAGCCATGAGGCAGCGTGCATTCTTAACGCCGGGGATGAAGATGCGCATATCGAGTTGACGATTTTTTTCGGGGATCGTGATCCGGCTGGTCCATACCATTTCACGGTTCCTGCGAAGCGGACACTGCACATGCGCTTCAACGACCTGAACGAGCCCGAGACGATTCCGACGGGCACAGAATACGCCAGCCTATTCGAGTCGGACGTTCCGGTAGTGGTACAGCACACCCGCCTCGATTCACGCCAGGCCGCGTTGGCACTGCTGTCCACCGTGGCATTCGCCAGTGATTGACGTGCGGGCCGTGCCTTTCTGCGCACCGATCGTAGAACCTTCGGTCAGATTGCCGAGGTGGTCAGCTTCATTCGGAATACATGGAGCAATCACGCGGAGCCGGTCTCCGACCGCGACGTCGAACGGCTCCGCTCAAAGATCCACCGATAACCGCAGCGATTGCTAGGAACTTTGCCTTGCCGGACTTCGTTTTCCAGACACGCTCGCACGCCGGAAGGGGGCGATGAGGGAAACGGATGTGACGGACTCTTCATATCGTTGCTCATGGAAGACTCCAATGGAAAGGAGACACTGCCTGCGTCAGTGAACAAACGCTGTTCCGTTTAATGCGCGGCTGACAACGCTTGCCTCGGCAGGTCACCCGCCGCCCCGTCGCAAGGCAGGTCCGCATAAGCCTATCGCAGTGTTGACCACAGCGAGGTGCGTCAGCGCCTGAGGAAAGTTGCCGGCCATCTGCCGATGTTGTGTGTTGTACTGCTCGGAAAAAAGACCGAGATCGTTCGCCACCGCAAGCACCCGTTCAAACTGTTCCCGTGCTTCCGAATCCCGACCCTGCATTTTCAAACAGTCCGCCATCCAGCACGAGCAGGCCAGGAAGGCGCCTTCATTCGGCCCACGCGGGTCCTTCTTGCGTCGTCGGATTAGACCGCCTTCGGTCAGCTCCCGGCGGATCGTGTCAATCGTCGATGCCATGCGCGGGTCGTCGGCGGGTAAAAAGCCGACGAGCGGCATCAGCAGCAGGCTTGCATCCAGAGTCTCACTGCCGTAATACTGCGTGAACGTGCCGAGGCCATCGTTCCAGGCTTCGCGACAGACCTCTTCGTGAATCGTTTCCCTCAGCGCGCGCAGGCGTTCTTCGAGCGGTGAGGCTGGCGGGTCACCGGTTGAGCGGTGCGTGATGAAACGATCCACCGCGACCCACGCCATCACGCGAGAATAAGTGTAGTGGTGAGGTTCCGAACGCGACTCCCAGATTCCCGAGCCGCGCGTATTCCATACGGTCTCGAGGTGCTCGACGATACGTCTTTCAATCTCTTCTTCGTGACTGGGCGACGGCAATCCGGCACGCCGCGCGACCGACAGACAGTCGATGATCTCTCCCAGTATGTCGATCTGATGCTGCGCAGCCGCCGCATTGCCGACACGCACGGGGCTTGCATAACGGTAGCCTTGTAACCAGTCGATAGTCCGCTCATGCAAATGGCGGTTGCCATCGACGCGATACATGACCCGAATGTTCTCGGGTGAACCGCTAATTGCGAGCAGCAGCCAGTCGCGCCACGCGAGTGCCTCCTCGTGAAGCCCTGCATTGAGCAATGCGACCAACGCGAAACTCGTGTCGCGCAGCCAGCAATAACGGTAGTCCCAGTTCAGCTGGCCAGCCGGTGCTTCCGGCAGCGACGTCGTGGGCGCGGCGACTATCGCGCCCGTCTTTCGGTAGATGAGCGCTTTGAGCGTTAGGAGTGAACGCCGGACCTCGTTCGGCCACGTCGTTCGTGTGTTGTCGAACTGGCCGATCCACTTACGCCAGTGGCGTTGCGTAGCCAGCAGGGCGGATTCAGCATCAAGACGTTCCGGTGCGGGCTCGTGCGAAGAACCATACCTGATGCAAAAGGCAACCCGCTTGCCAGCTTCCACATCGAAAACGGCGTCGACCGACTCATGGTTCACGTTCAGCTGGACGTCTGTGTGCAATACGACAAGGTCCGGTCCGACGCGCGCCTGCACCGTTCCATCGACTCGCGCGATCCACGGCGACAACAGACCGTAATCGAAACGTAGCCGAAGTCGAGACCGCATCCTGACGATGCCGCGCAGTCCCGTCACAATGCGCACGAGCGAACTTGGACCGTCGCCCAGTGGCATGAAGTCGATCACCCGCACTGCACCGCTGTCCACTTCGAAGTCGGTTTCAACGACGAGCGTGTCTTGCTGGTAGCGGCGCCGCTGGTGGATTGCCCGGTCGACCGGCGCGATCGACCAGCAACCATTGTCGGCCGTGCCGAGCAACGCGGCAAAACAGGCGCCACCGTCGAAACGTGGCCAGCACAACCAGTCGACGGAGCCGTCGCGACTGACCAGTGCGGCCGTCTCGCCGTCGCCCAACAGTGCATAGTCTTCGATTGCGCGGCTCATCGCGGTCGGCTCCGTCGGCGTGTAATGGCTGAAATCGCTATAGCGGCCGCGCTGATCCTGGGCATTCGCTGGCCTTGTCTAGCTGTCACATTTAGACCTGAATCGGTCACGCGCCGCAATATCGAGCAAAACCTGCGCCGCGAAGTTCCGTCGCTGGCGAGGGGCGGGACGAATGCCGCTTCTTCGCCCTGGCCGCCCGGCGGTCCCACCGATGCCGGGATTCCCCGTCTTCGCGCTAAAGCTCCCCGCGCGCGGCGAGCGCTTCAATTCGGTCCGCAGTACGGAGCGCGATAGCCTGAATGGTCAGCGATGGATTAACGCCGCCGACCGTCGGAAATACGGATCCGTCGCAAATCCACAGGTTGTCGATGTCCCAACTGCGGCAGTCCGCGTTGACCACGCTAGTTGCCCGGTTCTCGCCCATGCGCGCGGTACCGTGCAGATGCGCGGTATCGTCCGTCTGCGTCCAAAGTTCGCGGCCGCCGGCCGCTTCCATCGCAGTGCTCATGAACCTCAGCGAATGGTCGATCAGACGGCGGTCGTTATCGCAGTACGAATGCGTGACGCGCGTAACCGGCAGCCCATACTGATCTTTCTCGTCGGCGAGCGTCACGCGATTGCGCTCCTGGGGCAGCGTTTCGCCGACGATCCGCAAGCCTGCCTGATGGTTGTACTTCTTCATCTCGTCGATCAACGCGCGGCCCCACAAGCCGCGACCGTTCTGCACCGCGGCCCATGCAACCGGCAACGGTCCCTAGCTCATGAACGCATAGCCGCCGAAGAAATCCTTGCCTTTGTCCTCGTAATTCCAGTGCTCCGTCAGCGCGAGCGAAGGCGGCCCCTTGTACCAGCGAATCTCTTCGTCCATGGTGCCCCAGACAGCCTGATTGCTCTGCACCATCAGGTTCTTGCCGACGAGGCCGGAGCTATTCGCGAGGCCGTCGGGGAAGCGGTCGGTCGCAGACATGAGCAGCAAACGCGGCGTCTCGATTGCATAGCCCGCCACCACGACGTTGCGCGCGCGCTGGAATTGCCAGCGTCCTTCTCGGAAAATTCGACGCCGCTCGCGCGGCCGTCGTCGCCCATGACGACGCGGCCGACCATCGCGAGATCGCGAATTTCGGCGCCCGCGCGGACCGCGCGTGGAATCCAGGTGACTAGCGCGCTCTGCTTCGCGTTGGTCGCGCAGCCGGTGACGCAAAAGCCGCGATAGACGCAGGGATGCGCGTCGCCGCGCGGCGCGGAAAGGGTCGCGAGCGGCGTCGTGGCCCATCGAATGCCGAGCGCTTCGCAGCCGCGCGCGAGCACCAGCGCGGCGGCATTCGGCTCATGCGGCCGATACGGATAACGCGGTCGTTTCGGTCCCCACGGATAGTTGACCGGCCCGGCGATTTTCAGCGCGTTCTCGACCTCGCCGTAATAGCGCCACATTTCGCGCCAGTCCAGCGGCCAGTCCGCGCCGGAGCCCAGTAACGTACGCGACTTGAACCATTGCGGGCGGAACCGCAGCGACACCATCGCGAAGTGGACCGTGCTGCCCCCGACTGCCTTGCCGCTGTTATTGTTGCCGAGCTGGAGCGGATCATCGCCGTCGCAGAGGCGCTCGTCGGTCCAGTACAGCTTGCTTTGATGGGTTTCGTCCGACGCGAATTCCTCGAGCGGACGCCACCACGCGCCGGCATCGAGAGCGACGACTTTGAAGCCTTTCTCTGCGAGCCGGCAGGCCAGTGTGCCGCCGCCAGCACCGTTACCGACGATCGCGAAATCGACCGCCTCCTGCTGCCGGTATTCGCGCATCGGCAGCCACCCGCCGGGGCGCATCACATCGGGTGCGCGTCCGTTCTTGCCGCGCGGCGCCTCGCGCGCGTCGTCGTGCGCAGTGTGCATATCGTCGTGCGAATCAGCGGATACGGCGATTCTCCTTGCGGGCCTCGTCCTCGTGACCGGCCTTCGCTTCGGCGGCCTCCCACGGGTCCCGCCGGTCGAAGTACAGGCGCACGTAGCCGCGCAGATTCGCCGGGCCGCCGAAGCCAATCTCGCTCCAGGAATGCGGGTGCGCGTAATGCATGCTGCAGATGTCGTGCAGCACGCAGCCGCCCTGATTGCGCGCGACGCCGCGTGCGTGAAAGCCGACGCCGACGAAACAGAGCGCGGTCGTGATGCGCAACCAGATGCGCGTGAACCATCGCGGAATGCAGTAGCGCGACTTCGCCCAAGGTGCCGGCCAGACCGGCGCTGGTCAGCAGCGCGAGGGCTTGCCCGGCGGGCATGCCAAGGAGGCGTGGCTCGTGCGCGGGTTGATCGCGCAGCTTTTCTGCGACGGCGCCGAGCGCGCCTGACAGTAGCAGCGCCATCGGCGCGCGATCGGCGCGGCATAGAAGAGATTGGGCCAGCTCCATCCACCGGGGCGCTTGGTGATGTTGTACAGATGAAACCCGGTACCGGCCACGCCGGTCAGCGCGGCGCCGAGGTAGATCGGACCGCGCACCGGATGGCGCGCCGATTCGCGGTCTGAGCCGCCATGCAAGCCGGCGAGCAAGGACAGCGACGAGACGACCAATGGGCGCGTACATCGCGGGATTGTCGAACGAGCCGCGGTAGTGTTCCATGGCGCTGTCGGCGAGCACGGACAGCGCCAGCAGCGCTGAACTGCGGTTGAAGGCGGTCGACAAGGAAATCGCCAACTGTGGCTGCCATAACTCGGTCCTCCGGCGCAAAACCCGCAAAAAACTCGCAGCCGCATTTTTCGGACCACGCGTCGCCGCAGTCGAGTTCAGGTACGGCCCGCAGCAGACACGGATAGAGGCAGTCAGCATGCCGGGGCCGCCTTGCGAGTCAGCCGACGCGCCACGCATTGTCTAGCGGCACCGAGTGATCCCCAATGACTAGGGCGTCGATTCCGCGGCGCCCCCGGCGGCATGCAGGTGCAGGAAAGCGCGTTTTGCAAACACTTGAAAAAATGGCACACCGTGACATGTTTTGGGGAGCGCAGCCGCGAAGTAGCTGACGGCTGTAGTTGTGGTTTTCCTGTGGCCTTGGGTGAAGCAGATCCCGATGGGAGCGCTAGTGGCCGTCATTATCATGGTATCGATCAGCGCATTTAGCTGGCGCTCGATCCGGAACATTCGCTCACATCCGAAAAGCTCGTCGGTCGTGATGATCGCGACCGTCATCGTGGTGGTTGCAACGGGAAATCTGGCGATAGGGGTGCTCATCGGTGTTGATGAGCGCAGCGTGCGCTTTATGGGCGTCGCTCTCTAGGCCTAAGTGAAAAGGAAACGACGTGCTTCTTCCAGACAGCACAGGAAGCCGTGACAGGAATCCACACATACTTTTGTCGAAGCTTGGCGACTGCCGGCATATCTACCGTTGCATCGACTGTTGCCGATCGCCCTGATTCTTGCGCGCCTCTCCCGGGCAATACTTTTGCGTGTAACGCATTGCCTGCCGAGACGATAATTGAATCGTAGCGCTGCCCCGTTCGAACCCATTGGTCGAACGCCGCGATGCAATTTACGACCGCTTCGCGAACATGGATGCGCCTGAGAAAGGCGTAGTCGGCTAGTGGTGAGGGTTTCGGTTGCGCATGAGCCAGGTGATAGGTCCAGCAACATACGAGGAGAAAAAAAAGACTAGTGATAACCTTCATTCGGTAGCAAGCCCGCAGGGGCACTTATCCACACGGCAACAAACCGTGAGTATACACAGCGCCTGAAGCAAACGTTCTGTCGGCCGGCTAATGGCTCGAGATCGCGTCCCATGCGCTGTCGTTAGCGGTCGACACCTGGCAATCCTTTTATCGTAACTGGCCGCCGCAGACGGACCGCTTTCATTCTTCGTTGACGCCTGCTGCCCGGCGGATGACCCAGCCAACCGTGAGCCCCTGACCCAGGATCGACGAAACGACCACACAGTACGTCAACGCGAGGACGATGTCGCGCTCCGGTCCGGGCTGAATCGATAGTGCCAGTGCAACGGAAATGCCACCACGAAGCCCGCCCCATGTAAGCACACTCCACGCTCCTTTCGGTAGCCGCGACGCCCGCCCAAGAAACATGACAGGCAATCCCACCGACACCAGTCGCGCGAGCAGTGCGACCAGTGCCACACCGGCCCCAGCGAGTAGTATCCGGCCGGGAAACTCGACGAGCAAAACCTCCATGCCGATCAATACGAAAAGAACGGCATTCAGAATCTCATCGATCAACTCCCAGAACATGTCCACGTATCGCCGGGTCGTCTCGGACATCGCGTCGGCGCGGCCGCGGTTGCCGATCATCACGCCCGCAACCACCATGGCGAGTGGCCCGGAGACATGCAGATGATTAGCGAGCGCGTAACCGCCGATCACCGATGCGAGCGTCATCAGGACTTCGACCTGGTAATGGTCGACGCTTTTGAGCAGCCGATATGTCAGATAGCCTACGACCCCGCCGAATAACAGGCCGCCGCCGGCTTCCAGAATAAATGCAGCCAACCCCTTCTGGACGGATGGCGTGACGCCCGTGCTGGCCATCGTGAGCAGCAGAGAGAAAAGCACGACCCCGACGCCGTCGTTGAAGAGCGACTCTCCAGTAATGACCACCTTCAGGCCTTCGGGCGCGCCTGCGGACTTCAGGATGCCCATCACCGCGACGGGGTCCGTCGGCGAGATCAGGGCGCCGAACAGCAGGCAGAAGGGCAGCGCGAGTTCAACTCCGCAAAGGGGGAGCAGTTTCCACATCGCGAATCCGATCAGCAGCGTGGAGGTCGCCGTACTCAGCACAGCCAGACTGATGATCTGGTTCCGGAAAGCCTTCAGCTTGCGTAAATCCACATGCATCGCGCCGGCGAACAGCAAAAGCGACAGCATGCCTTGCAGAAGCACCTCTCTGAAATTGATCGAGTTGATGAGATGCTCTTCTGCGACGCGCAAACCGTGCGCGACGCCGAGCTTGTCCAGTCCAACGATCGCAAGGGAGAGTCCGAGCGCCGTTACCATGACGCCGATCGTCGTCGGAAGCCTTAGAAAGCGGTGATTCACATACGCCAGTAGCGCGGTGACGACCAGACAGATGGCAATGATGTCGAGCATGCGGCGTGGTGGGGGATGAAGGTTCTGGGCTGGATCGAGCGGACCAGCGGCGCTGGATCATGTGATCGGATTCGCACGCGAAATCTATGTTGAATTTTCTGCATCCGGACTCCAGCCGTGCGTTGGGAAACGGGAGTATGCACGGTTGCCAAACAGGTCATCCGGCAGATGCGTGGGACAGCGAGGCGCCTGAATCGTGTCCCAGGCATTAACCGTAACACGCTCAGGAACGGCCCGGGCGGTATTCGGAAGCGTGCCTTCAATGACCTGGACGAGCGTATCGTCGAAACAGGTCGACACTTCACGGAATTCATAAAACCTGAGCGGTGTAAGCGCGGAACGCCGTAAATAATGCGACGGAATGCCGGTGTCTCACTGATTTCGCCATTTTCCGAATTATTTTTCGCCTCGATTATGCCGTTGGCGGGGAAAGCGTCGATGTAAAACGCGAATTTTATCGATGCACCCAACGGCGCGGATTTTTGCAGCTCCATTGGGTGCGAAACCGCACATACCGCTTGCCGCGCTCAATGAATGATGCTTCGCGTAACGAAGCGGTTAAATTCTTTCAATTTTAAAAATAAGCCACATTAAAACGAAAGGAATCGCAATGAAGAGATATTTCCGCGTAAGGAAAAGGAAATTGAAATGAAGGCGATGCTCCCGGGCCTGGACGTCCTGCGATTCCTGTTGGCCTGCTATCTGGTCGTCTTCCACACGCTCGTTACCTATCCCGAGGCGCGCGCGATACCGCTGGTCGACCTCTTCCGGTTCGGCGGCTGCGCGACGAGTATCTTCTTTGTTCTGTCAGGATTTATTTTGTCGCACGTTTCGGCGGAAAGGAAAACCGGCGAAACGATGACCGTTGCGGCACCAAGGTTCCTTATCAACCGTTTTAGCAATATCTATCCGATTCACATCATTACGTTAGCGCTGAGCGTTGCGTTAATGGCCGTGAATTCCCATCCATTCGACACCGAATTGAGCAACCTCGATTCAGCGCCGCCGATTGTGCACACGATGAGCGGTGCGGAATTCGCCGTCAATGCGGTTCTACAGATCCTGTTATTGCAGGCGTGGAATCCCTTTTATCTCTCGTTCAATATTCCTTCATGGTCGCTGTCGACGCTGTTCTTTTTCTATTTGCTGTTTCCGTCGCTCGCGCCACGCCTGCTGTCGATGCGCCGCAAGTGGGCGATGCTGGCGGCGATGTGGGGCGCCAGCCTGTTGCCGGCCTTGATCGTGGTGGCGAGCGGCCGGTACGAGGTGTGGCCGATCGGCGTGTTGCATACGAATCCGCTGGTACGTCTGCCGGAATTTCTGGCTGGCATTCTTGCTTACGGGATATTTGAAGCGAACGTCGACAACATTACCCGCACGATCGCGCGTTATCGGTGGATCGTATTCGCGGCTTTAGGGGCGATTTTTGTCGGCGCGGCCTTTTTGTTTGCGGATGGTCTGCGTTCATGGGAAGTGCTGCTTCACAACGGCGCATTGTTGCCAGCGCAAATGGCGGTGATTTTCGTTTGCGCGAACGCGCTGCAAACCGGCTCGCCGCGCGTGACCGTCTGGACGAGACGGCTCGGCAACGCGTCGTTGTCCATCTTCGCTCTGCAATACCCGCTGTTTATCGGCTTTCTCAAAGTGCAGAAGCTGCTGGGTATTCGGTATTCGATGTTGTCATGCGTGCATCAACCGCATCTGTGCAGCGCGGCGGCAAGCCGGGTGCAGGTGCATTTCTCGGCCTATCCGCTGTATCTGATCCTGGTACTGGTGACGTCGGTGCTGTTTCAGGAGCGCATCGTGGTGCCCCTGAGGACCCTGTTGAGGCGCGTGCTGAAAAGCCGCTGGGACGCGGCGCGGCCCGCGCCGCTGCCTGCGACGTCGATGCCGAAGACACAGTGAGACGCACATGAGCGATGCGGGGGTGCAACTCAGCACAGCGGCGTCGCCTCAGAAGGCGCGTTCGAGGGCGTTTCTTCAGCGCGCCAGCAAAGAAACCGTCGCGATGCCGAGAATCGTCATGATCAGCGACGCGCTCACGTGAATCGCTACTTCGCCCGCCGCCCAGCCCAGTCGACCGTCTTGCAGGCGCTGCACGACCTCAGCGGAGAACGTCGAGAACGTCGACAGGCCGCCCATCAGACCGGTGATGACGAACAGCCGCCATTCCGGCGCGAGCTGCGGCACCCGCGCGAACCCCGCGACCGCCACGCCGATGACGTAACCGGCAATGATGTTGGCGGCGAGGGTGCCGAGCGGCAAGTCGCCAAAGACCGCGTTCAGTCGAAAGCCGAGGAACCAGCGAAACAGCGAGCCGAGTGCGCCGCCAATCGCGACAGCGAGAAATGACCAATACATGAAAGAGAATCGAAACCGGAACGTCGACAAACCGGTTGATGGCGGGCAAGTTGATGCCGCGTCCGCATAACCGGGCGTAGCAGGCATCATCAGCCCAAAGGGCGGTTAAGGGAGAATGCCATCTCCAGCCGCGAAGTCTAGCATCGGCGCGCGCATTTGGGGACAGGCGCGCGGTCCGCGTCTGTCCCATTTCCGGCGAGCGCCGCCCGGGTTCACTCAGGCGTCGCCGAGATCTTGTGAATCGACAGATCGGCGCCGTTGTACTCCTCTTCCTGGTCGAGCCGCAAACCGACCGTCATCCGGATCACGCCATACACGAGGGTGCCGCCGAGCCCCGACACGACGATCCCGCCGAGCGTGCCGATGACCTGCGAGGCGAGCGATACACCACCCAGCCCGCCGAGCGCGTGAGTGCCGAAGATCCCGGCCGCGATGCCGCCCCATGCGCCGCACAAGCCGTGCAGCGGCCACACGCCGAGCACGTCGTCGATGCGCCAGCGGTTTTGCACGCAGGTGAACATATAGACGAACAGCGCGCCGGCGATGCCCCCCGTGACCAGCGCGCCGAGCGGATGCATCAGATCGGAGCCCGCGCACACGGCCACGAGTCCCGCGAGCGGGCCGTTGTACGTGAAGCCCGGATCGTTGCGGCCCGCGAACCACGCGGTCAGCGTGCCGCCGACCATGGCCATCAGCGAGTTGACGGCAACGAGGCCGCTGATTTTGTCGAGTGTCTGCGCGCTCATCACGTTGAAGCCGAACCAGCCGACCGTCAGCACCCAGGCGCCGAGCGCGAGAAACGGAATGTTCGACGGCGGATGAGCGGCGATGCCGCCGTCGCGGTGATAGCGACCGTGGCGCGCGCCGAGCAGCAGCACGGCCGGCAACGCGACCCAGCCGCCAAACGCGTGCACCACCACCGAGCCCGCGAAGTCATGGAACGGCGCGCCGAACGCCTGGGTGAGCCAGTCCTGGATGCCGAAGCGGTCATTCCATGCGATGCCTTCGAAGAATGGATAGACGAAGCCGACCAGCACGAACGTCGCGAACAGTTGCGGGTTGAATCTGGCGCGCTCGGCGATGCCGCCGGATACGATCGCGGGGATCGCGGCGGCGAACGTCAGCAGGAAGAAAAAGCGCACGAGGGCGTAGCCGTTGTGCTCGGCGAGCGTCGCCGCGTTGCCGAAAAACTGCACGCCGTAGGCGATCGTGTAGCCGATGAAAAAATACGCGATCGTCGAGACCGCGAAGTCCACCAGAATCTTGACCAGTGCATTGACCTGGTTCTTCTTGCGCACGGTGCCGAGCTCAAGGAAGGCGAACCCCGCGTGCATCGCCAGCACCATGGCGGCGCCGAGCAGAAGAAACTCGGTATCGGCGCCGTATTTCAGACTTTCCATCGATATGTCCCGCTTATGCAAAAAAAGTGGGCTATGGGAGCAAGAAGCGGGCCAAACTTGTGCCGAACGCGTCGACACGGTGCAAACCGGCACCAGCATGGAAATCCGGCGGGTCTGCGTCATGCGCCGCATGGGAACGTCATGCACCCTGACGGATACCAAAAGCACAAGAAAAGTGCATGAAGCATGCATCGCAGTGCGGGATGTCCCAGTCAAGGGCGAAACATTCGATTCTAATTACATTCAGATTCGGAATCCTGACGCATCGAGCGCATTTCCGGCTGGGCGATTCCCATTTATGCCCCGCCGACCCGCCGTCGTCGGAAGCAGCGGTCGGCCGGCTCGTCCCGCTTTATTTTCCAGCGCAAACGCCGACATAATGTGCCGACTCGGTGCTCGAGCCGCCGGCCAACCCGTCAATAGACCGCATGAGACTGACCACTAAAGGCCTGTTGCTGATCGCGATCCCGGCCGTCTTCGAACTCGGCTTGCTCGCCGGCCTCGTGAAGGCGCAAGCCGACGCGACTTTGGCGGAGCGCTGGGCGATGCATAGCGAAGAGGTGCTACACCAGGCCATGGCGATTCTCGATCCGGTGCTGTCTGAATCGGTCGCGCTGCGTGGCGCGGTGCTCGGCAACGACACGCACTTCACGACCCCGCTGGCGGTGTGGGTGGACGTCGACCGGCGCATCGACGAGCTGGCCGAACTCGTCGCCGACAGTCCCGCCCAGGTCGAGCGCGTGGTCGAGGTGCGCCAGGCGGTGCAGGCATATCGCCAGTGGTCGGACCGGATCCAGGACATGCTGCACGCCGGACGGCGCAGCGAGATTCTCGAGCGCTTCCACGATCTGGCGCGGGCCGACGTGCTCGACCATTTCCGTTTTGAGGTGACTGCATTCCAGGCCGAAGAGCGACGCCTCGATACCTCGCGCTCGAACGCCGTCGCCGCCGTGCGCGAGCGCGAACAGACGCTGATCGTCGCGGCCGCGCTGGGTTCACTGCTGTTCGTCGCGCTCGCCATCTGGATATTCACGCGCGGCGTGCGCGGCCGGCTTGCGCTGCTGTCCGACAACGCGGGCCGGCTCGCCGGCAACGAGCCGCTCGCGCCGATCGGTGCGGGCCGCGATGAAATCGCGCGGCTCGACCTGACCTTGCACGAGACGAGCCGGCGTTTGCTCGAAGCCGAGCGCATCGAGGCGCGCTTTCACGCGGACCTCGAGCGCCGTGCCGCCGAACTCGCGCGCATCAACGAGACGCTGCGCCAGCAGACCCAGGAAAACGAAATGTTCATTTACAGCGTGTCGCACGATCTGCGCGCGCCGCTGGTGAATCTGCAGGGCTTTTCGCAGGAACTGATTCGCGCATGCGACGAGTTGCGCGACGCGGCGCGCGACTCGTCGCTCGCGATGAACACGCGCGCGCGTATCGAGCGGATCGTCGACGAGGACATCGGCGAGGCGCTGCACTTTCTGCAGACCGCGGTGTTGCGCGCGTCGCACATCATCGACGCGCTGTTGCGGCTGTCGCGCGTCGGACGGGTCGAGTACCGGCGCCAGAAGGTCGACGTGCGCGACATCGTGCAGCGTGTCGTCGATGCGATGCAGGGCTCCATTCGCGCGCGCCGCGCGCGCGTGAGCGTGGGCGAACTGCCCGCGGTATGGGGCGATCCGACCGCGCTCGAACAGATCTTCGCGAACCTGGTCGGCAATGCGGTCAACTATCTGGACCCGGCGCGCGCGGGCCGCATCGAAATCGGCACGACGCCCGCGCCGCCTGGCGTGCATTCGCTGCGGATCTTCTACGTGCGCGACAACGGCCTCGGCATTCCGGCGATCGCGCTGCCGCGCCTGTTCACCGCCTTCCAGCGTCTGCATGGCAATGCGGCGGCCGGCGAGGGCATTGGCCTCGCTCTCGTACGGCGGATGGTCGAGCGGCACGGCGGGCGGGTGTGGGCGGAATCGAAGGAGAGGGTGGGCACGACGTTCTATCTGTCGCTGCCCGAGGCCGGTCCGGTTCAGGCGGCGCGCGCTGTGCGCGAGAGCGGGCACCGCGGTAACGAGGCTGGCGTCGGCGCAGGCAGCGAGTCGCCCGTGCCTTCACTCGACGCGGTGCGACGAATCAGTGTGCGCTAGGCGTCGCCTGCTCGTGCGGTGCCGCTTGCGCCCGCCCGCTCAGCAACCGGCGAAAATCTGCCGCGGCCTGAGCAGTCTGCTGCCGCGCACCGACCAGTAGCAACTGCATGCGAGCAGCACGGCAATGCCGGCCAACGATTCGATCGGCGTCGGCCGGACGCCGGCAACACCCTCGACGGCAAGCAGGCCGCGGCTGAGGATCAGCAGTGCCGCCCACAGTGCGCAAGCGGCCTGCATCAGCAGACGCGTGCCGGTCATGTGCCGCGCGCGGTCGTTGTGCGGCCAGGTGGGTGGCCGGCGGGCGCAGAAAAAAGCGATCGCCATCAGCACGATGACGAGCGTGACGGCCCAGTCGATCAGTTTCATCAAGACAGCACTCCCCAAAGCAGCCGCGACTATAGGGAGGCGTTTTGCTTGCAACGATCAGAGGATTCTGAATTGTGGGGCGCTTTTAAGCGAGGTTGCGGCGAGCGTCGCTGCATGTCGACGCTCGCCACTGGACCGATCGGCGCGACTCAGTGCTCGATCCGCGTGCCGAGCAGCACGAGGAACTGCCGCAGCCACTCGGGATGCGCGGGCCAGGCAGGCGCGGTGACGAAGTTCGCGTCGGTGATCGCGGCGTCGACGGGGATGTCGGCGTACTCGCCGCCGGCAAGCTTGACGTCGGGCGCACAGGCCGGATACGCGGAAATGCGCTTGCCGCGGATCACGTCGGCGGCAGCAAGCAACTGCGCCGCGTGGCAGATCGCGGCGATCGGCTTGCCCGCCTCGGCGAACTGCCGCACAAGGTCGATCACCTTTGGATTGAGCCGAAGATACTCGGGCGCGCGGCCGCCGGCGATGCCGAGCGCGTCGTATTGGTTCGGATCGACGTCGTCGAAGGTGGCGTTCAGCGTGAACTGGTGGCCGGGCTTTTCGGTGTAGGTCTGGTCGCCCTCGAAATCGTGGATCGCGGTCTTCACGCGCTCGCCCGCCTTCTTGTCCGGACAGACTGCATCGACGACGTGGCCGACCGCCTGCAGTGCCTGAAACGGCACCATCGTTTCGTAGTCTTCGGCGAAGTCGCCGGTCAGGAACAGGATTTTCTTTGCCGCCATCGTATGCCTCCAGTTGATCAACGGAACACCGAGATGCTGAGAGATGCTGGTCATTGCTCAGCGAGTCTACTCCATCACGTTTGACAGGACCGCGACCGGTTTGTCGGGGCGAGTCGAAGCGGCCCTGCGGCGCAACGGCGGTATCATGAGCACCTCTTCGCCTACGCGAGCCGCCCGGCGCGGCTCCTTCCTGATCATGATTTCATCCGTTTCGTCATCGTTATTGCGCCGCGCGGCGGTCCTGGTCCTCGTATTCGGCGCGCTGGCCGCGTGCCAGAAGAACGACGCGTCGGCCGGCCAGGTCGCGGGCAAGCTCAATGACGCCGCGCAGCTCGCCGGTCAGAAGCTCGATCAGGCCGCGAGCTATGTCGGCCAGCAAGTCGATGCGACCAAGGACGCCGCGCAGCAGAACCTCGCATCGGCCTCCGCGCCATCGATCAAGATCGACCCGGCCGCGCTCGCGTCGAGCGCGCAGGCCAACCTGCAGAACGCGGCGAGCGCGGCCAACACACAGCTCGGCAAGGCTGCGTCGATCACAGGCCAAGGACTCGAAACGGCGGGGCGCAAGCTGCAGGCCTGGTCCGCGCAGAATGCGGGCTCGTCGGCTTCGTCGAGCGCGTCGACCGATGCCGCCGACGCGCAGAAGCAGATGGACAAATGAGCCGCACCGTTCGATCCGGTTTTCGAAGTTTGACTTCAGCAATAAATGTAATTAGGATGGTTACACATTGCCGTTGCGGGACGGATCTGCTGTGAACACGAGTAGCCGGTTTGCCTTTGCCGTGCATGTGCTCGCGCTGCTGTCGTTGCAGGGCGGCGTGCCGCTGTCGTCGGAGATGATCGCGGGCAGCGTGAACACGAACGCCGTGCTCATTCGCCGGCTTCTGACCATGCTCGCCGACGCCGGTCTCACCACCTCGCAGATGGGCGCCGGTGGCGGTGCGTTGCTCGCGCGGCGGCCGGAACAGATCACGCTGCTCGACGTTTATCGCGCCGTGGAAGATGCCCGGTTGTTCGCATTGCATCGCGAGGAGCCGAATCCTGCGTGCATGGTGGGGCGCAATATCCAGAGCGTGCTGCGCGGCGTCATCGACGAAGCGCAGCAGGCGATGGAGGCGGCGCTGGCCGCACGCACGCTCGCCGATGCGACCGCCGACGTCGTGCGCTCCGAGAAGCAGCGCGAGCGCAAGCGCCGTGCTCGAGAGCACGCGTAACGATCAACGGGGTGAGCGCCCCGCTTTTTTTCTCCTTATATGTAACTAGTCCAGTTACATATAAGATAACCTGAGGAGTACGCTGATATGAGCAAGCAACTGAAGATCGCCTTGTTTGGCGCGACCGGCATGATCGGTTCGCGGATTGCCGCGGAAGCGGCGGGTCGCGGGCATCAGGTGACGGCGCTCGTGCGCGATCCGGCGCGCGTGCCGGCCGGCGTCGCGAATCTGCATGCGTCGCAGGCCGATCTGCTCGACGCCGCGAGTGTCGGCGCGGCGGTGCGCGGTCAGGACGTCGTCGCAAGCGCGTATGCACCGCCGCAAGACGATCTCGCCACGCTGGCGCAAGCCACGCGCGCGCTGGTCGACGGTGTGCGCGCGGCCGGGTTGAAGCGCGTCGTCGTGGTGGGCGGCGCAGGTTCTCTCGAGGTCGCGCCAGGCAAGCAACTGGTCGATACCGACAGTTTTCCGGACGCGTACAAGGGCATTGCGCTCGCGCACCGCGACGCTTTGGACTACTACCGCGGCGTGACGGATCTCGACTGGACGTTTTTCGCGCCGGCCGCGCTGATCGCGCCGGGCGAGCGCACCGGCAAGTTCCGCACGGGCGTGAACACGCTCATCGTGGATGCGGAGGGCAATAGCCGCATTTCGGCCGAAGACTACGCGATCGCGTTCGTCGACGAACTGGAGCAGGGCCGCTTCATCCGCCAGCTCGCGACGCTCGCGTACTGACGACTAGGGTACCGATTCGCCGCCTGTGCAAGCGAACTAACATTCGGTTACGCATGTCCGGGCGCGCCGGGCAAAACTGCGGCTACACTGGCGTCTGCCGTTTTCTTACGGATTGCCATGCAGTCATGCCCGTCACGGCGTGAGTTCGAGGCTGCACCGTCTGGCGGCGGGCAGCAGCCGGCGATTCTCACCGCCACCCCTCTCTTCTCCGATCCCACCGCTCGCGACACTTCCAGCGGCGACACCCGCCCACGCGCGAGCGCATACGCGCGCGGCTGGTTCAGCGCGCTCCTGTGCGCCGCGCTGGTTCTGTGCCTCGGCGGGCTGCCGCGCATGGCGCAAGCCGCGGGTCCCGCGGTCGGTGCCGGCACGCCGGTGATCCCGGCGTTGCAGAGCCTGATCAACAGCGCGACGGTGAGCGCCATGCCCGCGTCGGCGGCATCGGGTGCCTCGGCGGCCGAGGCCGCGTCGGCGCCTTCGCCCGCAAGCCAGGCCGAACTCGCGCACTCGCTCGACAGCGTGATCGCGACGCTCGACAACGACCGCCAGCGCAGCGCGCTCGTCACCCAGCTGAAAAAGCTCCGCGACGTGTCGCGAAACGCCGCGCAAACCGTTGGCCCGGGCGCGCCCCCGCAACCGAGCCCGGGCCTGCTCGGCGCGATCGCGTCGGGCATCGCGTCGTTCGAATCCGACGTGCACCAGGGCCGCACGCCGGTGCGCTACTGGAGCGGGCGCGTGACCGCGGCCGGCAACGAGCTGTTCACGATCGTCTCGGGCCAGGGACGCGAGGGCTTCGGCACGATTCTGCTGGCGATGCTGGCGATGCTGGCCGGCTGGGGCGCCTGTGCCGGCGCGCTGATCTATCTGCAGCAGCGGCTGTACCGGCGCTTCGGTATCGAGCTGGTGCTGCGGCCCAATCCCACCACACTCGAGCTCGTGATCTTCGCGCTGCGCCGCGTCGGTCCGTGGATCATCGCGTTCATCGCGGCGCTGCTGTTCGTGCGGGCGATGCCCGATGCGCTCGGCCGCACGCTCGGCATGGTGGTCGCGTATGCGATCGTCGCGGGCGCGGTGTTTTCCGCGATCTGTCTGATCATGTTTTCGCTGTTCGGCTCGGGCCATCGGCGCATCGCGGTGCGCCTGCTCATCGATCACGCGCGCCGCGTGCTGTTCGTGATCGGCGTGTGCGGCGCGCTCGGCGACGCGGCGGTCAATTACGACGTCGAGCATCAGCTCGGCACGAACCTCGCGGCGCTGATTTCGACCGCGGCCAACATGACGGCCGCCGTGCTGACCGGCTATTTCGCGCTCGCGTTCCGCCGCCCGGTCGCGCACCTGATCCGCAACCGGCCGTACGAGCAGCGCAACGACCACAAGGCCGCGACTGATGCGTTCGACGTGCTCGCCGCGCTGTGGCATGTGCCGGTGCTGGTGCTCGCGACGGCGTCGGTGGTCGCGACGCTCGGCGGCTCCGGCTCCAGCGAAAACGTACTGCAGATCTCGATCGTCACCGCGTTGTTGCTGGTGCTGGCGTTCTTTCTGTCGGCGATCGCGCTGCGCGTGACGCGGCCGCGCAGCGCCCGCGCGCGGCGCCGCTCGCCGTACCTGACGCGGCTGCTGCGCTTTTGCGGCACGCTGCTGACGCTGTTCATCTGGCTGTTCTTCTTCGAATTCGCGGCGCGTCTGTGGGGCGTGTCGCTGGTCGCGGTGATCGAAGAGAACGTCGCCGCGCGCGGCATCGCGCATGCGCTGACGGCGATCGTCGCGACCTTGTTCATCGCGTGGCTGCTGTGGATCCTGGTCGACACCGCGATCACCGAGGCGCTCAATCCGGGCGGTCCACGCAACAAGGGGCGCAGCCCGAGCATGCGCGCGCGTACCATGCTGCCGCTCGTGCGCAACGTGTTGCTGGTGACGATCATGACGATCGCGAGCATCGTCACCGCGGCGAACCTCGGCATCAACGTGACGCCGCTGCTCGCGGGCGCGGGCGTGATCGGTCTGGCGATCGGTTTCGGCGCGCAGTCGCTGGTGACCGATCTGATCACTGGTCTCTTCATCATCATCGAGGACACGATCTCGGTCGGAGACTGGATCGACGTCGACGGCGGGCATGCGGGTACGGTCGAGCATCTGTCGATTCGCACCGTGCGGCTGCGCGACGGGCAGGGCGCGATCCACGCGATTCCGTTCTCGCAGATCAAGATCGTGAAGAACCTGTCGCGCGATTTCGCGTATGCGGTGTTCGAGGTGCGCATGTCGTTCTCCACCGATGTCGATGAGATCACGCAGTTGATCCGCGAAGTCGGCGCGGAGCTGATGGCCGATTTCCGCTACCGGCGCGAGATGCTCGGGCCGATCGAGGTGTGGGGGCTCGACCGCTTCGATCCGAACTGGATGGTCGTCAAAGGGCAGATCAAGACGCGGCCGCTGCAGCAATGGAGCGTCGCGCGCGCGTTCAACCTGCGGCTCAAGCGCAGGATGGACGAGGCGGGCATCGAGATTCCGGTCGCGCAGATGCGGGTGTACACGTCGTCGAAGGATAGCGAGGGCGAGCCGTTGCGCGACGATGAGATGACCGGCTTCGTCGCGCCTGTGGACGCCGTTGTCGACGACAGCAGGCACGCACGTGGCGATGCGCATCAGCGGGCGCGGGACGGCGGTCACGGCAAAGCCCATGACAGGGTGCATGAACCCACGCGCGAACGAGCCCACGAAGCGGCGCACGAGCATCCGCGCGAAGCTGAGCATGAAGTGGACGTAGTGGGCCCGTCGGCGCGCGCATCGACACATGTGCCGCTTGCGCCCGCGCGTGACGTGTCGCACGAACCGCGTCCGGCGCCGGCGCCCACCGGACAGACCGCGCCGATTCCGCCGCAGATTCCGACGGCGGGTGACGTGAGCGGGAAGAGTTGAGGCGGGCGTTTGCCGGGGGCTGTGCGACGACGGCCGGGGTGCTCGTATTTCGCGTAACCGCGTCATCGCGCGATCACGTCACGTCGTGACGTGCAACCGTCGAACCAGCTCCGCCGCATCGGCTACACGCACGGTATCGTTCACGTGCGTGCCGATCCGCGCCCCTTCGACGCCATAGATGTGCAGCGACACGGCCTGCGCATCGCTGCCGTTGCCGAGCCGATGAATCGCGCCGCGGCCGCTGCGCACGAACGACACCGCGCCGCGCTTGCGCGCCTGGGCGCGCAGCGCGCTTGCGCACTGCCGCGCGTCGTCCCATTCGAAGATCGTTTCGCGCAGCTTGCCTTCGACCACCGCGTAACCGCACCAGGTGTGGTGCGCGTGCACGGGGCTCGCCTGGCCCGGTTGCCAGACCAGCGCGGCAATCGCGTAGCGGCCTCGCGGATCAGCGATCAGCAGATGGCGCCGATAGCTGCCGGCGGAGCCTTCACGTTGCATCGGTGTGAGCAGCGCCGGGTCGGCGGCCGCCTCGGCGAGTGCGAGCCGCATGCTGCGCGCGAAAAACGTCGAATGCGACGGTTCCGGGAATGTCGCGCAGGCTTCGAAGATCGCGTCGAGCGTGTCGCACAGCCGCTCGAGCGGCGTGCGCCCGATATCGCCCTGCGTGTGCATCGGCAGCGCGGCGGCTTCAAGTCGGGCCGGGTCGGATAGCGGCTTCAGGCAGTGGGGAAGATGCGCACAAGCGGTGGCGCGAAGGTCGTCGCTCATAGTTTTTATGCAGCGTGTCTGCTGCTGGTCGGCAGTTTTCGGTATCGATATTTATACCGGTATGAGCGGAGAAAGAGTTTCCATATAATTCCCCCGACCGTCAGAAAAGTAGAATAATTTCCTATTAGGGGTGGTGGTATGGGTATGGATATCATCGATCGGAAGCTGCTCGAACTGCTACAGGCGGACGCGACGATGCCGATCGCCGAACTCGCGCAGCGCGTGAACCTGTCACAAACGCCTTGCTGGAAGCGGCTGCAGCGCCTGAAGGAGGCGGGCGTGATTCGCGCGCAGGTGGCGCTGTGCGACGCGCGCAAGCTCGGCGTCGGCACTACGGTGTTCGTGGCGGTGCGTACCAATCAGCACACGGAGACGTGGGCCGCCGCGTTTACGCAAGCGGTGCGTGACATCCCGGAAGTGGTCGAGGTCTACCGGATGAGCGGCGAGACCGACTATCTGCTGCGCGTGGTGGTCTCCGACATTGACGACTACGACAGGATCTACAAGCAGTTGATCACGGCCGTGCCGCTATACGACGTGAGTTCGAGCTTTGCGATGGAGCAGATCAAGTATTCGACGGCGTTGCCGGTGCGTTCTTCGGCGGTGACCTGATCGTCGTGGACGATTGATGGACACCGGGTGTGCCGCTTGCTGCCTCTCGAGCGGGCACGCCACCGTCATTCTCGTCACTCGCTCGCGTCGGCTGCAAGCCGCGTGCAAGCCCACTGGGCGTAGAATGCCGCCTTCCCGACCCACCCGCGACTGCTTCGCGAACCGAGCCCGCTTCATGACCAAACCGCCGCGCACCAAGAACCCGACTTTTGGCATCGCCGTCTTCATCGTGGTGGCGATCCTGTTCGTGATCGCCACGTTGATCTACAACGCGATCCGCGGAAAGCACGAGTTCGAGAGCCAGAACGCGCAGGTGCCGTCGGTCACTTCGGCGGCGGCCGCGGCGGCCAACGCGATGAAACCGGCGAGCGGCGCCGCGCAATAACGCCACCGCGCTTCCTGCTTCATTGCTCCGGCAACCGGATCATGCTCGCGTCCTTGCGAATCTGCGCGGACGCCGCGAGCATCTGCTTGCATTGATGCGCGAGCAGCTTCGTGTCGTGCACGGCATCGGCCGTATAGTCCGGCGATTTCTCCGTTTGGACGACCATCGCGTCGAGCTCGCGACTCATCAGTTTGATCTGCTCGCCTTGCTCGGCAGGCAACGCCGTGCCGGCTTCGGCGGCGCTCAGGTTGTCGCGCACGAGGCTCAAAGCGCGCTGCAGCGGCTGTAGCGAGATGTCCTCGACCTGTTGCTGCTGTTGCGCGGAGGTGCGCAACAGCGGTGCGGCGGCCGTGATCTGCGACGCGAGCACGTGGCTGCGCACCAGCAGACCGTTCAACTCCGGCACGAACTTCTGCGCGGACTTCGGTTCGAGCATCATTCGCTGGAATGCCTGGCCGAGGTTGGCGAAAGCAACGTGGACGTTCTTGCGCGCGAGGCGATAACGGTAATCGCGGTCGAGCGCGGTCGCCGCCGCGATCGCAGCGGCCGATGCGCCGCTCGCCGGGCGCGCGGTCGCGCTGCGGATCGTGGTGGTGTCAGGGTTGGCGTTGCCTGGCTTCGCCTTGTCGCTAGCGCCGGCGATCTGCTGTGCCAGACCGGCGCGCCCAGCGCCGCGCGCACCGACGCCGCCATCCGCTTCCGCGGCCGGTTCCGCTTCCGCTTCGGCGCCAGCGACGACAAACGCCGGCCCGCCAAAGCCGATCGCGGGGTCTGCCATCGCCGCCGCCGGCGCGCGCGCGCCCGCTTCGGTCACGGTCGCGACCACCGCCGCGGCCGGTTTGCCGCTCCACCACCAGCTCGCTTCCAGATACTGCCGCGTCGCGCTGATCATGTTGTTGACGAGCTTGCCCATCAAGCGGTACTCCCAGTACGGGAACAGGTGGCTCGCCGCGATCGCGATCGCGCAGCCGACCACGGTGTCGATCGCGCGCTCGCCGATGATGCGCATGCTGCCCGGCGCGAGCAGATGGAACAGCAGCAGCACATACGACGACGTGAACACGACGCTCGCCGCGTAGTTGAACAGCAGCAGGCTATAGCTCATCACCATCGACGCGAACATCACGACCATCAGGATGTGCGGCTCCTTCACGAAGATGATCAGCGCGATGCTCGCCGCGCAGCCGATCAGCGTGCCGATGATCCGCTGCCCGTTGCGCTGCTTGGTGAGCGAGTAGCCGGGTTTCAGGATGATCACGGTGGTCATCACGATCCAGTACGCGTTCGTGAGCGGCAGCAGACGGCCGAGCCAGAAGCCCACCGCGACCGCGATCGTCACGCGCAATGCGTGGCGAAAGCTCGGCGAGGCCATCGTCAGATTCGAGAAGATCTGCCCGAACGGCACGCGCCGGCTCGATACGAAGCGGCTTAGCGCCTGGTCGATGCGTAGTTCGGTTTCGGTCGGGCCCGGCTCGGAGGCCAGGCTGCGGCGCATCTTGTCGATCAGCCGCGTGGCGCTCCAGATGCGGCGGAAATTCGCCGACACCGCCGAATACGCCTCCGGGTTCTGCGCGGGCAGCGCCTGCTTGCGCATCAGCTCGATTTCATACTCGATCGCGCGCAATTCCGCCTTCACGTTCACGCGCTTGCGCGGCGCCTGGTTTTGCAGCACCGCGAGGCCGATCTCCTCGAGGTCTTCGGCCGCCTTGCGGATCAGATCGCGATAGAACACCAGCAGATCGGAGCCGCCGAACGTGCTGCGCACGAGCGTGTAATCGGTGTGCGCGCCGACGAACAGCTCGTGCAGATCGACGGTATTGATGAACAGGTTGTAGAGCATCGCGCGGCGTGGTTCGAGCTTGCCGCGCTTCAACTTGGGCAGATTGCGCAACACGATGTCGCGCGCGGCGTCCTGGCGATCGACCGCGGAAATCTGCTTGTCGACGAGGTTGCGATAGCACTCGTCGAGATCGTTGTCGAGGTCGTAGAACGCGGCGCGCGCGAGCAGATAGTCCGCGCACGCGAACACGCTTTCGGCGAGCGCCTGCTGCTCGATCCGATGCATCATCCAGCGGCTCACGAAGGTCGACCAGTACGTGTACCAGAGACCGCCGAGCAGGATCCACGATGCGTTGACGAGCGCCTGCAGCGGCGTGAAGTGCTCCTCCAGCGTCATGATCATCATGAACAGTGTCGCGAAGCTGATCTGCGGCCAGCGGTTGCCGTAGACGACGATCAGCGACAGCACGAACGTGAGCGGCACCACCGTGCACCAGAGCGCGATCGGACTGACGGTGGCGAGGCCGGTGGCGAGCGCGGACAGAAAGCCGATCACCGAGCAGGCCAGCATCTCGTTGTGCTTGTACTTGAGCGGGCCCGGCATGTCGACGACGCAGGCGCCGAGCGCGCCGGTCGCGATCGTGAAGCCGAGCTCGCGATCGTGGAACACGATCAGGCACAAGATGGCCGGTAACGACACGCCGACCGCGATGCGCAGGCCGCCATAAAAATACTGGCTATAAAGGAATTTTCTTATTTCGACCGAATAGCGCATCGACTACCTGAATCCATTCACCGAGAAAACCGCAGTTGGAAAGACAGCGCGAAACTGCCGTCGAGTCTAACTGATTTCGCGCGCGTTCCGAGCTCGTCCGTTCGGCCAGGTGATGCCCTGGGGATGGGTTTGTTATGCTGTCGCTTCAATGTCCGTGAAGGCTCGCGCGCATCGCTCACTGACCCTCCGCGTGCCAAATGTCATCTGGAATCCATGCTTCAGCTCTTCTACTCGAACCGCTATGAAACGCTGGTCGACGCGCTGCTCGGCGACCTCGCGCACGCGCCGTCCGACCCGTGGACCGCACGGCCCGTGATCGTGCCGAGCGCGGCCGTGCGCCGGCGGCTCGAGCTCGATATCGCCGCGCGCCAAGGTATCTGCGCAAATGTTAACTTTGGTTATCTCGCGCAATGGCTATGGGCCCAAATCGGCGGCGTGATCGAGGTGCCGAAGCATTCGCCGTTCGCGCCGGACCGGCTCGTGTGGCGCTGCTATCGGCTGCTCGACGACTCGGACGAAGCGCTGCCGTGGAACGCGTCGCCGCGTCTGCGCACCTATCTCGATGCGGCCGACGCTTCGATGCGCTACGAGCTCGCGCGGCGGGTCGCGACTGTGCTCGATCACTATCTGACCTATCGCCCCGAATGGCTGCTGCAATGGCAGAAGGGCGGCTCGATCTTCTCGACTGGCGCGGCCGACCAGACCGGTCCGCGTCTTACCGGCGCGAGCGACGCGGCGCGCGAGGACGAGCGCTGGCAGGCGGCGCTGTGGCGTGCGGTGCTTGCGGAACTCGCGCAAGCCGGCGCTCACGCGCAAACTTCCGCGGCCGCGCTGCCGCCCGCGTATCGGTTCCTCGATGAAATCGGCGCGCTCGATCTCGAGGCCATCTCGAACGCGCAATGGCCCGAGGCGGTCAGCGTGTTCGCGCTGCCCACCATGCCGCCGCTGCATATCGCGTTGCTGCGTGCGCTGTCGCGCTGGATCGACGTGCGTCTTTACGTGATGAACCCATGCCGCGAGTTCTGGTTCGACGTGGTCAGCGAAGGGCGCGTGCAGGCGCTCGACGCGGCGGGACAACTCGACTATCAGGAAGTCGGTCATCCGTTGCTCGCCGAATGGGGCCGCCAGACTCAGGCGCAACTGCATATGCTGCACGAGCTGACTGAAAGCGCCGCATCGGCCGAGACCGGCGAGTTCACCGAAAACCCCGAGTCGAGCTGGCTCGCGGCCGTGCAGAACGGCATCCTCGATCTGCGCGACGAAGCCGATGCCGACGAGCGGCCGCTCGAGCGCGGTATCGAGGTGCATGTCTGCCATAGCCTGTCGCGGCAACTCGAAGTGCTGCACGATCGGCTGCTCGGCTGGTTTGACGAGTTCGACGATCTGCAGCCGTCCGACGTGCTGGTCGCCGTGTCAGATCTGGCGGCGGCCGGCCCGCTGATCGACGCGGTGTTCGGCACGACTCCCGCGGGCGACACGCGCCGCATTCCGTACCGGATCACCGGCTTGCCGCCGTCGCAGGCCAATCCGGTCGCGCGTGTGCTGCTCGACTGGCTCGCGCTGCCGGAGCGCAGCGTCGGCGCGCCGGATCTGATCGAATGGCTGCGCGTCGATGCGATCGCGGTGCGGTACGGCATCGATGCGAATTCGCTCGAAGCCGCGCAGGAATGGCTGGCGGCGGCCGGCGCGCGGCGCGGGCTCGCGCCGCTCGAACCGGCTGGCGAGCACGTGCCGGTCGCGCGTCACACGTTCGCCGATGCGCTGACGCGCCTGTACCTCGGCTACGCGATGCCGGCCGGCGGCGAGCCGGTCGATGCGTGGCTGCCGGTCGAAGGCGCGGACGGTTCGGACGCCGAATTGCTCGGCCGCCTGTCGCGTTTCGTCGACGACATCGATAGCTTCGCGGCGAGCTGCGCGATCGAGCGCACGCCGGCCGCCTGGTCGCAGCTGCTGCTCGACACGCTCGGTCAGTGCTTCGACGGCGGCGTCGAGTTCGCCGATTCGCTCGCGGCCGCGCGTGACGCGCTCGACGCGATGAGTGCCGCGATGCAAGCCGGCGCGCAGCACGTATTGCTGCCGGCGTCGGTGGTGCGCACCGCGCTCACCGAAGCGCTCGACGACCCCGCGCGCGGCGGTGTGCCCTGGGGCAGCGTGACGTTTTCTTCGCTGACCAGCTTGCGTGGTTTGCCGTTCCGGGTGGTCTGCCTGCTCGGCATGGACGACGGCGTGTTGCCGTCGCTCGCGCGTGCCGACGAGTTCGATCTGATGGCCGCATTCGGCAAGGCCGGCGATCGTCAGCGCCGCGACGACGAGCGCAATCTGTTCCTCGATCTACTGCTTGCCGCGCGCGAGCGGTTCTTCATCGCCTACACGGGCCGTAGCATTCGCGATAACGCGCCGCTGCCGCCGGCCGCTCTCGTCGACGAACTGCTCGATCATCTCGCGCAGGTGTCGGCGGGCGAGCATGCGAGTCCGGTCGAGGTCGACAGCGCGCGGCGCGAGTTCATCGTCGAGCATCCGTTGCAGGCGTTCGCGTCGGACTATTTTTCGGCGCAGCCCGACTTGTTTACGTACGATGCCGATCGCGCCGAACTGGCCACGCTGCTCGCCGAACCCCACCGTGCCGCCGCCGCGCCGTTCTTCGATCAACCGCTGCCGCCCGAAGACGCGCACGAGATCGGCTTCGACGACTTCGTGCGCTTCTGGCGCCATCCGGCGCGCGCGCTGCTGCGCGACCGGCTCGGTATCGCGTTGTCGGATGCGCAGGGCGAGTTGCTCGACACCGAGCCGTTCGATCTCGACTACGCGGGCCGCGACGCGCTCGCCGAGCGGCTGCTGCCGGTGCTGCTCGACGCCGATATCGAAGACGACGTGATGTTCAGCCGCGTGCAGCGCGTCGCCGAGGCGAGCCCCGAGCTGCCCGGCGGCGCGACCGGCGCGGTGTGGCGCGCGCGCGAACTGTCGGCGCTGCGGCAGTTGGCGCAAAGCGTGCGACGCGAGGTGGCCGACGGCGTCGAGCGTTTGCCGTTCGTGCTCGACGTCGCGCCGCGCTGGCCGCGGGGCGGCGACGGCATGGATAGCACCGTCAACCTGTTCGGAGAGCACGATGCGCTGCTGCGCGAGTCCGCGGAAACGCCGCTGCAATTGCGCGGCACGTTGAACCTGCTGACCGGAACGGGACAGGTGATCTTTCGTTATGCCAAAGCCAGCGCGCGCGACTATCTGTCCGCGTGGCTCTCGCATCTGGCCTATTGCGCGGCGCAGCCGGGCGGTCCGCGCCGCACCGTATGGCACGGTAGCGGCGAGAGCTTCGAGCTCGCGCCCGTCGCGGCGCCGCTCGACGAACTCGCGCCGTTGGCTGCGCTCTTCAACGCGGGACGCCGACTGCCGCTGCGCTTTTTCCCGAAAAGCGCATGGGCGAGGGTCAGCGAAAGCGAATCGGCGGCGCAGGGCGTGTGGATCAACGACCGCGTGCGTGGCGAATCCGACGACCCCGCGTTGCGCATCGCGCTGCGCGGCACACCGCTTACGCTCGACGAACCGTTCGGCAGCCTCGCCGCGATCGTCTTCAAGCCACTGATCCAGCATGTGCGGAGCGTCTCATGAGCGACGCGCTGCGCCATCAAAGCCTGGCCGCCGACGAACTCGACGTGTTCGCCTGTCCGCTCGACGGCGTGAACCAGATCGAAGCCTCGGCGGGCACCGGCAAGACCTGGAACATCTGCGCGCTGTACGTGCGGCTGCTGCTCGAAAAGAACCTGAACGCGGATCAGATTCTCGTCGTCACGTTCACGAAGGCCGCGACCGCGGAGCTGCACGAGCGCATTCGCGGTCGTCTCGCGGAACTGCATCGCGCGATCGAGCTGGACGATGCCGGCGACGATCCGTTCATCCGCCGGCTGTTCGAAACGACGCTCGCGCCCGAGCACGGCATCGAGCGCGCAGCCGCATTGAAAGTCGTGCGTCGCGCGCTGCGCACCTTCGATCAGGCCGCGATCCACACGATCCATGCGTTCTGTCAGCGCGCGTTGCAGGAAGCGCCGTTCGCCGCCGCGATGCCGTTTGCGTTCGAGATGGAAGCCGACGACGCGGCACTGCGTTTCGAGCTCGCCGCCGATTTCTGGCGCGAGCAGGTCGAGCCGGTCGCGCATGCGCATCCGGCGTTCGCCGCATGGCTGGTGGCGAGGCGCGCCGGTCCCGCATCGCTCGACGAGCAGTTGGCGCGGCGGCTGAAAAAGCCGCTCGCCCAGTTGCGCTGGGGCAGCGTCGACGCGGACGGCGCAAACGCCGATCCGCAGGCCGGCTTCGATCTCGCGTGCGCAATCTGGCAGGCCGAACGCGATGCGATCGTCGCGCTGCTCGCCGAGGCCCAGGAGCGTCTGAGCAAGACTACGCACAAGCCCGATCACGTGAGCGCGGCGATCGCCGCGTGGACCGAGTACTTCGCGCACGGCGACTGCCATGTGCCGCCGCCGCGCGCCGCGTTGAAGCTGACGGCCTCGGCATTGAAGAAGGCGACCAAGGTCAAGTTCGAGCCGCCCGCGCATCCGTTCTTCGAGCACGCCGAGGCGCTCGCCGCAGCCGTCGTCGCGGCCGAGGCCGCGCAGCGCGCCCGCTGGCTCGCGCTCGTGCAGACATGGCTCGACTACGCTCCGGCGGAGTTGGTGGCGCGCAAGCGCGCGCGCCGCGTCGTGTCGTTCGACGATCTGCTCGCGAATCTGTATCGCGCGCTGGCCGCGCATGGCTGGCTCGCCGATGCATTGCGCAGCCGCTATCCGGCCGCGCTGATCGACGAGTTCCAGGACACGGATCCGCTGCAGTTCGCCATCTTCAGCCGCATCTTTGCGCCGGCCGGCCCGCTATTCCTCGTCGGCGATCCGAAGCAGGCGATCTATAGTTTCCGCGCGGCGGATCTGCACACGTATCTGGCGGCGCGCGAGTCGGCCTCCGCGCGCTACACGCTCGCGGTCAACCAGCGCTCGACCGCGCCGATCGTCGAGGCCTGCAACCGGATCTTCGAGGCAAACCGCCAGGCGTTCGTGCTCGACGGGCTCGACTATCAGCCAGTGCGTGCGGGCGAGCGGCGCCGCGCGCCGTTTGCCGAGCCGGAGTCGAGCGGCGGCGATTTCCGCATCTGGACGTTGCCGCAAGGCGAGGCGACGTTGAGCAAACGCGACGCGCAGCGCGCGGCGAGCGAAGCGTGCGCGGCGGAAATCGTGCGGCTGTTGCGCGGCGCGCGTGAAAGCCTGGTGATGATCGGCGACCAGCCGCTCGCCCCGGGCGATATCGCGGTGCTCGTGCAGACGCACAAGCAGGGCAGCCTCGTCAAACGCGTGCTCGCCGCGTGGGGCGTCGGCAGCGTGGAGCTTGCGCAGGCGTCGGTGTTCGCGACGCTCGACGCCGAGCAGATCGAGCGCGTGCTGGCCGCCATCGACACACCCGGGGATCTGCGCCGCCTGCGCGCCGCGCTCGCGACCGACTGGCTCGGGCTCGACGCCGCCGCGCTGTGGCGTCTCACACAGGTCGCCGATGCGCCCATGGCCATCGGCGAATCGACGCCAGCGCTCGATCCCGCCGACGCGATGGGCTGGGTCGAGCGTTTTTCACGCTACCGGATGCTGTGGCACGAACGCGGCTTCGCGGTGATGTGGCGCACGCTGATGCGCGAGCTGCGTGTCGCGCAGCGGCTCGTCGCGGGTGTCGACGGTGAGCGTCGGCTGACCAACGTGAATCATCTCGCCGAACTCGTGCAGGCGCGCGCGGCCACCCTGCCCGGCATTGCGCCGACCTTGCGCTGGCTCGCCGCGCAGCGCGAGCAGGGCGGCGGTGACGAGGCGCAGCTGCGGCTCGAGTCGGATCGCAATCTCGTGCAGATCGTGACGGTCCATAAATCGAAGGGACTCGAATACGCAGTCGTGTTCTGTCCGTTTCTGAACGATGGGGGTTTGCGCGAGCCGCCATCGTCGGGCTTGCCGGATGCGCGTGAGTATCACGATGACAGCGGCGACGCGGTGCTGCACTACGGTTGCGATGAAGAGCAAACCGAGCGCGCCTCGTGTTACGCGCTGCGCGAGCAGGCCGCGGAACGCGCGCGGCTCGTCTATGTGGCGCTCACGCGCGCGGTGTATCGCTGCTACCTGGTCGCGGGCACGTATCTGTCGTCGCGCTCGACGAAGGAATCGCGTCGCAGCGTGCTGAATTGGCTCGTCGGCGGCAGCGGCCACAGCTTCGTCGGATGGCTCGCCGAGCCGCCCGACGAAGCCGCGCTCGCGGCGAGCTGGCAGGCGCTGGCGGGTGGGCCGGTCAGGTTGCAGGCGCTGCCCGAAGTGACCCGCCGCATGCCGCTGGAAAGTCTGCAGGACCACGGCGCGCATCTGCGCGCTCGCGCGAATCGGCGGCCGTTGCGCGATCAGTGGCGCATCGCGAGCTTTAGCGGCCTGATCGCGGCCGGCGGCAGGAGCGGGGAGGCGCCCGCGCCACAGGAAGACGTGCGGCCCGATCACGACGAAATCGCCGATGCGCTCGAGTCCGCGCCGCTGCTCGCGCCGGTCGCCGTGGCCAACCCCGCGGCACATGCCGATGACGACATCCTCGCGTTCCCGCGCGGCGCGGCGGCCGGCGATTGCCTGCATCGCATGTTCGAACTGGCCGATTTCAGCGACGCGCGCACGTGGCCCGAGGCGATCC
This sequence comes from Paraburkholderia sprentiae WSM5005, assembly GCF_001865575.2. Lineage (NCBI taxonomy): Bacteria > Pseudomonadati > Pseudomonadota > Betaproteobacteria > Burkholderiales > Burkholderiaceae > Paraburkholderia > Paraburkholderia sprentiae. The sequence goes on from NZ_CP017561.2 coordinate 1,265,677, forward strand.
GTGGCGCGCTGCGCGAGCGTCCGGCCCCGGCCGCGCCCGAGCTCGCCGCGCGTTTGCCCGCGATGATGCATCGGCTGATCGCCGACGTCGTCTCCACCGAACTCGTGCCCGGCATGACGCTCGCGCGGCTCGATCCGCATCGGCGCCTGAATGAACTCGAGTTTTTGTTCGCGGCGCCGTCGCTCGATTTGCCGGCGTTGCGCAAGCTGCTGATCGAATACGGCTATCCCGACGTCGCGCTGGAGCCTGGCGCGCTGCGGGGGTTCGTCAAAGGATTTATCGACATGATCGTCGAGCACGACGGCCGCTTCTGGATCGTCGACT